>CBFGMY010000047.1:0-21418 GCA_965650055.1 uncultured Devosia sp.
GCCGGTGATGAAGCCATCGAGGGACATGGACATGTAGAGCACTGTCGAAGCCATGATCCGTTTCCTTCCATCGGTTCGCGGCCGCGCGGTTGCCGGTCGCTCCGTCCTTACGACGAAGGCGCAGGTCGGAATTCGACAGGGCGTGCGGTTGAGCGCGATCGACCTGAGACCTCATGGTGAGCCTGTCGAACCACGAGGTCGGGCACGCCGATCTTGCAACGACCTCGTCCTTCGACAGGCTCGGGATGAGGTCCACTCAAACACCTGGAACAGCTTGTGCAACGGCAGCCTGACCGCGCCGGGAAAGCCAATCGCGAGGCGCCTGACCCACCTGGCTATGGCAGTGCCGAAACCATGGCGCGGATCTTGGTCGCCTTCTCGAAGTGATCGAGCCTGTTGGTGCGGATCCACCATTCGGCGGCTTCCATCAGCAGGTCAGGATCATCATTGCGGTTAGCGAAGAAGGCATAGAAGGAGAGGCCCACATTTGGGCCCTTCTCGGCGATCTTGCGGTTGCAGACAGCCACTATCTTGTCGCGCAGCGCGGGCCTCATAGTGTCCCCCTAGAACAGCAGCTTGTGCAAAGGCAGCTTGACCGCGCCAGGAAAGCCGGCCGCGAGATCGCGCGGAAAGCGGGTGCGCAGCGGTTCGGGAAAGACGTGCCCTTCGGGCAAGGCATCGAGCGCGAACCAGTCCGCCTCCACGATGAACTCGCCTTCGCCCGGATTGGCTGATGTGTCGAGCTCGCCCGAGACATAATCGGCGAGAAACCAGAATTTGAGGATGCGCTGCGCCTGGTTCCAGCCCTCATCGATATAGGCCAGGCGCGTCGCCACCACGTGAATGCCCGCTTCCTCGAAGGTTTCGCGCTCGGCAGCCCGGGCCAGTTCCTCATTGCCTTCGACGCCACCGCCGGGCGCGATCCAGAAATCGTGCTGGCCGGGCTGTTGGTGGCGCACGAGCAATATCTTGTTGTCGCGCACCACCAGCGCGCCACAGGTAATGCGGTGGATCATCAGGCCGCTCCGAAATTGATGCGGTAGCTTAGCGCCTCGGCGATGTGGGGGCGACCCACACGCTCGACGCCGGCCAGGTCCGCCAGCGTGCGCGCCACCTTGAGCACCCGGTGATAGGCGCGGGCCGAGAGGTTGAAGCGCTCGGCCGCCTGCAGCAGCAGGGTCTGGCTTTCCTTGTCGGGATTGACCACCGCCTCGATCAGCGTCGCACCGGCGCCGGCATTGGTGAAGACATCGGGCGCGCCATGCTCGGCAAAGCGCTGGCGCTGCCGCGCCCGGGCGCGCGCCACCCGCTCGGCCACGCTGGCCGAACTCTCGGCGGCATCGGCTGGCGCGATCATGTCGGCCGCCGTCACCGCCGGCACGTCGATGCGGATATCGATCCGATCGAGAAACGGTCCCGAGACCCGGCTCTGGTAATCGTCGGCGCAGGCCTTGCCGCGGCGACAGGTATGGCCGGGTGTCCCCGCCATGCCGCATTTGCACGGATTCATCGCCGCGATCAGCTGCACGCGGCTGGGATAGCTGACCCTTGCATTGGCGCGGGCGATGACGGTTTCACCCGATTCCAGCGGCTGGCGCAGGCTGTCGAGCACATTGGGCGCGAATTCGGGGAGCTCGTCGAGAAACAGCACGCCATTATGCGCCAGGCTCACTTCGCCCGGCCGCACCCGGAGGCCGCCGCCCACCAAAGCCGCCATCGAGGCCGAATGATGCGGCGCGCGGAACGGGCGACGATCGGAAATCGCCCCGCCGGCCAGCTCGCCGGCAATGGACTGGATCATCGAAATATCGAGCAGCTCGCGCGGATCGAGCGGCGGCAGGATGGAGGGCAGGCGGGCGGCCAGCATCGATTTGCCGGCTCCCGGTGGCCCGACCATCAGCATATTGTGGCCGCCGGCCGCTGCCACTTCGAGCGCGCGCCGCGCCACCTGCTGGCCGCGCACATCGCTCAGATCGGGCAGACCGCCCTGCGGCAGATACTTGCGCGGCACGGGCCTGGCGGCGAGCTGGTGCCCGGTCAGGTGATTGGCCAGCGCCAGCAGGCTCTCGGCCGCAATGATATCGAGCCCCTCGCCGGCCCAGGCCGCCTCGGCCCCTGATGGTTCGGCGCAGATCAGGCCGAGATCGCGCCCCTGCGCGGCAATGGCGGCCGGCAGGATGCCGCCGACATGGGCCAGCCGTCCATCGAGCCCCAGCTCGCCCAGCGCCAGATAGCCATCGAGCGCATCCTGGGGAATGGCGCCGATGGCGGCCATGATGCCCAGCGCGATGGGCAGGTCGTAATGGCTGCCCTCCTTGGGCAGGTCGGCGGGTGCCAGGTTGACGGTAATGCGCTTGGGCGGCAGGCCCAGGCCCGAGGCCACCAAGGCGGCGCGGACGCGCTCACCGGATTCCTTGACTGCCTTGTCGGGCAGCCCGACCAGGATGAACTGCGCGAGACCAGGCGCGATCTGCACCTGCACATCCACGGGCACCGCCTCGATGCCCTGAAACGCCACTGTCGCTACGCGGGTGACCATCGCCCAAATGCCCCAAGCCCCGGCGCCAGCCTAGCAAAGAGGGCAAACGAGAACAAGAACGTAAAGCGAACGAAATACGGCCTGTTAACCACGCCACTTGCCACAAAGGTAAACCTAATCCGGCGTTAACCGAGCCATGTTGAATCAAAGGCTTACCTTTGTATTGCGTAGAGTTCTGCCCGATGACCACCCGCTGGCCGCTCCCCTCGATGTCCGCGCTCGCCAAGGGCGTCGTCTCGGCCATGCTGGCCGCCGTGCTGGTGGCCTGTTCGTCCGGGGGCGGGCTCTATGGCCCGATCCAGGGCGATAATCGCCCCCATTCCGGCGTCGACCGGGCGCGGGTCATGCCCATTCAGGGCATCGACGTGGCGCGCTACCAGGAAAATATCGATTTCCGCCAGGCCTTCGCCTCGGGCATGCATTTCGTTTTCATGAAGGCGACCGAGGGCAAGGACTATCTCGATCCCAATTTCCGCACCAACTGGGTGCGGGCGCGCGAAGCCGGCATGCCGCGCGGCGCCTATCATTTCATGACCTGGTGCTCGCTGGCCTCCGAGCAGGCGGCCTGGTTCATCGCCAATGTGCCCAATGATCCCGATGCGCTGCCGCCGGTGCTCGACCTCGAATGGAACAACCATTCGAGCTGCACCAACAAGCCGTCGCGGGCCGATGCGCTCGAAAAGGTGCGCGTCATGCTCGAGGCGATGGAGCGCCATACCGGCAAGCTGCCCATCATCTATACCGACATGAATTTCCATCGCGACGTGCTCGAGGGCGAGTATTTCCCCAATGCGTTCTGGCTGCGCTCGACCGCCGCCGAGCCGCATGAGCGCTATGGCAACCGGACCTGGACCTTCTGGCAGTGGACGCAGACGGGCGTGGTGCGCGGGGTGCGCGGCGAGGTCGATCGCAACGCCTTCTATGGCGGCCAGAACGAGTGGATCCAGTTCCTGCTGACCGGCTGCGATCCGCGCGCCATTGCCGCGCTGGGGCCGAGCGGCCGCTGCCAATCGGCCAAATAATCCGGGGACTTGTCACCGATTCGGCGCGGGTCTAGCCTCGCTGCATTATTGATCCGGGCCGCGGGCCCGCAGCGAGGAGAACTGGCATGGCCAAAGGTCAGATGAAGAGCAACAAAGAAGCCAAGAAGCCCAAGAAGGACAAGATCGCCGCTGCCAAGCCGGTCACGGGCCTGGGCGCAGGCAGCGCTGGCAACACCGCCAAGAAGTAAGCTTGAACCCTTGTATGCGAGCGGCCGGCGCGAGTCGGCCGCTTTTTTATTCCGTCAGGCGGCGCCGGTCAGAATGCCGCTGGCCTTGACGCCGTCGAAGACGAACTGCACGGCCAGGGCCGCCAGCAGAATGCCGACAACGCGCGACACCACCGCAAGGCCGGTGACACCCAATAGCCGCTGGATGGGAATGGCCACCAGCAGGGTGAGCCAGGCGAGGAACAGGATCACCACGATCGCGACCAGCACCGCCCAGAACTCGGCGGGGTTGTGCGTGCCTGTTGTCAACAGGATCACCGCGCTGATCGCGCCCGGTCCGGCCAGCAGCGGCATGGCGAGCGGAAATACCGCGATATCCTCGCGCGAGCGGGCCTCGACCTCTTCCTGATCGGTAATGTCGGTGCCGCCGGAATGGCGCGCGAACACCATGTCGATGGCGATCAGGAACAGCAGCAGGCCGCCGGCGGTGCGCAGGGCCGGAATGGTGATGCCGAACACTTCCAGGATCGGGTTTCCCAGGACCGCAAAGAGCAGCAGGATCACCCCGGCAATGATGACGCCGCGTGTCGCGAAGGCAAAGCGCTGCTTGGACGTATTATGCTTGGTCAGTGCGGCGAAGATGAAGGCGATATCGGCCACGCCCACCGTGGCAAACAGGGTCGCGAAGGCGACAAGGAAGGTCGTGGTGGGCATGGTGGCAAGGCTCCGGTTGCGCCCAGCAGTACGGCATTTGCGGGCCGAGGCCAACCTTGCCAGCGCGGCATGCGCCACCTAGGGTCGGGCGGCCCAGCCAGGAGCCCGCCGCATGCCCGATTTGTCTGCCATCCGCGGCATTCTGTTCGACAAGGACGGCACGCTGATCGATTTCAATCGCACCTGGTTCGGCGTGGTGATGGCGCTGGCTCGGGAGGCCCGGCCCCGCGACGAGACCGGAGCCCGGGCCCTGGTCGAGCTGGGTGGCTATGATTGGACAGAGCAACGCTTCCGCAGCGGCTCGGCGGTGGCAGCCGGCACCAATGCCGACATTGTCGACCTGTTTCACCCAGAGCTCCTGGGCGAGGATCGAAACGCCAAGGTCGCGGCCTTCAATGCCTTCACGACCATCGAGGGCGCCAGCCGCGCCGTGGCGATCAACGGCCTCGCCGATGCAATCGAACAATTGTCCGCAGCCGGCTTGCTGCTGGGCATCGCCACCAATGATTCGGAGGCCGGTGCCCGCGCCACGGCCACCGCACTCGGCCTGAGCGACCTGTTCCATACCATTATCGGCTACGATTCAGTGGCGCAGCCCAAGCCGTGGCCCGACCAGCTCCACCTGTTCGCGGCACGTACGGGCCTGCCGGCCAGCGCCATCGCCATGGTGGGCGACAACAATCACGATCTCGAAATGGCCCATGCCGCCGGAGCGGGCCTCGCCATCGGCGTGCTCTCGGGCAACAGCACGCGCGCCGAACTGTCCGACCGCGCCGACATCATCGTCGACAGCATTGCCGACCTGCCGGCACTGTTTGCGGGGGCGTGAGCTCAGGCGGCCTTGTCGAGCAGTTCCGGCGATAGATGTGCCCGGGCATCGAGTACTTCCATGCCGACAATCCGGCCTTCGGCGTCATAGTCCAGCACGATGCCCGCAGACACTTCCTCGCTCTCCCGCACCGGCTCAGGGGAGAAGCGGATATAGGCCGCATTGGCTTCCGGGTCGTAGGTAACGGTCGGCTTCACTTTGGCCTCGCGCGGCGATCAAGGAACGCAGACAGTATACGGATTTCCGTCGCAGTTTCTACACAGGCAACTCGGAGATACCGGCCGCCCGCCTCGGGCAGCGCAAGAAAGAGCCGCAATACATCGGGATTGCTGGGATCAGGCTCCTGCCATTGCGGCGACCTGACTGTCCGTTCAACCCATTCCGCGGCGATCTGGCGTTCGTCAATTGCGGTTAGAGCGTGCTTTGTGAACAGAAGCGGCTTCGGCATTTTCGGTACTCTTGACGTGCGCGAGAACACCATGCTTCAGCAACGGTTGTCTTCACCAATCGCAGCCGGCGCTCACAGCATCCGCGCGCCCGTGGCTAACCCGACCAGCAGCAGCAGGGCGACGCCATCGATCCAGCCCCGGCTCCGCGTCAGCCAGGCCGGTCGCGCCCGGTCGGTGGGCAGGAAGCGCAGCAGCCAGATCGCGCCGTAGAGCACCCAGACGATGAAGAAGGCCACCATGACCAGGTCGGCATAGCCGGAGCGGTTGAAGCCGACCATGATGCGGGTGATGCCGGCGCCGAGCAGGATCGACAACAGGTAGGCGCCCAGCACGAGCGCCGAATTGCGCCAATAGGCCGCCGACAGACGCATATCGACCGGCCCGCGCCGCTTGCGCCAGCGGCGCAGGACGAAAAAGCCGATACCGGCGAGAACGAGCGCGACGAGCAGATACATCAGGGTCACCCCGGCCTTGCAACCATGCCGTTCATCCGGCGACCCTGCCCTAATCACGTGGCCGGGGCGATGGCAAGCCAGGGGCGGCGAGGGCCCCGGCCGATAGGCCGAGGCGCTGCAGATCAGGCCGCCGGGGCCGGTTCGCTGGCGGCGGCGATCATCACGCCGGCAAGGGTCTGGAAGGCGAGGGTCCAGGCCCCACGCAGTTCGGGGGTGAAGTCGTCGCCGAGACCCTGCTCGAGCGTCCAGATCAGGGTTTCCCCGACCGCCGGGTAGTGCGCGTCGACAACGCCATAGGCCTTGTGGCGGCGCGCCAGGTCCTGCACGGCAGGCAGCAGCGTATCGAGCTTGTCGAGGCCATTGACCACCATGGCCAGCATCTGCACCAGCTTCTTGGCCTGCGGCTTGATATCGGTGGCGAACATGGGCCGCACCGACGGATAGGTTTCAAACAGCCGGGCGTAGAAAATCTCGCCGACCTGGCTGGCGATGGGAACGAGCTTGGAAAAACTCTGCTGCACGAGCAGGACGCTTTGGGGGGTCAATCTATGCCTCGCATTGGAGTACATCTGCGCAGACTCCCGTCTGCGCATGGTGTCCCTATGGCCGCGTAGATGAACCTGACCCGAACCGCCCGTTATCTGGCGTAAAGGTGTGATGGTGCAGGGAGGTCGGCTTGGACCGATGGGCGCTATGAGCACCATGGTTGCAATCCACCGCGCGGCACCTCCCCCTCGACGGGGGAGGCTGGGAGGGGGTGTTGAGAGCCCCGATATCGGGGCTAAACGCCCCCCACCCTTGATCCCTCCCCGCAAGAGGGGAGGGTGTCGACTGAACAGTCGTCTGACCATCCTCACACACGCGCCAATCCGGTGCCCGACACCCGCGTCAGGCCGCCCATGGTCAGGCGCGCCGCTTCTCGATCGCGTCCCAGATCATCACCGCAATATCGGGCCCGCCGAAGCGCTTGATTTCGCGGATGCCGGTGGGGGAGGTGACGTTGATCTCGGTGAGGTAGTCGCCGATGACGTCGATGCCCACGAAGATCATGCCGCGTTCCTTCAGCGCCGGGGCGATAGTGGCGCAGATTTCGCGCTCGCGGGCGGTGAGTTCGCTGAGTTCGGGGCGACCGCCGACATGCATGTTGCTGCGCGCCTCGCCATCGGCGGGAATACGGTTGAGGCCGGCCACCGGCTCACCATCGATGATAATGATGCGCTTGTCGCCCTTGCGCACGTCCGGCAGGTATTTCTGGATCATGAAGGGTTCGCGATAGTTGCTCTCGAACAGCTCGAGCAGGCTCGCCAGGTTGTGGTCGCCCTCCTGGATGAAGAACACGCCAGCCCCGCCATTGCCGTAGAGCGGCTTGACGATGATGTTGCCATGCTCCTTGCGGAAGTCATGGATCATGGTCCGGTCGCGCGTCACCAGCGTGGGCGGCATCAGTTCGGGGAAATCGGTGACGAGGATCTTTTCGGGCGCATTGCGCACCGCGGAAGGCGGGTTAACCACCAACACATCAGGATGCAGCTTTTCGAGCAGATGCGTCAGGGTGATATAGTTCATGTCGAAGGGCGGATCCTGGCGCATATGGATCACGTCCTGGGTCGAGAGATCGACCCGGCGCGCTTCGCCCAGCACGAAATGCTCGCCCTTGGGCTTGTCGAACACCTCGATGGGCTGGGCCAGAGCCGAGACCACATGGCCGCGCAAAGCCAGCGTATCGGGCGTGTAATGCAGCAGCTCATGCCCGCGGGCCTGCGCCTCGAGCATCATGGCGAAGGTGGAATCGCCGCGCGGATTGATGGATGCGACATGGTCCATCTGGACCGCGACTTTGAGTTTTTTTGCCATTGGCATTCCGATCGGCCCGATTTCTCAGCAGACCTCATCCTGAGCCTGTCGAAGGACGAGGTCGTGGCGAGATCGATATGCCCGACCTCGTGGTTCGACAAGCTCACCATGAGGTCTCATGGGAACCGTCGAAAGGCACCATGACATGGCGCGGCGCGCACAGGGACGCAAGGGCTTTCCGAGCGGGAGGCCGCGGATTGGCCTTGTCACAATCGGAGCGCATGATGGGCCTGCTGTTATCGCCAGGAGGGGACCCATGAAGATCGCGGCATTCAACGTGGAGAATCTGTTCGACCGACCCAAGGCCTTCAATCTCGACGACCAGGCCAAGGGCGCTGAAATCACCGATGCGGTGGCCGAAATCAATGTGCTGATCAACAAGGACGAATATTCCGCCGCCGACAAGGCGCGCATGCTCGACCTGATCAAGCAGCTCAAGCTCACCTCGCCCAATCCGCCTTTCGTCATTTTCCGCAAGATCAGGGGCGCGTTCTGGAAGCAGCCCAAGAGCGGGCCAATGATCATCGTCGCCAATGGCCGGGCCGATTGGGTCGGCTGGGTCGAGCTCAAGACTGAGCCCAACAATGCCGTCGCGGTGATGAATACCGGGCGGGTGATCAAGGCGGTCAGCGCCGATATCCTGGCGGTGATCGAGGCGGAAGATCGCGTCGCGCTCAAGCAGTTTTCCGAACAGGTGCTGCTCAAGCTGGGCGGCGATCCCTATGACGAGATCATGCTGGTCGATGGCAATGACGACCGTGGCATCGATGTGGGCCTGATGGTCACCAATGGCTATTCGGTCGGGCTGATGCGCAGCCATATCGCCGACATGATGCCCAATGGCGAGCGCGTCTATTCCCGCGATTGCCCGGAATATGAGGTCATCACGCCCTCGGGCGAGCACATCTGGATCCTGCCCAACCACTTCAAGTCCAAGTTCGGCGGCAACGACCAGAATTCGATCGACAAGCGCACGGCCCAGGCCGTGCGCACCGCCGAGATCTATGAGGCGCTGCGGGCCGAGGGGCACGACAAGATCGTGGTGCTGGGCGATCTCAATGACACGCCCGATTCGGTGGCGCTCAAGCGCCTGCTCAAGGAGACCGACCTCAAGGATGTCGGCGAGCATGCCGATTTCTCAGCCGGGGCATTTTCTGGCGTCGGCACCTTCGGCACCGGCAGCAACAGTAACAAGATCGACTATCTGCTGCTGTCGCCGGCTTTGTTCGCCCGGGTCAAAGCGGGCGGGCTGTTCCGCATGGGCGCCTGGACGGCCTCGAACCGCTGGCCGATGTTTCCCGAGCTCAAGCAACACGTGCATGCCGCCAGCGACCACCACCTGATCTGGGTCGAGCTGACCGACTAGGATTGGACCAGTCGCCAGTCAGATTGGTCCTAGAGGCCGAAGGCGTTGGTGAGGTGACGTGGCCAGCGGCCGGGCGTCACGAAGATGATGTCGAAGCGCAGCGAGGTCGCCGCCTTGGCCGGGTGGCGGGCCAGCCAGTATTGTGCGGCGCGGATGATGCGGGATTGGTTGACCCCTTCCAGCGTCTCGGCTTCGCTCGTCGCCTTGCTGCGTGCCTTGACCTCGACAAACACCGTCGTGCCGAAGCGCTCGGCGATCAGATCGATCTCGCCGACCGGGGTTTTGTAGCGGCGCTGGACGATGCGATAGAGCTTCAAACGCAGGAACAGGGCGGCAAGGGCCTCGCCGCGATGGCCGCCGTGATAGGCCGCGATGCGCGCCTTACTTTTCGGCTTTGAGGGCGAGGGCGGCATCATAGACCTCCTTGCGCTTGAGCCCGAATTGCTCGGTCACCGCATCGACCGCGGCCCGCAAGGGTTGATCGGCCATGGCGGCCAGCAGCGCCGCCTGCCAGTCCGCTGCGTCGGGGGCGGCCGCCTCGGCCGCACCGGCCACGACGATGACCGCTTCGCCCTTGGTCTCGGTATTGGCGAATTGCTCGGCCAGTTCAGGCAGGGTGCCGCGATGGACGCGCTCGAAGCGCTTGGTCA
The DNA here is from genome assembly GCA_965650055.1 of uncultured Devosia sp. GTDB lineage: Bacteria > Pseudomonadota > Alphaproteobacteria > Rhizobiales > Devosiaceae > Devosia. The sequence continues at coordinate 10,067 of CBFGMY010000047.1, forward strand.
GTTCCAGCGCCACGGCGGCCTGGCGCTCGCCCCAGGCCTCGGCCATGGCGGCGAGCGTGTCGTCGAGGCGCCGCGGGCTTTCATAGAAGACCAGCGTTTCACGTGAATCGCTCAAAGCCTTGAGCGCATTGGCTCGTGCCCCGGCCTTTGGCGGCAGGAAGCCATGGAAGGCGAAGGCATCGGTCGGGAGCCCGGCAATCACCAGCGCCGACAGCAAAGCCGAGGCGCCGGGAATGGGATAAATCGGCTGGCCGGCCTCGGCCATGGCCCGGATCAGCGGAAAACCCGGATCGGACAGCAGCGGCGTTCCGGCATCGGAAATCAGCGCAATGGCGTCGCCGGCCGTAATCCGGCGGACAATGTCGTCGGCCTTGGCGCGCTCATTGTGCTCATGCAGCGCGATGCGGCGGCCCTTGATGCCATAGTGGTCGAGCAGCCGCGCCGACATGCGGGTGTCTTCGCACAGGATCACCGAGGCGGCGGCCAGCGTCTCGAGGGCGCGGATGGTGATGTCGCGCAGGTTGCCGATCGGGGTGGCGACGACATAGAGGCCGGGCGCCAGCGGCGGGGCGGTAAAGGTGGTCCCGGCAATGAAATAGCCTGAATTGGTATCGTTCATGCGAGGCGCATCCGGCCGGTTGAGACTTGGTTAAGAAATGGCGTCCAAAATGTTAACACTCTGCTAGCAATTCGGGGCGGGATGTGACGACGCATCGACTGTCATGTCATGGCACAGCACGGGGCCTGATGGCCATGGCGATGCTGACCCTGGCCGCCTGTTCACCGATCCAGATCGGCTCCCGCACGCTCGATTTCGGCAATGGTGGCGGCCAGACCGCCCAGACCATTCCCAACCAGCCGACACCCATCATGCCCAGCGGACCGGCCCAGAGCTTCGGGCGCGGCCCGGTCCAGGTGGCGCTGCTGCTGCCGCTGAGCGGCGATCCCGGCATGGCCGGCGTCGGCCAGTCGCTCGCCAATGCCAGCCGGCTCGCCATCGCCTTCATCGAGGCCAATCCCAATATCGCCGAAAACATCACCATCAGCCTGCGCGATACCGGTGGCACCGTCGCGGGGGCCACTGCCGCCGCCAGCGCGGCAATCACTGGTGGCGCCAAGCTGATCCTGGGCCCGCTCAAGTCCGAGGAAGTGACCGCCGTCGGGGCGGTAGGACGGTCGAGCGGCGTGCCGGTGATCGGCTTTTCCAACAATCCCGTCGCGGCGAGCCCGGGCGTTTACCTGCTGAGCGTTCTGCCCGACATGGAAATGAAGCGCTCGCTGACCTGGATCAAGCTTCAGGGGCGGCGCGGCATTGCCGGAGCCTTTCCCGCCACACCCTATGGCCAGGCGCAGGAGACCGCCTTCCGCCAGCAGGCGATCATTGCCGGCTTCGCCCCCTCGGCGGTCTATACCTTCTCCTCGGTCGAAGAGGCCCAGCAGATCGTCAACCAGGCGATGGACCCGATCAAGAAGGGCATGATCGATACGCTCTACCTGCCCGATCGCGCGACGGCCCCGAGCTTCGGCGTGCTGCTGGCGCAGGCGGGCGTAACGCCGGACATGGTGCAGATCGTCGGCTCCGCCGATTGGGAGGGCGATCCCACCATCGCCGCGTCGGCCCCGCTGGCCGGGGCAGTCTACCCAGCCGTGGACCCATCCGGAATGGCAGCAATATCAGCCGATTACCAGCGCCAGTTCGGCGGCCCGCCCCATGCCCTGGCCACCATCGCCTATACGGCGACAATCCTGGCCAACGTCAACACGCTGTCCATGGCCAACCCGCCCTATAATCCGGTGCTGATGACGTCGGCCCAGGGCTTCAATGGACGCGACGGGGTGTTCCGGTTCCTGGGCAACGGCAAGGCGGAATATGCGCTGGTGCTCAAGAAAGTCGCGCCGGGCGGGACCCAGATCGTCGAGCCGGCGGGGCTTTAGGCCGCTTCTTACCTTCTCCCCTTGAGGGAGAAGGTGCCCCCACGGGTCGCGTCGCGCCCGAGGGCAGGCTCCGGGCGGATGAGGGGTCTCTTTCTGCTCGTCTGGCATGGGCGAACGCAGCACCCCTCACCCTGATCCTCCGCTGAACGCGTCGGATCGTCCCTCTCCCTCAAGGGGAGAGGGTGGGTCAGTGTCTAAGCCGCCAGGTCCGCTACCACAGCGTCCAGCACCGGGAAGCCCTTGTCCGTCACCCGCAAATTGCCGTTGGGCAGGGTTTCGAGGAAGCCGTAGCCCTTGAGGGCGTCGATCTGCGTGCGCGAAATCTGCCGGCCGGAAATGGCGGTGAAGCGGGCAGGGGAGATACCTTCCTTGAGGCGCAGGCCCATGACGAGGAACTCGTCGCCCTGCTCTTCCCAGGTCAGGACATCGTCCACCACCATGCCGTGGCCCTGCGCCTTGACCTTTTTCTGCCAGTCGAACGGCATCTTTTCGGCGGCGGTGGCGTGGCGCTGGTTGTTGATCATCAGCCGGCCATGGGCGCCCGGACCGATGCCGGCATATTCGCCATAGCGCCAGTAGAGCATGTTGTGGCGGCTTTCCTGGCCGGGCCGGGCATGATTGGAAATCTCATAGGCCGGCAGGCCCGCCGCCGACGTCAGTTCCTGCGTCAGCTCGTAGAAATCGGCCGCCAGATCCTCATTAGGCATCTTGAGCTTGCCGGCCTGGTGCAGGTCGAAATAACGCGTGCCCTGCTCGATGGTGAGCATGTAGAGGCTGATATGGCCCCGGGCGAGCCACAGGCCTTCCTTGAGCTCGTCTTCCCAATCTTCGAGGGTCTGCTTGGGGCGGCCATAGATCAGGTCGAAGCTGGAGCGCTCGAACACCGATTGCGCGATGCGCACGGCGGCAATGGCTTCTTCCACGGTGTGGCGGCGGCCCAGCTCGGCCAGCGGGCCTTCGCGCAGCGACTGTACGCCCAGCGAGACGCGGTTGACGCCGGCGGCACGGTAGCCCTTGAAGCGGTCGACCTCGACGCTGGTCGGATTGGCCTCGAGCGTGATCTCGGCATTGGCGTCCATCGTCCAGTGCCTGGCGATGGCATCGAGAATCCGGCCGGTCGATTGCGGGTTCATCAGCGATGGCGTGCCGCCGCCGAAGAACACCGACTGCACCACGCGGCCCGGCGCCAGTTCGGCGGCCGTGGCGATTTCGCGCTCATAGGCGGCGACATAGTCGATCTCGTCGAACGGGCCGCGATGCACATGGGAATTGAAATCGCAATACGGGCACTTGGAGGCACAAAAGGGCCAGTGCACATAGACGCCAAACATGTCGTTCGGCTTATTGCTCAATCTGGTTCTCCACGAACTTGGCAAAGGAGCGGGCGCGGTGGCTCAGCCCCTGCTGGCCCGGGGACCAGGAATGCTTCATCTCGGGCGACATCTGGCCGAAGGTCAGGTCATAGCCATCGGGCATGAAGACCGGATCATAGCCATGACCCTGCTCGCCGCGCGGCGGCCAGACCAGCGTGCCAAAGCACTGGCCGTGATAGATGACGTCGCGTCCGTCGGGGTGGGCAAGGCACAGCGTGGCATTGAACGACGCCTTGCGCTGGCCGGGCGAGGTGGCATTGGCGGCCTGCAGCGCATCTTCGACCCGCTTCATGGCGCGCTTGAAATCACGCGGTACGCCGGCCCAGTCGGCGGTGTAGACGCCGGGATCGCCGTTGAGGGCGTCGACGCAAAGGCCGGAATCGTCAGACAGCGCCAGCATGCCCGACGCCTGAGCGGCGGCATGGGCCTTGATGCGGGCATTCTCGGCAAAGGTGGTGCCGGTTTCCTCGGGCTCGGGCAGGTCCAGTTCGCCAGCCGAGGTCAGCTCGAGGCCAAAGGGCTCGAACAGCTCCTGGAATTCCCGCAGCTTGCCCGCATTATGCGTGGCCAGCACCAGGCGATCACCTTCGCGGAGCCGCGGGATACTCATTTGGCCACGCCCTTGGGCTTGGCGTCGAGCGCCCGCGCCACGTCGTGCCAGAGCGCGCAGTTTTCCGGCGATGCCTTGCGCGGCGTTTCCACCGGCTTGGGAGTAGCGGTTGCGACTTTCTTGAGGAGCCAGCCGATCATGGAACAAGCGCCGCCTGCTGGAAGAGGGACAGTTCGCCGATGCCCTGCTCGGCCAGTTCCATCAGCGCATTGAGTTCGTCGCGCGAGAATGGCGCCTGCTCGGCCGTGCCCTGGATTTCGACGAACTTGCCCGAGCCGGTCATGACGAAATTGGCGTCGGTATGGGCCTCGACATCCTCGAGATAATCGAGATCGAGCACGGGCGTGCCGCGATAGATGCCGCAGGAGACCGCAGCGACCGAATCGCGCAGGGCCTTGCCCTTGGTCAGCCTGCGATCGTCCATCCAGGCGATGGCATCGGCCAGGGCGACATAGGCGCCCGATATCGAGGCGGTGCGGGTGCCGCCATCGGCCTCGAGCACGTCGCAGTCGAGGGTGATCTGGTTTTCACCCAGCAATTGCATATCGACTACGGCGCGCAGCGAACGGCCGATCAGGCGCTGGATTTCCTGGGTGCGGCCCGATTGCTTGCCGGCGGTCGCCTCACGGCGGGTGCGCGAGCCGGTGGCGCGGGGCAGCATGCCATATTCGGCGGTGACCCAGCCCTGGCCCTTGCCGCGCAACCAGCCGGGGAGGCTGGTTTCGACCGAAGCGGTGACCAGCACCTTGGTGTTGCCGAAGGAAACGAGGCAGGAGCCCTCCGCCTTCTGGGAGACGTTGCGCTCGATGGTCACCGCGCGCATCTGGTTGGGCTCACGTCCGGAAGGGCGCATCGGGCATCCGTCAGAAATTGCTGTTAACCGCCTCTTAACCCTAGAGCGCCCCGCTCACAAGTCGCGGGCGCTTGGCGGGAGCCTGCAATGCGCTTAAATGAGGGGGCAGGGTTAAAGCGGACGATTTTATCGAACACCATGGTCAGACCGCCCGAAGACTTCCTCAGCGTGCTCAATGCCCGCAGCCAGGACATTTTCAAGAAGATCGTCGAGCGCTACCTCGAAACGGGGTCGCCCGTCGGCTCGCGTGACCTCAGCCGCATGCTGCAGGTCGGCCTGTCGCCCGCCTCGGTGCGCAATGTGATGGCCGATCTCGAAGATCTGGGGCTGATTGCGGCGCCCCACACCTCGGCCGGCCGGGCGCCGACCCAGGAAGGCCTGCGTTTTTTCGTCGATGCCATGCTCGAAGTGGGCGCCGTCAACGAGTCCGAGCGCAGCCAGATCGCCAAGTCCATCGAGGGCCAGCATCGCGGGCAGGTCGAGGATGTGCTGACCGAGGCCAGCCAGCTGCTATCAGGCCTAAGCCAGGGCGCCGGGGTGGTCATCGCCACCAAGGCCGATATCGTGCTGCGCCATATCGAATTCGTGCGGCTCGACGCGACGCGCGCCATGGCAATCCTGGTGGGGCAGGATGGGCAGGTGGAAAACCGCATCATGGATATTCCGCCGGGCCTCACCGCCTCGGCGCTGACCCAGGCCGGCAATTACCTGGCCCATCACGTGGTCGGGCGCACCATTGCCGAGGCGCGCAAGGCCCTGAGCGAGCTACGAGCCGAGCAGCGCCAGGAGCTCGACGAGCTGACGCAGAAGCTGGTCGATGCCGGCATCGCCACGCTGGCCCAGGCCTCGCCCTCCAGCCAGCCGACGGTCATCGTGCGCGGCCGCGCCAACCTCATCAACGACGCCATGGCCTCGGACGAATTGCTGCGCATGCGGCAATTGTTCGATGAGCTCGAAAGCAAGGACGGGCTCCTGGAACTGCTCGGCGATGCCGAGAAGGCGCAGGGCGTGCGCATCTTCATCGGCAGCGAGAACAAGCTCTTTTCGCTGTCGGGGTCTTCGGTCATCCTCTCGCCCTACAAGGATGCCAATGACAAGGTGGTGGGCGTCCTGGGCGTGATCGGGCCGACCCGGCTCAACTATGCCCGCATCGTTCCTGTGGTGGACTATACGGCAAATGTGATCAGCGCGATGATGGCGCGGAAGCGATGAAGGCTAAGGGGCTGATACTCTTGGCAGCGGGCCTCGGCACTGTAGCGATCTTTGGCTATTGGCTCACCGGCTGGCGTTTGCCGCCCTCTGGGCTCAACGCATATTTCGACCAGGTAATTGAACAAGCTGACGTATCTGATCGATTTGATTTCGACGGTGGCGGGTGGGATCGCGAAGACGTTACGGGGATAATATGCAATCGCGTTGACGTGAGCGTACTGCGTGGGCTGGGGATGAGTGACAAGCCCGTGTGGCCCATACCATTCGACGACGAACCGTCACGGCCGACTTATGTTTGGAAACAGAACCAGCACAAAGGGCTAATAGCGGCATGCCAGAGCCACTCCCTCCGGTACCTCGAGATAGAAATCGACGCCGAGACGTTTGCCTGCAGCGCCCACGTATCGGTGTTTCCAAGCTGCGACCTCTAGTGTCGCTGTCACCATATTGGTGGCAGGCTTGAAATCCCCATCATATTGGCCGATATGCGGGACAAACCAGTCACCTTTTGCGGAACAGAACAATGATGAGCGACGAAAACGCCGCCTCGGGCGAGACGCCTGAAGTCGAAGTCCCGGCGCAGCCGGAGATCGATCCGGTGGAAGCTTTGCGCATCGAGAATGCCGAGCTCAAGGATCGCCTGCTGCGGACCATTGCCGAGATGGAGAACCTGCGCAAGCGCACCGAGCGCGACGTCAACGACACGCGCAGCTATGCCATTGCCGGCTTTGCCCGTGACATGCTCTCGGCCACCGATGCGCTGAGCCGGGCGCTGATGGTGCTGCCGGCGGAAGCGCGCGAAAACGGCGACGCCACCACCAAGAGCCTGATCGAAGGCATCGAGATGACCGAGCGCGAAATGCAGCGGCTCTTGGCCAAGCATGGCGTCAAGCCGATCGAGGCCGAGGGCCAGAAATTCGATCCGCATCGCCACCAGGCCATGTTCGAAGTGCCGGACCCGAGCCGGCCGGAAGGCACTGTCGTCCAGGTGGTGCAGGCGGGCTTTGCCATCGGCGACCGCGTGCTGCGCCCCGCCATGGTCGGCGTCGCCAAGGGCGGCCCGAGCCACGCCCCGGCCGACGAGGCGATCGACAAGAGCGCGTAGGACGGTAAGCCGCCAGCTAAGCGTTTCACGTGAATCCCCGCGCAAGCGGGGATTTTTGTTTGGGGTGCTGGCGCATGTCACAAACGCGATCGTCACCCTCGGGCTTGACCCGAGGGCGTTGCACTTAGCTGACGCTCGGCAAGTGCAGACCCCTCGGGTCAGGCCCGAGGGTGACGCGCGGTGGTTGGGGGAGGGGTGTCGACTGGGAGTTCGGCTAGTCGGCTACCCCAGAATATCCTTGCTCATCACCCGCTCCACGCCGGCCTCGGCCATATCCGCCCATGCCTTTGCCAACGACCCCGCATTGTCGATGGCGCGGGTCGCGTCCTCGATGACGGTGACGTCGAAGCCGCCGGCTGCGGCATCGATGGCGGTCCAGCCGACGCAGAAATCGGTGGCCAATCCGACGACATAAAGCCGGTCGACGTCGCGTTCGTTGAGGTAGCCGGCGAGGCCCGTCAGGGTTTCGCGATCGGCTTCCTGGAAGCCGGAATAGGAGTCAATCAGCCGGTTATAGCCCTTGCGGATGATGAGCTGGCCATGCGGCACGTCGAGATCATGGGACAATTCAGCGCCATGCGTGTTCCACACACAGTGGTCGGGCCACAGCACCTGGGTGCCATAGGGCAGCTCCACCGTTTCGAAGGGCGCCTTGCCATAGTGCTGGCTGGCGAAGGAGATGTGGTCGGCCGGGTGCCAGTCCTGGGTGAAGACCACATTGGTGAACTTCCTGGCCAGCGTGTTGATCAGCGGCACGATCTCGTCGCCGCCCGATACGGCCAGGCTCCCGCCAGGCAGGAAATCATATTGCACATCGACGATGACCAGGACGTCGGTCGGTCGGATATCAATGGTCATCGCGGGGACTCCTGACTTGTGATCCATTCGGCGCGCAGCAGGCCGCGTACCGAATTGCCGAGCCAGATTGCCTCGGCTGTCTCGAGATCGGCAAGGGTGAGCACTTGCTCTGCTGCCTTGCCCGTGGCGAGCAGCTCGGCGCGCAGCGTGCCGGGCAACAGGCCCGACGACAGTGGCGGCGTCAGCAGCGTTCCGTCGCGCTGGACGAACAGGTTGGTGATCGAGCCCTCGGTCAGCTCAAGGCGCTCGTTGAGGAACACGACCTCGTCGACGCCGAGCTCGGCATGCGCGCGCTGGCGCGGCTCGTCGTAGAAGGCGCGGTTGGTAGTCTTGTGCGCCAGCCACAGACTCTGCGAATCAAGCCGCTCGGGCGCGATGGCGAAGCGGAAGAGCTCGGGATTGGGCGGCAGCACCACCGCCGTCACGGCCGGGCCGGACGCGTCGAGCGTCAGCCGGACGCGCATGCGATCGGCCGGGAAGGACTGATTGTCCAGCAGCGACAAGACCGCCGCCCGGTCATAGGGCAGGCCAAAATAGCCGGCCGAAGCCGCCAGGCGATCAAGATGGCGCTCCAACAGGGCATAGCCTGATGCCCGCTCCCACAGCAGGGTCTCGATCAGGGTCACCGGGCGCGCCGGGTCGGTGAAGAATGCCATCTTGAGCAGGGCCTCCCGATATTCGTCCGCGGCAGTGCTATCGGCGACGATGCCGCCGCCAATGCCAATCTCGCCCCTACCGTCACGGCCTATGACAGCAGTCCGGATGGCGACATTGAGGGTCAGGTCGCCATTGGGGGCGAAGTGGCCGATCGAACCGGTATAGACGCCGCGCGGCCCGGCTTCGACCTCGTGGATGATCTCCATGGCGCGCAGCTTGGGGGCGCCGGTGATCGAACCGCAGGGGAAGAGATTGGCCAGCAGCGCGGTGGTGCCGATGCCGGACCGCCGGCGGGCCGTGATGCCCGAGGTCATGGTGTGGAGCGTCGAATAGGTCTCGACCGTGAAGAGGTCCGTGACCTTGACCGAGCCGATCTCGGCGATGCGGCCAAGGTCGTTGCGCAGCAGATCGACGATCATCAGGTTTTCGGCGCGGTTCTTTTCATCACCCGCCAGGGCCGCGCGGCCCGCCGCATCCTCGGCCAGGGTGCGGCCGCGCTTGAGCGTGCCCTTCATCGGCCGGGCGGCCAGCGTGCCATCACGGCTGGAGACGAAGAGTTCCGGCGAACGCGAGAGTATCCACTGGGTGTCGGTATGGATGAGCGCGCCATAGGCGACGGGTTGCTTGCGCACCAGCTCGCGATAGAGCGCCACCGGGTCACCCTCGAGGCGGAAACCAGCCTTGAACGTGAGGTTGACCTGGTAGGTGTCACCATCGGCGATCAGCGCCTTGACCCGGTTGAAGGCTTGGCCATAGGCGGCCTCATCGACGCGTGGCGCAATGTCGATGGCCGTGCCGCTGCGACCATCGGCAATGGCGGCGAGCCGGCGGTCAACCTCAAGGGCTGTCAGGCGCTCGGGCGCGTCATAGAGGCCAAGCCAGAGCAGGGGTGTCGGCCCCGGCGGCGGCAGGCGGTCGAGCAGGCGCTCCTCGAAGACGAAGCCCAGCTCATAGCTAAGGAAACCGGCGGCATGAAGGCCCGCTTGACCCGCGGCCTCGAGTTGCACCAGTGCCGCCCGGACGCCCTCGGCGTCATGGGCCACCAGCACCGCGCGCGGTGCTGAAAACAGCAGGTTGTCGCCCGAGGGGTCGAGCGTATCGTGAAGCAGCACTGTGCCGGGAGCAAACATCCGGCGGTTCTAGAGCCTTTCTTGCGCGCCGTCACCGGGGGCGGCGCCCCCATGAACAGGGGTTGGAGCCTTAGCCGGCCGGAGGCAGATTTGCGCCGCGGCTGCGGGAGGCAGCCACCAAAATCTGGGGACGCATCATGAACTCGATCATCAGGGGTGGCGCTGCCGCCCTGGTGCTGCTGGGCAGCACCTTGCCGGCGCTCGCCGAAGACATCTATTTCACGCTCTACAACGAGAGCAGCCGCTCGCTGCATTATTTCTATGCCAGCCCGAGCGCCTCGAGCAGCTGGGGCGGCGACCTGCTGTCGGGCGGCCACACGCTGAGCGCCGGCTATAACGGCACCGTGACGATCGCCGATGGCTCGACCGAATGCTATTACGACTTCAAGTTCATCATGTCCGACGGCAGCGAGACCGAGGTCAGCGAGATCAATATCTGCGATCTGGGCAGCTATACGATCTATGACTGACGGGGTAAGCGGTCACTGCTGATTAAGCCGTGCTGTGGTATGAAAACTCCCGGCTGGCGGCAGGTGCCGCCGGTTTGGGAGACTTTTTCATGACCTTCAAGCTCACGGGCGGCATCGTCGCCCTGGCGCTGCTGGCTGGCGCCGCGCCTGCCATGGCGCAGACTGTCGAATTCACGCTGATCAACAACAGCTCGCAGTCGCTGCACTATTTCTACACCACCCCCAGCAATGAGAACAGCTGGGGCGAGGACCTGCTGGGAGCCGACGGCACTCTGGAATCGGGCTACCAGGGCACCGTGACCATCGGCGACGGCTCGGACCAGTGTCTTTATGACTTCCGCTTCGAGACCGGCGAAGGCGCCCTGCTCGAAGTGCCCGAAGTCGATATCTGCTCGCTCGACAGCTACACGCTAACTGACTAAATGCCGCATCGGAGGCCGGCCAGCCGGCCGGTCTCCCCGCTCGCAAATCCGCCCCAAAGCGCCCCTTGAGCGCTTGAAGCCTCGGGGCCACCCCCCTATATAGCCAGCAAGCCCAGCAATGGGCGCATTCCAGTTGCAAGGAACCCGGCCCGAGCGGCCAAGGGACTGCCTCGCGAGAGGGGTTTCACCATGGGTTTGCTGAAAGAGAGGCTAGTTTAATGGCTAAAGTCATCGGTATCGATCTGGGCACCACCAATAGCTGCGTTGCGGTTATGGACGGCTCCAACCCCAAGGTTATCGAAAACGCGGAAGGGGCGCGCACCACCCCCTCGATGGTCGCCTTCTCCAAGGATGGCGAACGTCTCGTCGGCCAGCCGGCCAAGCGCCAGGCGGTCACCAATCCGGAAGGCACCCTGTTTGCGGTCAAGCGCCTGATCGGTCGTCGTTTTGACGACGGCGTCGTCGCCAAGGACAAGAACCTGGTCCCCTTCAAGATCGTCAAGGCCGACAATGGCGACGCATGGGTGGAAGCCTCGGGCGACAAGTATTCGCCCTCGCAGGTTTCGGCCATGATCCTGCAGAAGATGAAGGAAACCGCCGAATCCTATCTCGGCGAGATTCGACGTCGCAACCTCGGGCGCGGACGCCAGAAACGCCGAATATCGGCGCGATAGGCCAGGCTCCTGCGCGACAAAGGATCGCAGCCATTTCCCTGCAGACGCGACGG
>CBFGMY010000048.1:0-21331 GCA_965650055.1 uncultured Devosia sp.
CAAGACGATTGTACTAGGCTAAGTTCCCCGTCGTCGGCGGGGTGGGCGTGGCGCCGGGGCGCAGTTCGGGCAGTGGCAGATAGGGGACGACCCCCTGGCCATTGGCACCGTTCTCGATCAGCACTTTTTCGGATCCACCCAGCACTTCTTCCATGGTTTCGAGGAACAGGCGCTTGCGGGTCACTTCGGGGGCGTTGACATATTCGGCATAGATGGCGTTGAAGCGCTCGGCCTCACCGGTTGCTTCCTGCACCACGCGATTGGTGTAGGCGGCAGCGTCTTCGCGCAGGGCCGCGGCGCGACCACGGGCATCGCCGAGCAGCGTATTGGCGTAGGAACGCGCTTCTTCCTGCACGCGGTCCTCGTCCTGCTCTGCACGCTGCACTTCGTTGAACGCATCGGCCACTTCGGCCGGCGGCGCGGCGCCTTCGATCGAGATCTGGCTGACCGCAACGCCCAGGCCATAGCTGTCGAGAATGGTCTGGGTGATGTCCTGGACCTGCGCTTCGATGCCGGCCTGGTCGTCACGGAACACGTCATTGGCCGGACGGCGGCCGACGACTTCGCGCATGGCGCTTTCAGCCGCGTTGCGGACCATGTCTTCGGGGTCGCGCACGTTGAACAGATATTCGACCGGATTAGCCACGGCCCAGAACACCGAGAAGCGAACATCGACGATGTTCTGATCGCCCGAGAGCATCAGCCCGTCATCACCGCTGCTGCGCGACCCGGCCGCTGCCGAGCCGATCGTCGTCTGGTTCACCGTCACGGTGACGCGCTCGACCGTCTCGATGGGCCACAGATGGAAATGCAGGCCCGGCATCGACAATTCGGGCTTGGGCGCGCCAAAGCGCAGCTCGACGCCCACTTCCTGGGGATCGACGGTATAGATCGAATTGAGGGCCCAGAAGGCGATGATGGCGAGGGCGCCACCGATCAGTGCCCAGCGGCCACCGGGAACGCCGCCGCGAAATTGGTCGCGGCCACGGTTGAGAATATCTTCGAGGCTGGGCGTATTGCCGCCACCTGGACGCCGCGGATTATTGCCGCCGCCAGGAGTCTGGCCCCAGGGTCCGCCATTATTGTTGCGGCCACCCCCACCTCCGTTATTCTCCCACGGCATCGCGTCCCTTTCGGATAATCTTGTTTCGTTGAGGACTTATATAGGCAAGGCCTTGGCCCGATCAATGCGCGGCGGCCTGTCGGCGTTCGTACACTTTGACGCGGTAGGTCGCTTCGTCCTTGGGCGAAGGGGCCACTTCGGGCAAGTCAACCACCGTCCAATCCTCGTGCCTGACCGCCGGAAACAGCACGTCGCCGGGCGGATTGAGGTCGATATGGGTGATGTAGAGCCGGTCGGCCCGCTCGATGAGCTGGGCATAAAGCTGCCCGCCACCAATGATCATGATTTCGTCAACACCATCGGCCCGGGCAATTTCCCGCGCCCGCGCCAGCGCTGCATCAACGCTGTGAAACACCAGCACACCCTCCGGCTGGTAGCCTTCCTGCCGGGTGATGACGATATTGGTGCGACCGGGTAGCGGCTTACCGACCGTCTCATACTGCTTGCGCCCCATCACGACGGGCTTGCCCATGGTGGTTCGTTTGAAAAACGCCATGTCCGAAGGCACCCGCCACGGAATGGTCTGGTCGCTGCCGATCACGCCGTTTTCAGCAACACCGGCAATCATGGCGATCTTGACGGTCATGCGGCCCCCAGCTTCAGCAGGGCATCACCATCGACACGCACCTTGGTCCATTCGTCCTGCATCACGCCGCCCTGGCTCTTGTAGAATTCGATGCTGGGTTCGTTCCAGTCGAGCACCCACCACTCGAAGCGCCCCAGCCCCTCGGCCACGCAGCGTCGCGCCAGGTTCACCAGCAGCGCCTTGCCGATGCCCTTGCCGCGCATCGCGGGGTCGACGAACAGGTCCTCCAGCCAGATGCCGTAGCGGCCCTGGAAGGTGGAATAGGTGTAGAACCAGAGCGTGAAGCCGACCGGCCTGCCCTCCCACTCAGCGATCTCGCAGAACACCTTGGGATCGGCGCCGAACAGGTCGCGCAGGATATCGGCTTCATCAGCCTTGGCCTCGTGACTCAGCTTCTCGTAAGCCGCGAGCGCCTCGATGAAATGGACGATGAGCGCAGCGTCCGCGCTCACCGCCGGGCGAATGACAAGGCTCATTACTCGCCTTCGCGCCGCTGCAGGATCAGGATGTCCAGCTCTTTCTCCGGCCAGAAGTCGGTCTTGACCATTTCGAACGTGGTCGGCCCGATCTTCTTGACGTCATCGCCGCAGAACGACACGAAATTGTCCTCGCTGCCCTTGTCGACCACCAGGCGGAATTTCTTGATGGCGCCGCCACCCCAGTTTCCGCCCGTGGTCAGAATGTAGGAAATCCACTCCTCGGTGTACGGCGCCGAATAGGTCTCGTCCGGGCTGGTCTGCGTCGCCGCCACTGCCGCGCGGAAGTCATCATCGGTGCAATATTTGGCGCGATACTCCGAAGCCGGATCGTAATCCTCGTAGGGTTCGCTGAGGAAGCTCACGGCCACCGTGCCGCCGACGCTGGGCTTGTAGGTGTGGACGACTTCGACCATCTCGCCTGCGGGGAAAGTGCCCTCCCAGGTATAGGTGGACTTGTATGTCCAGCCCGGCCAGTAGTGCTTCTCCCAGCCATTGCCCTGGTCGAATTCGTCCGGCCAGACCATGCCCATATGCAGCAGTTCGGCAGTGGTCTCATCATCAAGCCCGTCGACCAGCTGGCTGGCCTCTTCGGTGAACGGCACGATGGGCAGGCCCAGTTGCTTGACCACCTTGGTGCGATCGACGCCGAACGCATAGGCATATTCATGCAGCGTCGCCTCGACCGGCTTGCCGTTGAACGTGGTCTCGAATTCGAACAGGTTATCGTCCGGCCCCGTTGGGAAGGCCACCGGCGACCACCAGTTCGGCACGATATCGGGCATGGGGAAGGCAACGAGGATGTTCTGGTCGACATCACCGGTATTGCGGAACTGGTAGACCACCTTGATCTGGTCACGGGAGATGAACAGCTCCTCGCTCTCCATGACGATGTTCTCATTGGTGATGAATTCCAGCCCACCGGTCGTCAGTTGGGCCGAGGTATCGTTGCCAAGGGCCGGAACGCTGGCAGCCAGCAGCAGGCCGAGAGCCGTCAGGGTCTTCATGCTCATCCTCCAAGATGGTTGTGCATCTTTACCACCCGGACAGGCCCGCGAAAGCGGTAATCGATGCGGCCGCTGCGATGCCTGCCCAAGCTTGAACGGCCGATGAACGAAGGGATTTAGCCGCTCCGCCCCAGATACTGGAACCACTTCCGCTCCAGCGCGGCATCGAGGTCGATGCCATTGTTGCGGGCAAACAGCATCAGCATGGCCAGAACGTCGGCCGCCTCGTCTTCCATCGCCGCACGGATCGCGGCGGGATCGGCGCCCTTGAGGCGCCCCCGACCGGTCGACCTGAGATACTCGGCCGCCAGTTCGCCCAGCTCCTCCTGCAGTTTCAGCAGGTACCAATCATCGTCCCGCGCGATGTCGTTCCGCGCCGCATAGGTGTCAGAAACCTCCGCCACCAGCGCCGTCAGGTCGGCCAGACCGCGGCTCAAACCGCCACCGCCGCCTTGATATGCGGATGCGGGTCGTAGCCTTCAAACGTGAAGTCCTCGAACACGAAGTCTTCGAGCCGCGTGACGGCAGGGTTGATCTTGAGCACCGGCAGTGGCCGCGGTTCGCGCGTCAGTTGCAGCCGCGCCTGCTCGAAGTGGTTCGAATAGAGGTGCACGTCGCCAAAGGTGTGGACGAAGTCACCGACCTCGAGACCCGTCACCTGCGCCACCATATGCGTGAACAGCGCGTAGGACGCGATGTTGAACGGCACGCCCAGGAACGTATCGGCTGAGCGCTGATAGAGCTGGCAGCTGAGCTTGCCATTGGCGACGTAGAACTGGAACAGGCAGTGACATGGTGGCAGCGCCATCTCGTCGACTTCGGCCGGATTCCAGGCCGAAACGATGTGCCGGCGTGAGTCCGGCTTGGTCTTGATCGAATGGATGACATTGGCGATCTGGTCGATCTTGCGCCCGTCCGGCGCCGGCCAGCTGCGCCACTGCGAACCGTAGACCGGCCCCAGGTCGCCATTCTCGTCGGCCCACTCGTCCCAGATCTTGACGCCGCGCTCCTGCAGCCAGCGCACATTGGTCTCGCCGCGGATGAACCACAAAAGTTCATAGACGATCGATTTGCGATGCAACTGCTTGGTGGTCAGCAGCGGAAAGCCCTTGGAGAGGTCGAACCGCATTTGATAGCCGAACAGGCTTCGCGTGCCGGTCCCGGTTCGATCGGACTTGTCGGCACCGTGTTCAAGGATGTCGGAGAGAAGTTTCAGATAGGGCTGCATACCCTCATCCTACTTCGATTCGCCCCGCCCTGGCTTTGCGACATGCGTTTCCACCAACTTGGTCAGCAGCTCGATCTGCTCCTGCTGTTTGGCAATGAGGTGCTTGAGGTCGTCGTTGCGCAATTGGTCGACCTTGTCATGCAAGGCCATGATCTCGATCTCGGCCTTGAGGTTGCACTCGTAGTCGTGGCTCGTGACCAGGCGATCCTTGGCCGCCTGCCGGTTCTGGCTCATCATGATGATGGGCGCCTGCACGGCCGCGAGCATCGACAGCAACAGGTTGAGGAAGATGAACGGATAGGGATCGGGCGCCGACTGCGCCAGCAGCAGGTTGCTGCCCACCCAAACCGCCAGCACGGCACCAAAGCCGATCAGAAAGCTCCACGAACCGCCGAACGATGCCACGCCATCCGCCAGTCGCTGCCCGAAGGTCGATTTCTCGTCGAACACCGCGCTGGTATCGAGCGAGAGGGCTTTTTTGCCAATGGCCTGTTCCAGCACTTGCCGCTCCACCTCGCTCAGCGCCGTTTCGCCTTTGCCCAGGAAACGCTCCGCGGCGTGGATCAGCTTGTCGGTGGACGTGTCTGTCATGATGAGTCTCTCGGCTGTCGGCGGCAGCTTACACTGATTGGCTGGCGCGGAACTGTCCCTCGAGGCTTCCAGTTATCCAACATGGGTCCGACGCCTATGGTAATAGAATACCCCATCCCCTGCTGACATCTGCCGTCAGCGCCCGCACCTAGCCTGCAGCGAACCACCCCGAGGAGAGCCAGCTATGTCCGTCGAACATCTCAATCCCCCAGGCATGTATCGGAGCCCGGTCTTCTCCCAGGGCATCATCCTGCCGGCCAACGCCCGCATCCTGCTGATCGGCGGCCAGAATGGCGTCAATGCCAAGGGCGAGGTCGTGGCCAAGGGCGATGTGGTCAAACAGACCGAACAGGCGCTGGCCAATCTGCAGCAGGTGCTGGAGGCTGGCGGCGCCCGCCTCGAAGATCTGGTCAAGGTCACCATCATCATGCAGCAGGATATCGATCTGAATGCTGCCTTCGGCGCCTGGATGGCCGTCTGGGGCAGTCGCACCAACCCGCCAACGGTCTCGGCGTTCCGGGTGCCCAACCTCTCCAATCCCGATTTCCTCATCGAGATCGAGGCGCAGGCCGTGCTGCCATGAGCCCAGTCCTCCGCCCCCTGCGCAAGCGCGAGGACATGCCCGACTTCGTCCGGGAGGCGCTGGACGCGCGCGGCTTGCGCGACAAGTACGAGGCGCGACCACCCTATCAGCGCAACGATTACCTGCTGTGGATCAACAAGGTGAAGCGCGACGACACCAAACAGAAGCATCTCGAGCAGATGCTCGACGAGCTGGAGGCGGGCGGCGTCTATATGGGCATGGCGTGGAACGGCTGAGATCAGCCGAGTTCGCTGCGCAGCACGATCGGATCGCGTTCCCACACATGCGTGCGGTCGATATGGGCCAATGACCAGGCGAAGACCTTGTGCATGGCGCGCAAATCTTGTGTGGCCACAGCCTCTTCGAGCAATTCGTTCATCCGCATTTTGGCCGGCAGGTGACCGGCCGGGCCGACGCGCTCGAACTCAACCCCCACGCCCGCTGCCACCCAGCCGCCGACGACAGCGGCAAACTCCTCGGACACCAGAAATGGCGAGAGACGCAGGATCAGCAACGTGATGACATCGTCGTCGAAGTGTTCCGACCTGATGATCACGCCACTGTGGTTCGGGTGCCAGTCCGCCCCCAGTTCTTCCAGAAAGAACCACCCGCAGTAGAAGCCGCGACACACGGAAGGGCGCGCCTCGTAGACCGTACAGCCCTGCCCTTCGGCACAATGCGGGCAGAGCAGGTTGGCCGGCTTTTGCAACGTCTCGGTCCGGATGGGCGGGAATGAGCAGCAGGCGGTGCAGCCGTCGCAGCTCCTGCCCTCCAAAACATCAAGCGCCACGCTACGCCTCCACCGCTTCCTTGTGAGAAGCTAAGCGGAATTGCCGCCTCAGCGCCAGCGCATCGCTCACATCGTTTGCAACCTGAAGCGGGGTCACCTATATTGGAGCTGCTCGCAAGAGCTATGGCGATAAACTGTCATCGTAATAAACCTTTCGGACCCGGGGGCAGTACCCGGCGCCTCCACCATCTTCCCCCGCAAAGGGGCAGCCAATGGGGGCGAAACAGGATCGACGAGGGCGTAAAGGGTGTGCTTTTGCTCGGTGAGGTACCACCGTTATCGGTCCAAAACTTATAGTTGCAAATGACAACCATAAGGCTCCGGTCGCTCTCGCCGCGTAAGCGGTGCTAGCACTGGGAATTTAAGTCCTCCACCCCTAGCCGGGTGACAGGCGGGGTTCGCAGGCACCTGGCAACAGAAGCCTGCACCTTCCCTCACGCCCGCGCCTTTCTCCTTGAAATCTCTTGGAACGTGAGGCTGATATGGACCGTTCGGGATTCTATCCCGTGAGACTGGAAGGTTCCGATGGCCGAAGATCACATGCGTTACGACATCCTGACCCAGGAAGCCCTGCGCGGCGTCGTGCGCAAAGTGCTGTCCGAAGTGGCCAAGACGGGCCTCCCCGGCGAACACCACTTCTTCATTTCCTTCGTCACCCGCGCGCCCGGCGTACGCCTGAGCGAGAAATTGCTCGGCCAGTACGACAAGGAAATGACCATCGTCATCCAGAACCAGTATTGGGACCTCAAGGTCTCCGAGACCGGATTCGAAGTCGGCCTGTCCTTTGACGGCATTCCTGAAACGCTGGTGATCCCGTTCTCGGCGGTGAAGGGTTTCTTTGACCCCTCCGTGCAATTCGGAATGCAGTTCGACCCCGCAACCGCGCCCGGCGCGGCTGTCACCGAGGCCAAGGCCGACGCCAGCCTCGAATCGACCGCATCAAGCAGCGCTGACGACACTGCCGAGAAGCCGGGCGAAAAGGTCGTGAGCCTCGACTCCTTCCGCAAGAAGCCCTGACACCGCCGCATGGACAAGCGTTCCCTGTCCATCTCGGGTCACCGCACGTCCATCGCGCTTGAGCCCGAATTCTGGGCCGCGCTCGAGGCCATGGCCGCCGAAAAATCCCAGACCATGGCCGGCCTGATCCGCGACATCGACGAAAACCGCCAGACCGCAAATCTCTCCTCGGCGACCCGGCTCGCCGTGCTGCGCTGGTATCAGCAGCGCGACGCCGGCCATCCCACAGCTTAGAACATCGGCTGGTTCACGCCCGGCCCGATCGGCTGGTTGACCTGCGGCTGCAGACCCAGATCAAGCGGCGCTTGCGGCTGTGGCGTCGGCAGCGTCTGGATGGACGGGCTGTTCTGCTGCTGCTGTAGCCGTCGCGCCTCTTCCTCCGCCGCCAGCCGCGCCTGCTCCTCGGCGGCTAGCCGGGCCGCTTCCTCGGCTGCCTTGCGGCGCTGTTCCTCGATCAGGCGGTTGCGTTCCTCCGCCGCGGCGCGTTGCCGCTCGGCATCCTCGGCCCGCAGGATTTCGAGGCGATCCACTTCGAGCTCGTTGGCCCGCACCAGCACCGCCGCGATCATTTCCTCGAGATCCAGCGTCACTACCGGCGCCAGCAGCGTGCCCGCCAGCCTGGTGATGATGCGCGACGTATCGGGGCCGACCAGCCCGCTGGTATCGGCAAAATCGCGCGGCGTCATGACGAAGCTGCCACCCAGTCCCAGATCGGCCAAGGTGAGGTTGACGTCGCCTTCAAGGCGCGCGCCGGCACCGTCGACAATGAAATTGGCGAGCCGCACGACGCCCCCGGCCATAGTGAAGGCGCCCGTGGCGCTGGGGGCAGTGAAGACTCCCTGCCCCAGCGCCAGCCCCATGATGGCGCCCATCGCATCGGGCTCCATGGTGAGGACATCATCAAGCCCGGCGATCGTCGGATAGACTTGGGGCGACAACTGCTCCACCGAAAGTCCGGTCAGCGTGAGATTGCCCTCGCCGGCCATTGCGGCCATCACCTCGGCAAGGCTGGCGCCCGTTCCCTCGAACTGCACGCCGCCATCAAGCAGCCCGCCAATCATGTAGTTGAGAGCCGGGGGCGCAATCAGCTCGATCGGCGTGGCGGCTATGCTGAGGCGTCCGCTCACCGTCTTGTCGGTCAGCGGGCCAGCACAGCAGACTGCGACATCCAGACTGACCGTGCCCAGGTCGGCCACCGCCTTGAACCGGGCCAACCGCGTCCGCGTCTCGTCCCAGCTCAGCTCGAAACTGGTCTTGCCCAGCCGCTCGGCCTCTCCGGCGGCCAGTGCGCCCGCGGTCACGCTGACCGTACCACGGGTATGTCGCTCGTCTCCGGCGAGGCTGATTGGCCCATCGGGCCACGTGCCGTTCCCGGCCACCAGCGCCGCCGGACCGAACAGCGTGGCCGCCAGTCCCTCGACCGAAACCAGATCGACCGCAAGTTCACCCGCCACCACGGCACTGGTGCCGGTGCGCGACAGCGACAGATCGCCAGTGAACCCGACCTCGCCTGATGTGCCGGTGATGTCGGTCAACCGGGCCAGGTCTGCGCCCTCGAAATGGAGTTGCGCGCTACCCTTGGCCGCGGGCAGCGCCATGCCGCTTGCCCCCACCATTCCGGCCAGTCCGCCGGCCTGGGAGAGCGCCACATCGAGCGTACCGGTCCCCTGGACTTCGCCATCGTCCAGCGACAGCAGGTTTCCGGCATAGCTGATGCTCTCATCGCCCAGGCTTGCGGTGATGCTGGCATCGAGGCTGTTGCTCGGAGAGCCCTCGACACTGACGCTGACGAGCATCGAGCCTTCGCCACCGAACAGGGTGGTGTCGCCCAAGCCCAGTTGCCGGGTCAGCCCGGCACTGTCGGTGGATTCAAGCCCGGCCGTCACCTGGAGGGGCGCGCTGGCCAGTGCGATAATCCCGCCATCGAGCCCCGCCCGCAGGTTGAGCTCACCCGCGCCCAGCGAGCCGGCAAGCGTCACTGTCTGGCTGCCGTCCTGGGGTTTGCCGAGGTCGACCAGCAGGTTTGCTGGCGCCGAAAGCGCGAGGAAATCGCGCCAGCTCTGCGGCGCATCCAGCAGGTCGTAAAGCCCCACCAGCGCCGGAGCGTCGCCCGCATCGATCTTCACCATGCCGGAGCCGGAGATATCGGGTTCTGCCGCCGTGCCGCCGGCCGTCAGGGTGGCGTCAAAGCCAACGCCGCCCCAATCTTCCGCCGACAATCGGGAGAAGCTGATCTCATCCTGGCGCCACTGGCCCTCGGCGACGAGGCCGGTCCCGTCCAATCCAAAAACGCGCGCCCCTTTGCCGGTCAATGAGAAGCTTCCCAAGGGAAAGCTCACGCCAAAGGTCGGCTCCGCCACGATCCTGGGCAGCAGCGCACCCACCAGGGCGCTGCCCCGCTCACCCAGTTCGTCGAAATGGGCGACCAGATCGAGCCGCTTTTCCTCGCCGAAGCCCAGCCGCAATTCGAGCGCATGCGGGCGCCCGTTCAGCGTCAGCACGCCACCGACCAGCCCCAGGGCGTCCCCGCCCAGCATGACCTGCCCGCTCAGCGCACCCGGCTCGTTGAACAGCAGGTTGTTTTCATCCGGCTTCCGCCACAGGGCCGCCAGCCCGTCGAGCCGGGCGCTGGTCAGCGAAACATTGCCGCGAAACGACGGACGGCCGTTATCGCTGGCCACTTGCCCGGTCACCTGCAATTCGGTGTCACCAGGCAATTGCCCGGTAAATTGCTCGATCTGCCAGGTGGCCCCGTCGGTCCTGGCATCCATCCGCACATTGCGCAGGGCAAAGCCGCGCAGGCCAACCTCGGCCAGATCGATCCCCACCCGGCCAGCCATGGGCGGCATGATCGGCGCCGGCAGCTCCGCCAGCAGCCGCACGGCCTCATAGGGCAGCGTGCTCGCATCCTCCTTGGCGTCGCGCGGCGGCAGCGAGAAGACGCCGCCCGAAATCACCGCATCGAAGCTCCTGACATCGCCCAACTGGACGCTCGCGGCCCCCGTCAGCCGCGTACCGGCCCGATTTTCGTCAGGGCGCAGGGTATAGCCCGAGAGCACGATCCGGTCCGTCGAGCCGGTGACCTTGCTTTCAAGCACCAGGTCGCCACGAATTTCGGTCGCCGCATCGGCCGCCGGCGGCGCCTGCCGATAAATCAGGTCGCCATCGAATTTTGGCGCCATGCCGGGTTCCAGCAGGCCTTCGAGCGAGAGTGAAAACGCGCCCGACTGCGGCTCGAGGAACAGCGACACGCGCGATTTGCCAGCCGCATCGAGGGCGCTGGAATTGAACCTGATAGAATAGGGTTCATTGCCCTGGCTGCCACTGCCCTGGAAGGAAAACGGCCCGCTGAAATCGGCGAGGCGCAACTCGCCGCTGACATCGTCGGCCACAACAGTCTCGCCCGAGCGGCGATCCATCAGCCGCACGGTGGCGCCCTCGATGGTGGTCCGCCCCAGCCCGACGCCACCCGATCCTGCGGCGAGGCTCACGCCGCTACCGAAAAACCCGCTTTCATCGATGCTGAAATCGATCACCGGCTGGCGCAGCACCAGGCGCGTGACGTTGTAGTTGTCGCGCAGGAAATCCATCAGCGAGAACTCGGCCTCGACGCTGTCCACCGTCGCTGCCGGTTCGTCGGCCGGCCCCACCAGCACATCGGAAAAGCGCAGCCGCGGCTGCGGCAGCAGCGTGAAGTCGATGTCGCCGCGCACCGTCACCGGCGTGCCAAGCATGTCGGTCGCCAGTTCCTCCATCCGCCCGCGATAATCGCTCCAGCGCACGAAATTGGGCGCGATGAACGCACCGGCGAGCACGATGATCGCCAGCATGCCGACGATGATGTAGATGCGGTTCAGCACTGCGCGTGGTCACCCGATTGCCCGCGGCAGAGTGTAGGCAAGCGCGCGGTCCGCGCAACCCCGCCATTGCCTTGAATAGACATATAGATTTCGGCCAAAACCGGCATGGCGCGATCACGTGTCGGTCATGAGGCACAAAAGCAGGCGGCCGGCCCCTTGGGACCGGCTGCTCATCACGGTTTCAGGTGGCGCTAGAGGGCGCCGACCGACCAGAAGAAGGTCTCGCCCGAGCTGTCGTCCACGCCGTCATTGTCGGTGATGACGAAGCCGTTGCCTGCGGCGTCGATGGCGAGGCTCTCCACCTTGTCGACCACATAGCCATTGTTGGCCTTGAGGTCGGGAACCAGGTCGCGCACCAGGTCCTTGCTGACGACGGGCAGTTCGCCACCGAGCGGCGCCGCGACCAGTTCGCTCACCGGCACGCGGTAGATCGCCTTGAGGCCAGCCTTGCCGGCGATCTGGTTGTCGCGCTCGATGACATAGACATAGTCGCCATGCGCGGTGATTTCGCTGAGGCCGACCCAGCCGCCTTCCGGCGCCGCTTCCAGCGGGTAGCTGACTGCGCCCCATTCGCCGGCGGACGGCTTGTACGAAACCAGCTTCACGAAGCCCTTCTCGTCGTCCTTCCATTCGCGCTGGATGGCGATCCACAGGGTGAGATCGTCACCGCTGCCGATGGCGGTCACGCCTTCGGTGCCCGAACGGGTCTCGCCGGCCAGCAATTCCGCCGGGAAAGCGATCTCTTCCTTGATCTCGCCCTCGGCATTGACGTGGAACAGCGCATGCGGCCGCAGCTTGGCGGTATCGCCTTCCGAGCCGAGCCAGAAGCCACCTTCGCCATCGAGCGTGATGCCTTCGAGGTCGAGCTTCTGCGCAGCATCGCCGCCGCGGGTGATCACGGTTTTCTTGACGATGCGGGCCGGTTTGGCCGTCGCATCGATCTCGTAGATCGCCGGAGCGCCGCTCAGCACGCTGTCGCTGACCGCATAGAGGATGCCGGGCTTTTCCGCATCGGCAACGGCGCCGGAAATGGCGGCCCAGCCGATTGGATGGCCGTCTTCGCCCAGCTCGGACACGAGCTGCGGATAGGCGGCTTCGCCCTCGGCCAGCTCATAGAGCATCACATGCGAACCGCCCAGGCCGTCGGCCCGCAGGTCCACTTCATTGGCCGTGGCCAAGAGGTTACGCTCGGCAATGGCAACCAGGCCTTCCGGCGAGATGCCCGAAGGAACCGACTGCACATATTCGGGCTCGGCCCCGGTATCCTTGTAGATGGCGATCAGCGACGAACGCTCTTCGGCGATGAAGATATACTGGCTGTCGCCGAAGGTCGCGACTTCGAGGCCTTCCGGCTCGACGCCCTTCTTGTTGCGGGCATCGGGGTAATGGCCGAGCAGCGCCGCCTGCACGTCGAGCGCATTGCCCGAATCGAACAGCACCGTGCCGTCGCGGCCGAAAATGGTAAAGCCACGCGAGCCACCATCGAGGTCACCCTCGTTGGCGACGACGAGGCGCTCATTGTCGAGCCACTTCACCGCGTCGGGTTCGCGCGGCACCGCATCCTTGCTGCCCGAGAAGTCGATGACGCCGTCCTTCTTGGTGTCGACACCCTCAACGGCGGTCGCGCCAGCCGAGAAGCCGCCGGTCACCGTGCCGGTCTTGGCATCGACGATGACGATCCAGTTGTTTTCCTGCAGCGTCACCGCCACTTCGTCGGCCTCGTTGAACGACACGAATTCGACTTCGGCGTCGTCGGGCGCGACTTCAGAGAGCCCCGTCAGTTCGACCCTCTTGATGCCGGCTTCGGTCACTGCGCCATCGGTCAGCGTGACCAGGGTCAGCCAACCCGAGGGGGCCTGCGGAATGGCGCCGTCATTGACGTCCTCGTCGCGCTCGTTTTCGATCGCGATGGCGAGAATGGTATTGTCCTTGTTGTGGGCGATTGAATCCGGCTGGCCGCCCAGCTCGAACTCGCCATCAACGGCCTTGGTGGCGATATCGACCACGACCAGCTTGCCGGTCTGGTTGATGAAATCTGCGCGGGTATTGACGGCCACATAGGCCTTGCCGCCGATGACGGTCACCGAGGTGGGCTCGCCGCCCATGTCGATGAAACCGCCCTGCTTGGGCGCCTTGGCGTCGGTGATGTCGACAAAGCCGATGCCACCGGCCGGGCTGTCCGAATAGATCAGCGTCATGCCATCATCGGTGGCGGTGATGATTTCGGCCGACGAGGTCTCGGCTTCGGGATTGTTGAGTTCGACCGGAAAGCTGGCGATGCGGTTGAACGTTTAGGCGGCAGCGACCGACGCCGTGCCGGCAAGCAGCGTGGCGGTCAGCGCAAGCAATGATCTGGATGAAAACATGATGGTGCCCCTGTTGTAGCCGGTCTCGCTTAGGGCTGCCGCAATACACTCCGATGACGCCGATATGACCGATCCGTGACGGGTCGCCGTTCTATACACCGGGCCCGCCAATCCCTATATTGCCGACGAGAACAAAATAAGATTCGTCAATCCCCGCGCCGCGTCTGCCGGTCCCGGTACGCAGCGATGGAAAGGCCCCTGAATGCCCGGCAAAGCCCACAATATCGACCGCCCGTCCGCCGGAGCAATCACCAGCCAGTTCGGCCGGTCGCAACCGGCGCCGGACTACCTCAAGGGCCTCAATGACGAACAGCGCGATGCGGTCCTCAGCACGGAAGGCCCGTTGTTGGTGCTGGCCGGCGCCGGCACCGGCAAGACCCGCGTGCTGACAACCCGCATCGCCCATATCATCAATTCCAAACTGGCCTGGCCGTCCGAAATTCTTGCGGTGACCTTCACCAACAAGGCGGCCCGCGAAATGAAGGAGCGCATCGAAAAGTCGGTGCCGCGCCTGGACTCAATGCCCTGGATGGGCACGTTCCACTCCATCGGTGCGCGCATCCTGCGTCGCCATGCCGAACTGGTCGACCTCAAATCCGACTTCACCATTCTCGACACCGACGACCAGATCCGCCTGATCAAGCAGTTGCTCGACGCCGAGAATATCGACGAAAAGCGCTGGCCCGCCCGTCAATTCGCCGGGATGATGGACACCTGGAAGAACCGGGGCCTCTTGCCCAAGGACGTCTCGCCAGCCGATAGCGGCTCCTATGCCAATGGCCGCGGCGCCAAGCTCTATGCCGATTACCAGGCACGGCTGAAGGTGCTCAACGCCGCCGATTTCGGCGATCTGCTGCTCGAAAATATCCGCCTGTTCCGCGAATATCCTGACGTGCTGGCCGACTATCACCGCCGCTTCAAATACATGCTGGTGGACGAATATCAGGACAGCAACGTCGCCCAGTATCTCTGGCTGCGACTGCTGGCTCAGGGCAAACCGGCCAGCGAAGCCAATATCTGCGTCGTCGGCGATGACGACCAATCCATCTACGGCTGGCGCGGCGCCGAAGTGGACAACATCCTGCGCTTCGAAAAGGACTTCCCCGGCGCCAAGGTCATCAAGCTTGAGCGCAACTACCGCTCCACTGGCAACATCCTCAAGGCGGCCTCCGCCGTTATCGCCGTCAATGAAGATCGCCTGGGCAAGACGCTGCACAACGATTCCGTCGCCCCCGGCGAGCTGCTGTCGGTCACCTCGCTGTGGGACAGCGAGGAAGAGGCGCGCACCGTCGGCGAGGAGATCGAGGATTACCAGCGGGCGGGCGAAACGCTCAACTCCATGGCCATTCTCGTCCGCGCCTCGCACCAGATGCGCTCCTTCGAAGAACGTTTCATCACGCTGGGGCTGAATTATCGCGTCATCGGCGGCCCGCGCTTCTACGAGCGCAAGGAAATCCGCGACGCCATCGCCTATCTGCGGGTGGTGTCCAATCCGTCAGATGCTCTGAGCTTCGAGCGCATCGTCAACACCCCCAAGCGCGGGCTGGGCGACAGCACCATCCAGATTCTCCACAACACGTCTCGATCGGCCGGCGTCTCGCTGCTGGCCGCCACGCGCATGCTGCTGGAAACCGAAGACCTCAAGCCCAAGCAGCGTACCACCCTGCGCGAGTTGGTAGGCCAGTTCGACAACTGGTCGAGCCGCCTGCAATCCCTGCCCCATTACGAACTCGCCGAGCAGATCCTCGACGAGAGCGGCTACACGGCCATGTGGCAGGCCGACAAATCCCCGGACTCGCCGGGGCGCCTCGAAAACCTCAAGGAACTCGTGCGCTCGATGGAAGAGTTCGAGACGCTGGGCGGCTTTCTCGAACACATCTCGCTGGTGATGGATCGCGACACGGCCGAGGCCGAAGACGCCGTCTCCATCATGACGCTGCATTCAGCCAAGGGGCTGGAATTCGACACCGTCTTCCTGCCCGGCTGGGAGGAAGGCCTGTTCCCCAGCCAGCGCACCATGGACGAGAGTGGCCGTGCCGGCCTCGAGGAAGAACGGCGCCTGGCCTATGTCGGCATCACCCGCGCCCGCAAGCGCGCCCGCCTGTCGGTGGCGCAGAACCGCCGCATCAATGGCCTCTGGCAGTCCGCCATTCCCAGCCGCTTCCTCGACGAGCTCCCGGCCGATGCCGTCGAGGTCAAGGATACCGGCTCGTCCTATGGTGGCTACGGCTATGGCGGTGGCGCCACCTCGCGCTTCAACAAGGCCGACCCGTTCGAGAGCGTCTACGAAACGCCCGGCTGGCAGCGCGCTCGCGCCCAGCAGTCGAGCCGCAAGAGCGCCGGCCCCCTGACCATCGAGGGCGACCTCGTCGCCCGCTCGGTCGACCTGGGCAATGACCGCTCCGCCTTCAGCCTCGGCGAACGCGTCTTCCACCTCAAATTCGGCTACGGCGCCATCGTCGATATCGAGGGCAACAAGCTCAGCATCGAATTCGAAAAAGCCGGTCGCAAGAAGGTGCTGGAGAGCTTTATCAAGAAGGGGTGAGTCAGTTTTCCAGAAACCAGGGCTCGGCCGACCTATAGTGTCGCACTTTGCGCTCGAACAACCGCTCAGCTGCATGAGCAACTTCGTCAGACGGATTTATCACGTCAATTACGTCACAGCCGGCACCCCAAGAACGGTATATCTCCATTAGATCAATGTCACTCATGGTAAGACCAGTACCCCACAACACCAACTGAGTGGGCATTCGGAGTCTTGCGGGGGCCAGGATCATCGCGGAAATGGGGTGCTCACTGTATGATTTGTGCAAGCGTGGCGGCATGAGACCAGAGTAACCTTTGAAGCCCGGGGGTTGTGGCTGCCCCAACCAATCTGGCGGGCCAAAGGCAAATCCCACGTCGTTGGCGATCATGTTCAGAGAGCCGTGCGGCTTGCATATCGCGATCTGATGCGGACCAACTACATTGGGCAGATAACTGATCGGCGTCCCATTCTGGGATAGGGCGATCTCGCATAAGGTGTCGTAGTTCAAGTTCAGAAGCATGTCCCCGCCCCGGAGCTTGCTCATCATTACCCTGGTTAGTGGCAAGTCCTTGAAGCCGATACCGTTTTCAAAGAAGGCCTGAGAAATCAGGACGCTCAGCGGGTCACCAAGGCCGTGGTATTGGAGGTTCTCCCAATATGCCGGTGCGGAGTCGCCAACCGAAACGCTATCAGTCGCAGCAAAATTCAGCATTAACCCGTAAATGAAGCCCGGTGGCGCAACATCGGGGACCTTAATCTTGACGTTTCTGTTATTCCAAGCGAACTCCAAAAAGCTCTCAATATCGGCCTTTTGCACCAACTCAAGCTCATAGAATTTCTCTCTCGGATCCCTGCCCAAATCCGAAACTCCCCTCATTTTGAGGTACCTCTCCAGAAGAGGATACGGGGAATAGTTGGACCACATTTTTCGAGCGAAGTTGCTCATTAGCGGCGGGCAGAGCTCATCTGGCGTGCCCAACTCCTTTGCCTGGGCCAACGACGCACCAGCACCAACAACCATGTGTCTCAAATCACCCGCCTCTCTTTGGAGCTATCGTGCAAGCTTAGCCCACCAGCACGATGGATTTAAGGAAACCGCTCGGTCGACCTGGGCAATGATCGCTCCGCCTTCAGCCTCGGCGAACGCGTCTTCCACCTCAAATTCGGCTACGGCGCCATCGTCGATATCGAGGGCAACAAGCTCAGCATCGAATTCGAAAAAGCCGGTCGCAAGAAGGTGCTGGAGAGCTTTATCAAGAAGGGGTGACGCCCTCCGCCGGGTCCATTCTTGCCGGAGGTCGGCAGGTCCTGCCCAGTTACCATCCTGGTTGGGCTGCGCGATCACCACGGCACCCCGGTTTTCCTCAGAATTTCCGAGGAGGTGCACTGGCACGAGCATTGCATGCTGCCCGGCTGGACAAGCTGGAGGCGGGCATGACGATCGGAAGCGTGGGCGGCGGATTTCGCACCGGACTGCTGGAGCGACTATTTGCTCGGGCCGACAGCGATCAAAATCAATCTGTTGGCGCCGATGAGCTTGCCGGTCTCATGTCCGGCGACGATGCATCGACAAGGGCTCGTGCCATCCTCTCCGCCCGTGACGCTGATGGCAACGACCAACTGACATTGGCCGAGCTGACCGGCGGCAATCTCACGCCCGAAACCCTGTCCGGCCTTCTGTCCGTTCAGGAATATGCAGCCGCGGACCGGGCCAGCCGCGCAGCCGATGACCGCAAGGCGGCGGACGCGTTCTTTACCAGCGCCGACATCGACGGCAACGGCCAGCTCAGCAAGGATGAATTTGACGCTGAGCGTGCGCTTCGGATGACGCAGAGCCTCGATTCCGGCGAGCCTGCGCCGCAGCATCTGTTCGCCGTCCTGCCCGGCGCCCTCGATGACAAGCAGATCACCCGGGACGAGCTCATGGTCGGCCGGCGCCTCATCGACGTGGCCAAGCCAGTCTCGGTCGATGACCCCAACCTCGACCCTGAGCTCGCCGAACGCCTGAAACAGCTCTTGCCACCGCAAGGTGAAGCCGAAGCGCCCCCGCCTCCGCCGCCCGAGTTGAGCACCGTGATGGGCAATGCCGTTAGAAGCACGGAACTAACCCAGGCGCTGATCGCCCGGCTGATCCGGCAGCTCGAACAGGCACATCCGGCTACACCGGTTCAAGACCTGACGGCCTGATCAGGGAGGGGCGATCCCCTCGGCCTCCCGCTCCGCGAACACCTCCAAGAAAGCGTAAGGCCAGACCCGTCAAATGTTGAGGTGTCAATTAGCTGTCGTGAACAACCGACCGACTTGCCTAACCCTTTGGGGGTAAGCTTCAACACTAAACTTGGTGCCGCTAGTTCCTTCAAGAAGTCGGCTAGCAATCCAAGCCTCACGGCCAAAGGCGGGGTTGCTTTGCGCCAACGACCGTACGCCGTTGCCCACATAGCCTGCTGCCAATTTTAGCATAGTTAGGATGTGAACCCGTTCTTGCGTGTTGTTCTGCGCTAGAAAGGCTCCCCCATACCAACCATCGTATCGCAGCCGATCCGCAAGTCGAACACTTGCGTCAGCCAGCGTTCGGAATTCTAGCCTCAACTGCTGCGCGCATACTAGCGGGATGAGTATTGGATAGATCGGCCGCTCATTGTTCGGCCAAGTCGAGATAATTGCATTAAGCAGTGACGTACACTGGGCCATATCGCGGGCGCTCATGTCGAAGGCCGTGTAAATCGCATTAAGGTATTCTGGAACCAAAACAGTCGGCATAACCGTGGCGTCTTTCAGCCGCGGATAGCTTTCCAGCAATCCGAGCACGAAGCGGTTTCGCTGCGGCTCTGCGAGGCTATAGGTTAGGTCGAAGAACCGATGCAGATATCGCTCGCTATCGAACCCTGTGCCATAAACCGCTCGGATAGAGTGTTTCAGCTGGTCGGTGTTGGTAGCCACAATGAAGACGACGTCCTTGATTTGAAACAGATGTTTGATGCGTTCAAGCATAGCGACAGCGTACGATGGCCTGCATCTGTCCAATTCATCAATCAGGACGAACATCGGCATAGGACGCTCTCCGCCGGCTAAGGCTACTACCGCCGCGAGATCGAGCCTAAAATTAGCTATTGACGCCAACGTCTGCCGGAATTCGTCCAGAGCTTGTTGGGCGAACTTGTCTATCAATGTGTCGATGGCCTTTCGCGCGCCTTCGGAAACAGCATCGTCAATCACGCTTTCGGCCTGGTCCCCGAGATCCCCCTGGACTAGGTCAGCCACAGCATCAGCGGTTCCGGGCAGGAATTTGTTCGCCAAGCCGCGCAAGAGTCCCCCACCAGCGGCCATTAGGATCGGACCGACGTTCTCTTTGGCCGCCTGCCATTTGCTGCCCGTCTCGCCTCTCGCAAGATGTGGCTGAAGCGCTTGCTCGAGGGCGGCCATTACCGGCACCAGTGGGTCTGATGCGAAGTCACTGGCCCATGCATCGATTTTGGCAACGACATGCCCACCCGCAGAGAGCTGCTTCGCCAAGTGCTCTAATAGGAAGGACTTCCCGTAGCCCCAATCGGCATCGAGGTTAAGTACGAGCGTGAAGTCTTTCTCAAGCGCGATGGCATCCTCGCGTTGAGCCCTAACGAAATCAATGAGGAACTGGCCCTCGGCTTTTCTCCCGAGAGTGTCCCCATCCCATGCGCCCTCCGTTTCGGTCATCGCCCCTCCAAATCCCTGCCGACATCGCAGGGCGATCGCTCCACCTTAACCAGGAAACCGCTTCCCCAGTTCCGCGATATAGGCCCTGGCCAGCCGCTCGAACGTTTCGGCGTCCAGCGCGATCGTCTGTCCGGGCGCGATCCCCGCCACGGCCTTCTCGGCCTTGTATTTGATCGTCTTGTTCTCCCTCAGCACGCCATCATGCTCCATGATGGAATCGCTCAGCATCCGCACTTCGTTGAGCGGATTGCCGTCCTTGCCTTCGGCGCCGCGCATGCGGTGCATGAAGTGATGGTCCAGCGCCAGCAACATGGAATTGAAGTGGCCCGGCGCGAAGGCGGCCAGGGCCGCTTCGGCCTTGGCATTGCCCTTCACCGCTGCGGCCAGCGCCGCATAGGCTGCGAGTTGCTCTTCGAGCTTGGCGGCGGTGAGTTGCACATAGACTTCGGGGTAACTGGTAACGGCAAGCATGGTGGTTGATCCTCATCCCGCAGCCGGATAGTCCGGCCCTCGATCGCATGTCGCCCCGTCGGCCGGGGTTTCGACAATTCCGCCGAGAATTTTCCTGGGGCCCGTCAGGCCGCCTTGGTCGCCCGCACCATGCCCGTCACCTTGGGCATGACAATCGTGCCGCCACCGGCCTCCAGCGCCGCCTCGACCAGTTCCACCAGCCGCGCGACCGCGGCGTCGTCGGCATCGTCGCCGGGCGGGAAAGAGGTCAGCGCCAGTACGATGTCTTCGGTGCTGGTCACAGCCAGTTCGCCGGGCACCTCGAAGACCTGCACATCCCCGAACTGTTCGGCCACCAACTGTTCGGCCTTGCGCAGCCCGAACACATCTGCCGCCGGATCGCTGGCTTTACCGCCGAATGCCGAGGCACCCAGGGTATAGAACGGCCCCATATTGCCTTCGAGATTGGTGGTCACGGCAAGAATGCCGCCCGGCCGCAGCACGCGCTTGAACTCGCCCAGCGCCACGCGCGCATCAGGCACGTGATAGAGCATGTGGCAGGCCAGCACGGCGTCAAAACTCGCATCGGCAAACGGCAGTTTGCTGGCATCGGCGACGACGCCCTCGACCTTGGCATAGCGCCCCGCGGCTTCCGCGGCCTTCACCGTATCGGCGACCATGCCGGGCGAAAAATCCGCCAGGGTCAATGCCAGGCCAGACGGAAACACGTCCTTGCCCTGCGCCCACAGCCAGCCCGGACCACAGCCGATATCGAGCACCGCTGCGCCCGTCGGCAGATTGGCATGACCGGCAATCCACTCGAACCAGTTGCCGCCACCGCCCCGGCCATAGCGGCTATGCAGGTTCGCCCGCGCCTCGAGCTTCTTGCTGTCGCGATACTGGCGCGAGAGCAGATAGCCACTATCTAGATCAGGTCCGACAGACGAATTGCTCATGATCGCTCCCGCACGCTCTGGCGTCCGGCCCGAACGTGCCGCAATCTGCCGGCGACCTCAAGCATCTCAAAGGATAAC
>CBFGMY010000049.1:0-21289 GCA_965650055.1 uncultured Devosia sp.
TAGCTCAGCTGGATAGAGCACCAGACTACGAATCTGGGGGTCAGGAGTTCGAATCTCTTAGGGCGCGCCAAATCTTCTCTCAACGACATCGACGCCTCGGCCGTCATTAAGGCTGCGATAGCCGCTCCGTCGTTGGCGGCGACTAGAACTCGTCCCAGTCCGCCTTGATCGCCGTGTTGCCGCGGCTGAGATAGGTGGCCGCCGCCGATTTGACCCGCGCCTGTGCCTTGGCCGCGGGAGCGGGGCTGGCCGCGCGGGCCGGTTGCCGGCGCTCCGGCAGGGGCGCCTCGCCGTCAACGATAAAAACTTCCACGATCTGGTCGAGTTCGCGTGCCTGCGCCTCGGTCTGCTCGATCGCGGCATTGGTCTCCTCGACCAGTGCCGAATTGTGCTGGGTCATTTCATCCATCTGGCGGATGGCCGTGGTGACTTCCGAGATGGCGCCCGATTGCGCCCGCGTCGCCTGGGTAATGCCGTCGGTGAGCTGGGTGCTCTCCCTGATGCCATCGAGCATGGCCGCCAGCTTGCTGGTGGCTTCGGCCACCAGGCGGCTGCCGCCGGACACTTCGGTGGCCGATTGTTCGATCAGGATCTTGACCTCCGATGACGCGCTGGCCGCCGACTGGGCCAGCCGCCGCACTTCCACGGCCACCACGGCAAAGCCCTTGCCGGCGTCTCCGGCCCGCGCCGCTTCCACCGACGCATTGAGCGCCAGAAGGTTGGTCTGGAAGGCGATGTCGTCGATCATGCCGATGATATTGGAGATCTTGCCCGACGAGGTGGAGATGCGCTCCATCGCCGCGTTGGACTGCTTCATCACCTCGCCGGTCTCTTCGGCGGTGTGGGACACTTGCTGGGCCTTGGTGTTGGCCTGGTCCGCGCGGCGGGCATTTTCGCCGACGGTGGTGGCCAGCTGCTCCATGGCCGCAGTGGTCTCTTCGATCGCCGCCGCCTGCTTGGTGGTGCGCTCGCTGAGATCGTTTGCCCCGGTCAGGATTTCCTCAGTCGCGGTGCGCAAGGCCCGGGACGTATCGCGCAGCCGGCTGACGATGCCCGAGAACTTTGCCACGGTCTCGTTGAATGCCGTGCGGACTTCTTCGAGCTCGCCGATGAACCTGGTGTCGATCCGCGCCGTCAGGTCGCCGCCCGCGAGCTTCTCCAGCCCAATGCCAAGCAGGTTGACTGCTGACTTCCGGCCGGTGACGTCGGTGGCAAATTTCACCACCTTGTAGGGTTTGCCGTTGAGGTCGAGGATCGGGTTGTACGACGCCTGGATCCAGACCTCCCGGCCGCCCTTGCCCAGGCGCAGATATTCGGCGGCCTGGTATTCGCCCCGGCCCAATCCGTCCCAGAAGCGGCGATATTCGTCGCTGTTGGCATAGCTGGGTTCAACGAACATCCGGTGGTGGCGCCCCTGGATTTCACTCAGTTGATAGCCCAGGGCGGCGCAGAAATTGGCGTTGGCGGTCAGCACCTCGCCGGCCATGTTGAATTCGATCACCGCCTGGGATTTCGCAATGGCTGCCAATTGGCCCTGGGCGTCGGCGGCGGCCAGCTTCTGCGCCGTCACGTCGCTCGCGATCTTGACCACCCTGCTCAGCTTGCCATTGGCATCAAAGACGGGGTTGTACGAGGCCTGGATCCAGACCTCCCGGCCGCCCTTGCCGACCCGCTTATACTCGGCGGCGTCGAATTGGCCCTTGCGCAGCCGCTCCCAGAACGCCTGGTACTCGGCGCTTGCCGCATAGGCAGGCTCGACGAACATCCGGTGGTGCTGGCCGACAATCTCGGCCAGTTCATAGCCCAGCAGGCTGAGGAAATTGGCATTGGCCCGTATCACCGTGCCGTCGAGATTGAACTCGATGATCGCCTGCGAGTTCGAGATCGCCTCGAGTGCCGCGTGATCTGCCAATAGCGCCGCGGCCTTTGCGCCGCCAAGCATACCGAACGCCATTTTCGGTTTCCTCATCCAAAGGTCAATGAAACCTAAATACCTGCCGTGGACGAATTTATTGTTAACGACCTCTTGCCATTGCCACCACGCCGCGCAGGCCTAGCCTGCAAAGATGCTCACCGGCACGCCGGGCGTCTCGGTTCGGAAACTGACAATGCCGTCGCGCCCCGCCTCGTCCGATCCGGAATTGAGGCTGGTTACGAAGATGGTTCGCCCGTCAGCCCCGCCAAAGCAGGGCATGGTCGGGTGCTGCAGCGGCAGGTCCACCCAGCCGAGCAGGGCGCCGTCGGCCGAAAAGCGATTGATGCGCCCGGCTGACGGACCCGCCGACCAGTAGATACCGTCCTCATCGCAGGCGCCGCCATCGGGCCTGCCATTAGGCAGGTCCTGGTCGCGCAGCCGGCGCCGGTTGGACACCGCCCCGCTGGCGGCGTCGAAATCCCAGCAGTCGAGCCACATCCCGCCACGCGAATCCGAATGGTAGAGCCGGGTGCACGCCGCGTTCCAGGCGAGACCGTTGGAGATGGCGATGCCCTCGGCGATTGTCCGCACCGAGCCGTCCGGCCCGACGCGATAGAGCTTTGCCGCGTCGCCATCGGCGTCCATGCTGCCGACCCAGAACGCCCCATCAGGCCCCACCTTGCCATCGTTGAGGCGCATCGACGACTTGGCATGGGTCACCGACGCCACGATCGTGCGGGCGCCGCTTTGCGGGTCAAACAGCACCACATCGCTGCGCAGGGCCACCACCAGCCTGCCATTGCGGGCCAGTCCGAAGCTGGGCACCGGTTCGCCGAAGGTCCAGCTCTGGCGGGCGCCGCTGGCCAGGTCCAGCGCGTGGATCACCCCGGCGGGGATATCGCACCATAGCAGGCGCTGCCGGTCCGCGTCCCAGACCGGGCTCTCGCCCACCCCGAAGCGCTCCCGCACGACGAAGCTGATCTCAGGCTGGGTCATGGCGTCTCGCTGTCGAGGTCATGCGCCAGGCTCCATTCGCGATAGCGCCGCCGGCCGCCCTCCAGATGCTGCCGCATCGCCGCCCTGGCATCGTCGGCGCGCCGCTCGCTGATGGCGTCGAAGATGCGCCGATGCTCGCTCTGGATATTGTCGAGAAATTCGGCCTTGTCCTTCTCGTCGGTGAAGCTGGCGCGCAGCGCGCGGCGCGGGATCAGCCGCTCCCCCATCTCGTCGACAAACAGGCGAAACCGCGTATTGTTGGTGGCGTCGGCAATGGCGCGGTGAAAGCTGCGATCGGCGTCGGTGGCCAGCGTATTGTCCTCCAGGTGCCGGGCGAACTGGCTCATCGCCTGTTCCATGCGCAGCAGATTGGTTTCGGTGCGGCGCTCGGCCGCCAGGCCCGCTGCCTCGATTTCGACGCTCATGCGGAATTCCATGAAGTCGAGCACCTCGCCGATGTCCTGGGGCGCTTCCATCAGCATTGAGCCGCCCACCGGCTTGGGCGGCTCGCTGACATAGACGCCGCTGCCACGCAGCGAGCGCAGCCGTCCTTCGGCCTTGAGGCTGGCAATCGCTTCGCGCACCACGGTGCGGCTTACCGAGAACCGCGCGCACAATTGGTCCGATGGCGGCAGCTTGTCGCCGGGCTGCAACCCGTCCTCGGCGATCAGTCGGACCAGGCCGGTTTTGACCCGATCGGTCAGCCGCGGGGCTTCGATTTCCGCCATAGTCTCGCCTGCCCCTCACCTGCGTCTCATGCGTGTCGCATCATGTGAACCTATTGGCCCGACATGCGGCAGTACATCGAATGGCATGTTACGCAAATCTGTCATCCTGCGGTAGCTGCCACAGCCTTCGTTCCCACGCAAAACACCGCTTCTGAGCATTCTGCTTGTAGCAAGGCAAAATCTTTCATACAACTTTTGAGAAATCAAAAAACGTACGAGGTCGGTCAATGTATGTGGGCACCCAACTGAGTGGCAACGACGTCGAACGACTGGGCGATCGCTACCTGCGGCAGCTTGCGCAACTGGGCCTTGTCCACGTCTGCATCGATCCACCCGGCAGCGCCTATGGCTGGACGCGCGACGTGCTGCGCCGCCACATCGATCGCGTAGAGGCGGCGGGCCTCGTCCTCGACATGGTACAATTACCGCTCCCGTCCTCGGGCATCGACAAGCCCCATGGCGCGCCCGGCATCGTGCTGGGTGAGGCGGAGCGGGATCGTGAGATCGACGGCATTTGTCGCCTGATCGAAGATCTCAGCGCCATGGGCATCGGCGCCGCCAAGTACAATTTCAACCTGCTGGGTATTCCGCGGACGCCGTCAGAACGGGGTCGCGGTGGCGCCATCATGTCGACCTTCCGCGCCGATCAGGCCGCCGATAGCGACGTTCCCACGCGGGCAGGGCAGGTCAGTGCCGACCAGATGTGGGAGCGCATCACCTACTTCCTCGAGCGCGTGGTGCCGGTCGCTGAAGCCAGCAAGTTGCGCCTGGCCTGCCATCCGCATGATCCGATGACCCCGCCCGGCTACAAGGGCATGGAGCACCGCGTGCTGAGCACCGCCGAGGGTCTCAAGAAGTTCGTTTCCATCGCCGAAAGCCCCTATCATGGGCTCAATTTCTGCCAGGGCACCATCGCTGAAAGCCTCGAGAATCCGCGCGAGGAGATTGGCGACATCATCCGCTGGTTCGGCGAGCGCAAGAAGATCTTCAACGTCCACTTCCGCAACATCAAGGGCGGGCGCTACTCGTTTACCGAGGAATTCGCCGATGCCGGCGACATGGACATGCCGGCCGCGCTCCGCCTCTACAAGGAGCTGGGCGTCGACTGCATGATCATGCCCGACCATGTGCCCGAGATCGACGGCGAGGCGCCCTTCGAAACCGCCTTCGCCTTCAGCTTCGGCTACATCATCGCCTTGTTCCAGGCCAATGGTTGGGACCCTTACGGGCGGTAAACTCCCCGATCAATTGCCTCTCAGTCGACACCCTCCCCCTTGCGGGGAGGGATCAAGGGTGGGGGAGGTTTGGGCTGGAAAGCTGGTCTTATCGAGGAGTCAAAGGTCAGGCCGTCAGCTATGCGCGGCAATCAGCGCGGCGAGCGTCTCCCGCTCTTCGGCATTGAGCTCGGTCAGCGGCGTCCGCACCTTGCCCGCCGGTTTGCCGACGATCTCGGCGCCTGCCTTGATCAGCGATACGGCATAGCCGCGCTTGCGGTCGCGCAGGGCGATCAGCGGCAGGTAGAAACTCCTCAGCAGGGTCTGGACGGTCTCGTTGTCGCGCTGGCGCACGGCGGTGTAGAAGCGCAGCGCCAGCTCCGGCACGAAGTTGAACACGGCTGAGGAATAGGTGGTGACGCCCATTTCGAGATAGGGCTGCGCAAACACTTCGGCCGTTGGCAGGCCGCCGATATGCACCAGGCGATCGCCGACACGGCTGGCGATCTGGACCATCAGCTGCAGGTCGCCGATCCCGTCCTTGTAGCCGATCAGGTTGGGGCACATCTCGGCCAATCGCGCCAGCGAGTCCGGCGTCAGCCTGGTATTGTCGCGCGCATAATAGATCACGCCGATCCCCACCGCGTCGCAGATCGCCTTCATATGGGCGATGATGCCCTCCTGCTCGGCAAACATGAGGTAGTGGGGCAGCACCAGGATGCCCGCGGCGCCAGCCTTTTCGGCGCGCCGCGCCAGATCGACCGCCATGCGCGTGCCATAGCCGACGCCGGCCAGCACCGGGACGTCAGCCGAACTGTTGCGGACTGCTGTACCGATCACGGCATCATACTCGTCGTAACCGATGGAAAAGAACTCGCCCGTACCGCCGGCCGCGAACAGTCCCGATGCCGGATGGGACGAGAGCCACTCCAGCCGCCCGGCATAGGAATCGCGGTCGAACTCACCCGCCGCATCGAAGTCCGTCACCGGGAAGGACAGCAGGCCCGAGCCGATCTTGGCCTTGATTTCGTCTAGGGTCACGTTGGGCTCCTGCATTCGATAATTAGTATGACTGCTTTGATCTTGCCTCCGCCGGCAGACCCTGTCAACGGCGACAAACTGGCGCGATCCACAAAGAAGTATGATTCATAATTGACAGCCCCACAGCCCCATCCTAGGCAATAACCCTCCGAAGGACCCAAACCATGCCCAAAATCCTGTTGACCGGCGCCTCAGGTCAGCTCGGCACCCAGCTGCGCCACTGGTTCACGGCGCGGAACCGGGCGTTTCTTGCCACAGACATCGCCGCCCCTGCCGATGGCGCCAGGGTCGAGATCGCGGACGTGGCCGATCGTTCCGCCATCGACCGGCTGATGGGCCAGGACATTTCGGCCGTCGTCCATTTCGGCGGCATGGCCAGCGAGGCCGGCTGGCAAACCATGCTCGAGGCCAATATCACGGGCACCTACAACGTCTTCGAAGCGGCCCGAAAGGCCGGTGTCACCCGTGTGATCTTCGCCTCGTCCTACCATGTGCAGGGGATGTATCCGACCAGTGAGGTACCGATCGCGCCGGAGGACCCCTATCGCCCGGACTCGCTCTATGGGGTCTCCAAGGCTTTTGGCGAAACCTTGAGCCGGCTCTATTTCGACAAGTTCGGCATCGAGTGCCTGGCCATCCGCATCTGCGCCGCCAGCAATCCCAGCAGCCCCCGCGATGCGCGGCTGTGGTTCAACCAGGACGACCTGTTGAGCCTGGTCGATCATGCCCTCGACGTGCCGGTACTGGGTCACCGGACCATGTTCGGCATCTCCGACAATCCCAACGCTTTCTACCGCAATCCGCCCGATGCCGATTTCGGCTGGTCGCCGCGGCATGGCGCACTTGAACTGGGCACGCCCGACCCGCGTGAGCCGCTCGATCCGGCCGATCCGCGCCAGCGTCTCACCGGTGGAGCCTTCACCCAGTGGGACCATCCTGACGACGAGGTGCGCTGAGCCTGGCCACTAGGATACCGACGCCAGGATGGCTCAGGAAAAGGTGCGTTCGATCGCCGCCTTCAGGTCATGCGACCAGAACGGCTTGCCAAGCCGCTCGAACTTGCCCCGCAACTCCTCCGGCATTTCAGAATAGCCGGTGGCGACAATGACCTTGATATCGGGCCATTCAGCCGTGATCGCCGATGCCAGCTGTCCGCCATTCATCTGCGGCATTGCATAGTCGGTTATGACCAGGTCGATCGGATTGCTCCGCAGCTTGGCCAGCGCCTCCTTGCCGGATGTGGCTTCCAGGACCTGATGGCCGAGGTCCTCGGTCATTGTCGCGGTGTTGAGCAGAACCAGGGCGTCGTCGTCGACCACGAGCACGCGCTTGGGCTGAAAGGCGGGCGGTCCGGCTTCGTCGGCTGGGAGTGAAGGGGCTGCCTCGTCGACCGCCACAGGCAGCCACAGCTCGGCCGTCGTGCCTTCGCCAGGCTTGCTGCTGAGCACGAACCGGCCGCCGGTCTGTTCGGCCAGGCCATGCACCATCGACAGGCCCAGGCCTGTGCCCTTGCCGACGCCTTTGGTGGTGAAGAACGGTTCGGTGGCGCGGGCGAGCGTCTGCTCGTTCATGCCCTCGCCCTCGTCCTTGATCGCCAGCACGATATAGCGACCCGGCTTGAGCCTGCCAGCCTCTTTCTTGACGACGACCTCCTCGGCACTGACGGTGATCGCGCCACCCGCCGGCATGGCGTCGCGCGCATTGACCGCCAGGTTGAGCAGGGCCGATTCCAGCTGCGCCCGGTCGGTCAGGGCCGGCGGCAGTCCGGATGGAATGCGCGAGGTCACCAGCACCCCCGGTCCCAGCACGCGGTCAAAAATCCCCCGCATGCTCGTCACGGTTTCCGCCACATCCACCGGGCCGCTTTCGAGTTCCTGGCGCCGGGCAAAGGCCAGCATGCGCTGGGTCAGCGCCGCGCCACGCTGGGCGCCCTTGACCGCGTTGTCGAGAAACGGGCTGATCCTGGGGTCATGCGGCAGGCGCTGGGAGACGATTTCGAGGCTCCCCAGAATGGCCATCAGCAGATTGTTGAAATCATGCGCCACCCCGCCGGTGAGCTGCCCGATCGCTTCCATCTTCTGCGATTGAAAGAGGGCATTGCGCGCCTGGTCGAGCTGGACCTGCGCCTCGCGCCGCTCGGTGATGTCGCGCGTTACCTTGGCAAAGCCCACGAGGTTCCCCTCGTCGTCCCGGATGGCATCGATCACCACATGCGCCCAGAACTGGGTCCCGTCCTTGCGGACGCGCCAACCCTCGCGTTCCACGCTGCCCGTCTCCCGCACGATGGCGAGGTTTTGTTCCGGCTCGCCGCTGCTGCGCTCGGACTGGGTATAAAAGCGCGAGAAGTGCTGGCCGATGATCTCGGCCTCTTCATAACCCTTGATGCGTTGGGCGCCGGCATTCCAGCTGGCCACATTGCCATTGGTGTCGAGCATGTAGAGCGCATAGTCGGTCACACCCTTGACCAGCAGGCGAAACTGCTGCTCGCTGATCCGCAGGGCCTCGTCCCGCTGCTTCCGCTCGGTCAGGTCGCGGGTGATCTTGGCGAAGCCGATCAGCTTACCCTGCGGATCGACGATCCGGTCGATGACCACATGGGCCCAGAATTGGGTACCATCCTTGCGAACGCGCCAGCCGGTTTCCTCGAACCGGCCTTCTTCAGCAGCCAGCCGCAGGTTGCGCTGCGGAATGCCGGCCTGCCGGTCTTCTTCGCGATAGAAGCGTGAAAAATTCTGCCCGACGATCTCGGCGGCGGTGTAGCCCTTGAACCGTTGTGCCCCCGCATTCCAGTTCGTCACCGTGCCGTCGACGTCGAGCATGTAGATGGCGTAGTCGCTGATCGATTCGACAAGCAGGCGATAGCGGCCCTCAGGCGTACCTGTGGCTTCGAATGGATCGGGCATGCACGTCCCCAATTGGCCCACAAGTGGCGCAGGACAACGCGGCCAATGACGATTGGTTGCGCCTTTTATGCGATCGGTCAGGCGTCGCGCTCTTCCTCGATACCGGCAGCCAGTTCGTAGGTTTCTCCAGACGTGAGATCGGTTTGCGTGACATCGCCGATCGGTTCCTTCGCCACATCGGGCAGGCGCAACTGACCCCAGTGGGCATCCCAGAGATCGGGCTTGGACAGCACCACCACAACCTCGTCAAAGCCATGCAGCGTGCGCGCCGCCTCGGCAGCGGCGAGCGCCTCGGTCACATCGCCGTACTCGGCTTCGTCGGCGTCGATATCGCCCTTGGCCTCCCACCAGACGGCGGCCTTGCTTGTGCCGTCCTCCGCAAGTTCGATGCCGACCGTAACGGCGTGGGGCGATTGCTGGCCGACAGGCACGAGCCGATATGTTGCGGGCACAGTCATGCGGCACTCCTTCTATTGAGGAGCAACCGCATAGGCCAGCAACTGGTTCCAGTGCGCGCCGCCGGTAGGGCAGGGCGCCGGCCTAGAGGGCCTTCTCGGTCGCCAGGTCGAACAGGTGGATATGCTCGGCTGCGATCGCCACGCCGATAACGTCGCCCGCCTTGACGCCGGTGCGGTGCGTCTCGACGACAGTCAGCTCGGGCACCGTGTCGGTGGTGATGTAGGTCATCGAGCCGGTCGACTCCACCACGGCCACAGGCAGGCGCAGGCTTGCCGTCTCGGTGACCAGCAGATGCTCGGGCCGCAGCCCCACCAGCACCTTGCGCCCCGCCTCCACCGTCCGCCCCAGCGGCAGCGACAGGCTGTCGGCGATGTCGAGCTGCACGCTCTGGCCGTCGGCTCCGATGGTGCCGGGCACGAAGTTCATGGCGGGCGAGCCGATGAAGCCGGCGACGAACTTGCTGACCGGGCGATCATAGAGCTCGAGCGGGCTGCCCTGCTGCTCGATCACGCCATCGCGCATCACCACCACATGGTCGGCCATGGTCATGGCCTCGATCTGGTCATGCGTCACATAGACCGACGTTGCACCCAGGCGGTCATGCAGCGCGCGGATTTCCTTGCGCATGTGCACACGCAGGGCGGCGTCCAGGTTGCTCAGCGGCTCGTCGAACAGGAAGGCCTTGGGATTGCGGATGATGGCGCGGCCCATGGCCACGCGCTGCCGCTGACCGCCCGAAAGCTCGCGCGGATAGCGCTTGAGCAGCGCCGACAGCCCCGTCGTCGCCGCCACTTCGGCGGCCTTGGCCTTGGCCTCTGCCTTGCCCACGCCATGCAGGCGCAGCGAATAGGTGAGGTTCTCTTCCACCGTCATATGCGGATAGAGCGCGTAGCTCTGGAACACCATGGCCACGTCGCGCTTGCGCGGTGGCACGCCGGTCATGGTTTCCCCGGCAATCTTGAGCGTGCCCGAGGTGATCGATTCCAGCCCGGCGATGGATCGCAGCAGCGTGGACTTGCCGCAGCCCGAGGGGCCCACCAGGGCCACGAAACTGCCCTTCTCGATCGAGAGGCTCACATTCCGCAGCGCATGGAAGGCGCCATAATGCTTGTCGATATTGCTGAGCTCGATCTGTGCACTCATTTGAGGGCTCCCGAGGTAAGGCCGGAGACGATACGGCGCTGCAGAAGGACGAAGACGGCCAGGATCGGGGTCACATAGATCGCCGAATAGGCCATGATGGAGTTCCAGTCCGACGAGTTCGGACCGAGGAAGCCAGCCAGGCCCACGCTGGCCGGCTGCAGGCTCGTTTCCTGGATGATCGACTTGGAATAGATGTATTCGCCGAACGCACTCATGAAGGTGAGGATGGCGCAGACGAGGATGCCGTTACGCGCCAGCGGCAGCACGATCGAGAAGAAGGCGCCGACGCGGGAATTGCCGTCGACCAGCGCCGCCTCTTCCAGCTCGCGCGGTACGCTCATGAAGGTCGCGCGCACCAGCACCACGAAGAACGGCATCGACTTTGCCGCCGCCGCCAGCACCACCGCCGTGCGTGGAAAGTGCAGCAGGCCGATCTGGTTGAAGCCGACAAAGAGCGGCGTGATCATGACCGATGCCGGCAGCACCTGCAGCATCAGGATCAGGAACAGGCCCACATCGACCCACGCGCTGCGATAGCGCGCCAGCACATAGGCGCAGCCTGTGCCCAGGATCACCGTGATGGCTGTGACGCCCGAGGCGATGAGCACCGAGTTCCACAGGAAGGTCGGCATGGACCGCCCGAACCACACGAACGGGTAGACACTCGTATCGGGCGTGAGCGGCCAGAAGGTCGGCGGGTTGAAGTAGATTTCCGAAGCCGATTTGAGGCTCGTCACATACATCCAGTAGAGCGGGAACAGGTAGAACGCGGCGAGCGCCAGCGCCACCACCAGAAGGAGCCATGGAGTGTAAGGCCGGGTCATCCGCGCACCTCATGACGGGTGGAGCGCACATAGATCACCGAAGCGAACAGCACGAGCAGGAACATCATCACCGAAATCGTCGCGCCCTTGGCAAAATCGTACAACTGGAAACTCATCTGCCACGACCAGTAGCCGGCCACGGTCGATGTATTGGCCGGCCCACCCTCGGTAATGGCGGGAAAGAGGTCGAACTGCTGCAGCGTGCCGATCAGCCCCAGCGACAGCACGGCGCCGATCGTCGATCGCATCATCGGCAGCGTGATGGTCCAGAAGCGCTGGAACGCATTGGCGCCATCGAGTTCGGCGGCCTCGTAGAGGTCGCGCGGAATGGCGGCGAGGCCCACGGCCAGCAGCAGCATGTTGAAGGCAGTGCCGAGCCAGATATTGGCGATGACCACCGCCCAGATGGAATAGTTCGGGTCCGATTTCCAGAACACGATCCCGTCGATCAGCCCGAGCGACCGCAGGATCGTATTGAGCACGCCGAAATCGCCGGAGAGGATCCAGCTCCAGATCGCGCCCACCACCAGGCCGGGCATCACCCAGGATACGAGGAACAGGCCGCGGATGGTCGCGGCGCCGGGAAACTTCTGTGCGAAGAACAGCGCCAGGCCAAAGCCGATCACGAACTGCCCGGCCATCGAGGCAAAGACGAAGATCAGCGTATTCTTGGCCACCAGCCAGAATTCGGGCTGCTTCACCACGGCGATGTAATTGTCAAAACCGGCCCAGGGGCGGATCAGCGTTCCCAGGGTGAACATGTCCACCTGCTGGAAGCTCATCAATACGTTGTAGACCAGTGGCAGACCTGCCAGCGCCAGCAGGAACAGCAGGGCGGCACCCACCAGGATCAGGTCGAACCCGACGCCGTCGCGCATGCTATTGAAAATCCGGGACATACCGCCTCCGCAAAAATCGATATGACCGGCCGGATCGCTCCGGCCGGCCCAGTCAGGGAGGAACCTTAGCCGACAATCCCCTTGATGGTGGCCTGTGC
Organism: uncultured Devosia sp.; assembly: GCA_965650055.1. Classification (GTDB taxonomy): domain Bacteria; phylum Pseudomonadota; class Alphaproteobacteria; order Rhizobiales; family Devosiaceae; genus Devosia. The sequence continues at coordinate 12,221 of CBFGMY010000049.1, forward strand.
CTGGTCGAGGGCATCCTTGGCCGACATCTGGCCGGTCAGGGCCGCCTGGAAGGCATCATAGATCGCCTTGGAGATCTTCTGCCACTCCGGATGCGGACCACGCGGCTGGGCATACTGCAGCTGCTCCTGGAACACCTTCAGCGCTGCGTCGGTATTGGCGTTGCCGGTGGACGGCAGCGGGATGTCGCTGCGCGGCGGAATGTTGGAGAATTCCGGGAACAGGCGATCGCTCTGCGAGGCGAAGTACTCGATGACCTTGAAGGCTTCGTCCGGGTGCTGCGAGCTGGCAAAGATACCCAGGTCGAAGTCGCCCATAGCCGACGAGCGGGGGCCGCCTTCGGTTTCGGTCGGCAGCAGGGCAACGCCCCAGTCGAACTTCGCGTCGGTCGCCATGCGGCCCAGCTCCCACGGGCCGGAAATGGCCATGGCGGCGTTGCCTGCGTTGAACGTACCGGTCGAGTCCCACTGGCCCTGGCTCAGCACGTCCTGGCTGGCCAGCTTTTCGTCGAGCAGAGTCTTCCAGATCTCGAGCGCCTTCACGGCGCCGGGCGTGTTGACTTCCTTGAACGAGCCGCCGCCCATCTGCACCCATGGCAGGAACTGGAACGTGCCTTCTTCGCCAGCACGGGCCGACCAGGTGATGCCATAGACATTGTTGGCCGGATCGTTGAGCTTGCGGGCGTCTTCGAGCAGTTCGTCCCAGGTCTTGGGGGGCTCGGCAATGCCGGCCTTGGCGAACAGGTCCTTGTTGTAGAACAGGGCAATCGTGTTGGTCGCCTTGGGCAGACCATAGAGCTTGCCGTCCCACGATGCGGAAGCCAGCGGGCCTTCATAGTAGACGCTGGTATCGATGACGTCCGAGTTGGCCACGCGATCGGTGATGTCGAGCATCGCGCCGCGCGACGAGAACAGCGCGAAGTCTGGGTTGTCGAGCGAGATGATGTCGGGCGCCTGGCCGGTGGCGAAGGCCTTGAGGGCCTCGTTCACCAGATCATCGAACGGCACCAGCCGGCTCTCGACGACGATGTCGCTCTGGGATGCGTTGAAGTCTTCGACGAGCTTCGTATAGAGCCCGTTGTCGCCGTCGATGGACCACATCTTGAGGGTCACCTGGGCGGCGGCGGGAAGCGTGAACATCGAAACGCTGGAAAGTGCCAGCGTCGCGAGGAAGGCAAGTCTCGATAGTCTCATTTGGTTTTCCTCCCAACAGTGCGGACCATCCGCAAAACCATCGGCCAGCTCTCCCGGCGGGCCGTGGAATTCAGTGTGGCCGCGGGCCTGGGCCCGCGGCGCTTTCGTCAGTTGCGCGCCAGCGATGGATCGCCGCCCGCATAGAGTGAGTTGAGGTCGATGAAATCGCCGCCGCGAGCGTTTTTCAGATAGTTGAGGCTGCGGACCTGCCCGGTCATTTCGAGGTCATCGCGATAGACCGGATCATGCCAGCCCTCGATGTCGATCGAGCCCTGGTAGCCGGCGAGGCGCAGTTCGGAAATCACGTCGGTCCAGTTGCTGTCGCCGAAGCCCGGCGTGCGCATGAACACGAACTTCTCCTTGCCGAAAATGCCGTGCTCCTTGATCACTTCCCAGCGGATGGTCGCGTCCTTGCCATGCACGTGGAAGAACTTGTGCGCCCATTTGCGAATCTGGGGCAGGGGATCGATCAGATAGACCATCTGGTGGCAGGGCTCCCATTCGAGCCCGATATTGTCGTCCGGCGTCTCGTTGAACATCAGTTCCCAGGCGTCTGGATTGTGCGCGATGTTCCAGTCGCCGGTGGCCCAGTTGCCGTCCATGGCGCAGTTCTCGAAGGCGATCTTGATGCCCTTGTCCGCGGCCCGCTTGGCCAGCTCGCTCCACACCTGCTTGTAGCGCGGCAGGCTGTCGGTCAGCGGCTTGTTGCGCACGCGCCCGGTAAAGCCGGCGACGCAGGTCGCGCCGAAATGGTGGGCGTTGTCGATGCAGTCCTTCCAGCCCTGCAGGGTCTGGCGGTCCATCTCCTGGTCTTCCAGCGGATTGCCGAACATGCCCAGGGTCGAGATGGTGATGTCGCGATTGCCAATGGCATCGAGCGAGCGCTTGCCCAGCTCGGCCAGGTCCTGGCCATTGGTGGTCTGCCAGAAGAACGGCTCGAAGCTCTCAAAGCCCAGATCGGCAATGGCGGCAATATTCTCGGGCGCCTTGCCGGCACTTGCCTGGATCATGGTGCCGATGCGGATGGATTTGGCGGGATTGGTCACGTCGAAATTCCCTAGACTGAAATGGTCACGCGCTGGTGGGTCTTGGCGCTTTCGATCGCCGCGAACACCATGGCCAGGCTCTTGATATTGTCGTTGCTGGCCGTCTCGGGCGGCCTGCCTTCCTCGATGGCGTCGAGGAATTCCGCCAGGACGCTGGCATGGCCATGCGTCTGGTCGATGTCGTCAGGGGCGGGCACTTCGAGATCGGCCAGTTCGCGGAAGAAGCCGTCATCGCTGGCGACCACCTTGGCGTTGAAGGTGGCCTCGCCGTCCCAGATCAGCGTGCCCTTGGTGCCGATGATGCGCCAGGCGCTTTCCCAGCTCGTATTGGCGCCCTCGGCACACCATGAGCCGCGATAGTTGAACACCACGCCCTCGTCGAATTCGAAGATGGCATTGGCCGCTGCGCCATGCCCGTACCACGAGCCGCGCGGATTGGTTTCGAGGCAATAGACCGCCTTGGGGGCGACACCGGCCATGAAGCGGGCCGCGTCGAGCGTGTGGATCGCCATATCCAGCAGCAGCACGTTTTCCATTTCTTCGCGGAAGCCACCGAAATGGGCGCCGATGAAGAAGTCGCAATGCAGCGCGGTAACTTCGCCGAGCGCGCCGCTCTCGATCAGCCGGCGGATGCGGCGCACCCCGGCAATGAAGCGCCGGTTCTGCACGATGGCATGCACGCGGCCCGCTGCCTGGGCCCGGGCGACCAGCGCCCTGCCGGCTTCGAGGCTGGCAGCCATCGGCTTTTCGCTCAGCACGTGGCAGCCATGGCGCAGGCCGGTTTCGACCACGCCCTGGCGGGCCGCCGGGATCACCACGTCAAACAGCAGGTCAGGCTTGGTGGCAGCCAGAACGGCATCGAGATCGGAACCGATGGTCACGCCACCAAGGCCGAATTCGGCTGCGCGTGCTTCCGCAGTTGGCTGATGCAGATCCACCAGGCCGACAATCTCCACGCGGCCCTTGAGCAGCGGATGGTCGGCAACCGCCGACAGCCATCCCCTGGACATAGCTCCACAACCCGCAAGAACGGCTCTGAATACCAAGGTAATTCCTCCCAGGGCCGGATCAAACGTATCCTATCTACGCAGGAAACCGTTTTCGCAAGCACCGTAAACGTTTACGAATAAAGTATGATAATCTCGTAGTGTCAATAGTGATTCCGAGGGGGGAATGGGACTGTGGACAAGCCGACTTGCAACCACCGCCATCCAGGTTCATTGAGTTGCCCATATCGCGCCGGGCGGGCGCGCGCGGCCAAGGGTGGAATGTCAGGATCATGAAGGGCATTAGGCGCTTAGCCCAGGAACTGGACATTTCCATCGGCACCGTGTCGCGCGCCCTCAACGGCAAACCCGACGTCAACGAGCAGACCCGGCAGCGGGTACTCGAGGCGGCGGCAGCGATGGGCTACGTGCCCAACCAGGCCGGCCGCGCCCTGCGCAAGGGTACGACCGGCGTCATCGGCTTCATGATGCAGTCCGGCAGCCAGATCACCGGCGAGGGCGACGTCTTCTTCATGAGCGTCTTCGACGGCGTGCAGACCGTCTGCGCCCGCCACAAGCTCGACCTTGTTGTCCTGCTCTGCTCTTCGGAAGACGATCCGGATGCCTACCTGCAGCGCGTTGTCGATCGCGGCTTCGTTGATGGCCTGATCATCTCGGCCACCAAGCGGCACGATCACCGCATCGATTTCCTGTCGCAGCGCGGCGTGCCCTTCATCGCCCTGGGGCGCAGCCTCACCGATGTCGGCCACCCCTGGTTCGACCTGGATTTCGAGGGCATGGCCGAAATCGGTGTCGACCGCCTCGTGGCCAAGGGCCACCGGCGCATCGGCATCTTCGCGCCGATGGACGACACCAATCTCGGCTTCATCTTCATCGATCACTATCGCGCGGCGCTGGAGCGCCACGGCATCGCCTTCAACCCCGATCTCATCTTCCGCGCCCATCCCAACGATCGCGGCGGCCATCAGATCGGCGAGCGCATTGCCGCCATGCCGCCCGATCAGCGGCCGACAGGCTTCATCCTCACCAATGAAATGATGACGGTGGGACTCTATCGCGGGCTCTACGATTCCGGCCTTCAGCCGGGCAAGGATTTCGCCGTCATGGGCCGCGACAGTCCGCAGGCGCATTACCTGACGCCAAAGCTCACCTGCTTCCATCTCTCGCTGCGCGAGCTCGGTATTGCCCTGGCGGAATCCCTCCTCGCCACCATGCCCGACTTTGCCGCCGACTATCCGCTCGGCGTGGTGCGCAAGGTGCTGCCGCTGCAACTGATCGAGGGTGACAGCGACTGCCCGGCGCCACCGGAGGGCTGAAGTCGGGATTGGTCTCCAGCGCCGATGGCTCGCCTTGATGGGTCATCGGCGGCTATGCTGCCAGCGTTCTGCCGAACGCGATCGGAGCAGCCCATGCCCTTGGCCACCTACCAAGCCAGCGACTTCGCCAACCCCGCCAAAGACTGCGACATCATCATGAAGGGCGGGGTGACCTCCGGCCTGGTCTATCCCTACGCCATCCTCGAAATGGCCCGGGTCTATCGCTTCCGCTCCATCGGCGGCACTTCGGCCGGCGCCATTGCGGCCGCCTTTGCCGCCGCCGCCGAGTATGCCCGCAGCGTCCGCAGTGATCCCGATGGCTTCCTGCGCATGCAGGCCCATTGCGAGCAACTGCCGGCGCTGCTGGCCGGCCTCTTCCAGCCCGCGCCACAGTTCAAGACCCTGCTCGCCTTCCTGCTGCGCGCCCAGGCCAATACCGGAGCGCTGGCGATCGCCTGGGCGGCGGTCGTCCTCTTCTGGCCCATCCTCTCGGCCGGCCTCGCCCTCGGCGCTGCCATTGCCGTGCTTGCCCAGGGCGGCGCGCTTGCCGCCATCCTGGGCGGCCTCATCGGCGCGGTCGTGGCGCTGGCGCTCTTCCTCCGCGGCACCGCCAAGGCGCTTGTCGCGCACAATTTCGGCCTCTGCAGCGGCCTCACCCAGCCCGGTGCCCCCCAACTCGGACTCACCGACTGGATGCACGCAGCCATACAGGATATCGCCTTCGGCAAGGCCGGTCGGACGCAGCCCCTGACCTTCGGCGACCTTGAAGCCGTGACCATCGACGGCCGGCCCATCGAGCTGCGCATGATGACCACCAACCTCTCCATGCGCCGCCCGCATACCCTGCCCAATCTGCGGCTGCGTGGCTTTTTCGATCTGGCCACATGGCGGTCCTTCTTTCCCTCGGCCATCATCGATCATCTGGCCCGGGTGAGCACGGTCCCCAAGCATCACGAAAACCTGCGTGACTTCCCCGAGGCGCCCGACCTGCCTGTCGTCGTCGCGGTCCGTATGAGCTTGAGCTTTCCGCTGCTGTTCTGCGCCGTGCCGATGTCGACCCGCGATATCGCCAGCTCAGTTCTCGCCCGCCACACCGGCGGCGACGGCACGGTCCGGCTGCGCAAGCTCTGGTTCATCGATGGTGGGGTCAGCAGCAACTTCCCCATCCACATGTTCGACGCCCTGCTGCCCTCGCGCCCCACCTTCGCCCTCAGCCTCGATGCCCTGCCGCCGGGCGGACTGGCGTCAGGCAATCGCGTCAAATTCTCGACCTCGGCGGGCGATGGCGTCAATCTGCCGGTGCATGAGGTCAATGGTCTTCTGGCCTTTGCAGGCAGCATTCTCGACGCCGCCAAGGACTGGCAGGACAATATGCTGTCCGGCATGCCCGGACAGCGCGAGCGCATCGCCAGGGTCATGCTATCGGCGTCAGAAGGCGGCCTCAACCTCACCATGCCACCGGCCAGATCGACCGCGCTGATGCAGTATGGCCGCGAAGTGGGCATCGGCTTCGCCACCGGCGCGCTCGATTTCGACGAGCATCGCTGGCGACGCGCGCTGGTGACCTACGAGCAGCTCGAGCGCACCGTTCATGCCACGGCGCAAACCTGGTCCGCGAGCGGTTTCGGCGCCTGGCTCAAGACCTATATGACGGTGAGCAAAAGCTATGGCCGCGTCGGCAAGGGCGATCGCGCCAATATCCGCGCACGCCTCAACGGCTTTGCCGGCTTGTCGCGCCTCTTCACCCCGCCCATGGTGGGCAAGGACCGAAAGCTGCCCCGCCCACCAGGCCGCCTCAAGATCGGCCCCGACCTTTAGCCCGCCAGCTTGCTCCACTTCACCTCGGGCGACCACGCGAAATCCTTGTCGAACGGATATTGCGGCACCGATTTATGTTTGCGCTCCAGCCGCTCGACGAACTGGTCCACCACGCCCGGCGACAGCGCCATCAGGCTCGGATTGGCGATGGGGCCGAGATCGGGCGACAGATAGCCCGACTTGACCACGACGATGCGAGCGGTTCGCGGATCGAGCCCCAGCCGGGTAAAGTCGGGGATGTTGTGGAACGGCCGCCGCCGCGCCGTCAGCACGAGGTCGATGCCGCCAATCCGCACCACCGCCTCGCGCAGGCGAGCCTCCTCGGTTTCGAGCAGGAACACCACCTCGGCCTCTGCAAAGACGGGCCGGCTGGACAGATCGAGCGTCGCGCCGATGCTGAGGGTGACCGTCTTGCCGACGCCAGCGGCATAGGCCGCGTCGGTGGCTGGCCTGTCGGCAATCCCGGCAAACACCACGCCCTGCGCGTCACGGGCGATCAGCTCCGCCAGCACTTCGGCGCGGTCGCCGACGCCGCCACCGGTTGGATTGTCCCCCGATTCGGCCAGCACGGCCGGCGACGTTCCGGCCGTCATTGCCCAGTTGACGCAGTCTTCGATCGAGCCGGTCTTGGTGCCAAAGACGAACTGGTCGCGAATGTTCCAATAGTCCTGCGCCAGATGCCGCGCCGCTTCGGTCATCGCGGCCCTGTCCGTGCCGGTGATCACTGCGCAGGCGGTGGCGCGCGGTTCGTCGGCCCAGACATAGCCCACCTGGAACGAGGCATCCCAGATCCCCGTCGGGTCCTCCACCGCCTGCAACTGCGTATAGAAGCTGCGCGCCGGTTCGTCCTGTGTCGAGGTTCGCTCACCCGGCAGCAGCACGGGCACTGGTGCCCAGGCGACGACGGGCCGCTGTCCGCTCCGCAGCGCGCGCACCAGCATGGTCACGGCCCGCCGCATCGTATCGGGCACGTCGATATGCGGCGCCGTGCGATAGGTCGAAAAGATGTCGAGACTGTCGACAATGGCCTGGCTGACATTGCCATGCAGGTCATAGCTGGCGGCGATCAGCACATCCGGCCCGACCACGTCGCGCACCGCGCCGATGAAATCGCCCTCTGCGTCGAACATGCCTTCGACGAACATGGCGCCGTGCATGGCGAGATAGACGCCATCCAGCGGCAGCGCGGCTTTGATCCCGTTGAGAATTTCCGCCTTCCACGTTTCGTAGATACCGCGTTCCACCGGCCCGCCGGCAATGGCGCGGGCATGCAGGATGGTGATGAATTCGGCCGGGAAATGCGTCAGGAAATCGAAATAGGCATCCCTGAGCATGGCGGGGCCGCGCAGCACGCGGAAATCGGCCTCGCGCGCCAGTACGGGATTATAGGTGCTGCATTCGGTGTGTAGACCAGCAACGGCGATGCGCATCAGAGCACTCCGGGTATTTCGGCTTCAGGATTATGTGCGGGCGGCTGGGCCGGCTTCGTGGCCAGCCGTCCCGTCAGCAGCAGGCTCACGATCAGGACAGGCACCAGGCACCCGATCCCGAGCCGCATATCGGCATGTTCTGCGACAAAACCGATAACCGGCGGACCCACCAGAAAGCCGAGTAGGGCCACAAAACTCAGAATGGCGACATTGGCCGAGGCGGAGCGGTCGGTCAGCCCCGCCGCCGCCGTCACCGCCAGCGGGAAACCGACCGAAACGCCCAGCCCGATAATGGCAAAGCCGAACAGCGCCAGAGGCGTATTGGGGGCGACCAGCAGGATTGCCGCGCCGGCCACGGCCAGCGTGCCGCAGATGCGGGCTGTGTTGACCGCGCCGAACCGTTTCTTCAGCGCATCGCCGCCAAAGCGCCCGGCCGCCACCATCATGGCGAAGACCGAATAGCCCAGGCCCACTATGCCGCTTTCGGCGCCCAGCGCGTCGCGCAGGAAAATGGCCGACCAGTCGGCCATGGCGCCCTCGGTCATGGTGATGCCGAAGACGAAGCAGCAGATGCCCAGCAGCGCCCAGCTCGGCAAAGCCCAGGCCGAGCGCTGGTGCTCGCTGACAGGCGCTTCGGGCGCAAAGACGGGCAGGGCGGTCGAGGCCAGCAGCGCCACCGGCAGGATGACGGCGGCGACGAGCATGATCGCCCATTTGGCCTCGAGGCCCAGTCCGGCCAGACCGGAGCCGATCAGGCTGCCCACCATGATTCCCACCGACCAGAAGCCATGCGAGGTGGTCATGATCACCGACCCGGTGGCTTTCTCGACCGCGTCAGCCTGCACATTGAGCCCCAGTTCGACGAAGGAAATGGTCGATCCGGCCAGCATCAGCGCCACGAACAGCATGGCCGGGTTCATGGCAAAGGCGGGCAGGCTGGCCGCCAGCGAATAGAGCACGAAGCCGGACAGGATCGCCATGCGTGGCCCGATCTTGCCCACCAGCGGCCCGGCAAAGGGCAGCGTCAGCAGCGTGCCGCAGGGGAGGCCCAGCAGCGCAATCGCCAGCCCCTGCGGCCCCAGCCCCAGTGCCTGCTGCACGTCAGGAATACGCGGCAGCCACGACCCAAAGGCGATCGGCTGCAGGAAGAAGACCAGCATGGTCAGGCGCTGCGGGGAGAGGGGCATTGTTCTGTTCTCAGATCTGTCAGTCGACACCCTCCCCCTTGCGGGGAGGGATCAAGGGTGGGGGATGTTTGGCC
>CBFGMY010000050.1:0-21198 GCA_965650055.1 uncultured Devosia sp.
GCGCGTAATAGCGATCGTAGAAGGCGACGGCATCGGCGCGGTTGAGCTGTTCCATCTCGTGCAGCCAGCCGATGGTGGGGATGCGATAGGGATGGTTCTGATAGGCCGTGGCCGCCGTTTCCTCGGCCAACAGGGCCTGCGGGCTCACATCGACGCGCTGGTTGCGCTCCTCGATCACCACGTCGCGCTCGGCGCCGATCACTTCCTCGGTCAGGATCAGGCCGCGCATGCGGTCGGCCTCGAAATCCATCATCTCATCGAGAAAATCGGGCGGCACGGTCTGGTGATAGACGGTAACATCCTTGGTGGTGAAGGCATTGGTATCGCCGCCGATCTCGGCGACGACCCGGTCCATCTCGCCGGCCGGGTGGCGGGCCGTGCCTTTGAACATCAGGTGTTCGAGGAAGTGGGCGATGCCCGACTTGCCCGGCAGCTCGTCGGCGCTGCCGACCTTGTACCAGACCATATGGGTGACGATGGGCGCGCGCCGATCGGGGATGACCACCACTTCGAGCCCGTTTTCGAGCGTGAAGTTGACCACCTCGGCTTCCGATGGAGCGGTCTGCGCCCAGGCGCTGACGGACATCAGGGCGCCCATGGTCAGGGTCAGCGCGCTTCTGAGAATCATGGGAACTCCGGAAATGGCAGGCGGGACAGGCCCATAGGCAGGATCAAGGCAGGCGGCGCAAGCCATTGCGGGTCATTGCGGCCTAAATCGGACGATGCCGCGACCCGTTGCCCCCTGCGCGGGCTTGCCCTACATAGACGGCCAATCCACGGAAGTCTCGAAGAGGTCAGCAAGCCTATGGCTCGCCAGTTCATCTACCACATGCACGGAATGTCCAAATCCTATGCCGGCGGCAAGAAGGTGCTGGATAACATCCATCTCAGCTTCTACCCCGATGCCAAGATTGGCGTCCTGGGCCCCAACGGCTCGGGTAAATCCACGCTGCTCAAGATCATGGCTGGCGTCGATACCGAATTTCAGGGCGAAGCCTGGGCCGACAAGGGCGCCAAGGTGGGTTACCTGAGCCAGGAGCCGGAGCTCGATCCGGCGCTGAACGTGCTTGGCAACGTCATGACCGGCGTCAAGGAAAAGAAGGCCATCGTCGATCGGTACAACGAGCTGATGATGGACTATTCCGATGAGACCGCCGACGAGGCGACGGCCCTGCAGGACAAGATCGACGCCGAGAACCTGTGGGATCTCGAATCGCAGGTCGAAGTCGCCATGGAAGCCCTGGGCTGCCCGCCCGGCGATGCCGATGTCACCCAGCTGTCGGGTGGCGAGCGCCGCCGCGTGGCCCTGTGTGCGCTGCTGCTGAGCAAGCCGGACCTGCTGCTGCTGGACGAACCGACCAACCATCTCGATGCCGAAACCACCGCGTGGCTCGAACGCCACCTGCGCGAATTTGCCGGCGCCGTGCTGATCATCACCCACGATCGCTACTTCCTCGACAATGTCACCGGCTGGATCCTCGAGCTCGATCGCGGCCGCGGCGTTGCTTATGAAGGCAACTATTCCGCCTATCTGGGCGCCAAGGCCAAGCGCTTCGCCCAGGAAAAGAGCGAGGACGCAGCGCGCTCCAAGGTGCTTGAGCGCGAAAAGGAATGGATGGGCCAGAGTCCGCAGGCGCGCCAGTCCAAGTCCAAGGCTCGCCTCAAGGCCTATGACGAACTGGTCAAGATCAACGACGCCCGCACGCAGAGCCAGACCGCGCAGATCATCATTCCGCCCGGCGAGCGCCTGGGCCACAACGTCATCGACGTGGAAGGCCTCAGCAAGTCGTTCGGCGATCGCCTGTTGATCGACAACCTGACCTTCAAGCTGCCCCCGGGCGGCATCGTCGGCATCATCGGCCCCAACGGCGCCGGCAAGACCACTTTGTTCAAGATGCTGACCGGCCAGGAAAAGCCGGATGCCGGCACGGTGACCGTCGCCGAAAACGTGCATCTGGGTTATGTCGACCAGAGCCGCGACAGCCTCAACCCCAACAAGACCGTCTGGGAAGAAATCTCGGAAGGCGACGAAGTGCTGCTCTTGGGCAAGCGCGAAATGAACTCGCGCGCCTATACCTCGACCTTCAACTTCAAGGGCGGCGACCAGCAGCAGAAGGTGGGCAACCTCTCGGGCGGGCAGCGCAACCGCGTCCACCTGGCCAAGATGCTGAAATCAGGCGCCAACGTCCTGCTCCTTGACGAGCCGACCAACGATCTCGACACCGAAACCCTCGCTGCCCTCGAAGAAGCGCTGGAAGAATTCGCCGGCTGCGCCGTGATCATCAGCCACGATCGCATGTTCCTCGATCGGTTGGCGACGCATATGCTGGCGTTTGAAGGCGACAGCCACGTGGAGTGGTTCGAGGGGAATTTCGCGGACTATGAGGCGGACAAGGTTCGACGTTTGGGTGCCGATGCGGTGAACCCGAAGCGGGCGACGTATAAGCCGCTGACGCGGTAAGACAGACGCGAAATGAAATGACAATGTAACTTGTGCATTGTCATTTCATTGGAATAGACAGGTTGTTCGAGAACAAATAGAGTACGCCCTCTCATTGGAGGTTACTCTTTGTCCGACGACGTCATCGTACCAAAGAAGGCCGCGGCAAAGAGTGTTGCTTCCGCCCAGTCGGGATCTGACAAATCGCCGCCGAAAAAGGTTGAAACCAAACCACGTCGAGCTGCAATTGTTCGCCCCTATCCCGTGTTCTCCCTGGAAAAGACGCTCGTTATCGCACAAGCGCTGAAGGATAAGAACGCCGGAAATCCTTGGGCTCCCAACCAAGTAGCTAGGGCCATTGGTATTGGTGAGAAGTCTAGTGCGCTTGATCAGTTGGCCCGCGCGTCTCAACTCTACGGCCTTACAACAGGAGCGCGTTCCGCGTCAGCAATCTCCCTCGAGAAAATCGGAAGGGAAGTCGTCTATGCAGCAAGTGCAGACGCTGAAGTTGAGGCGCGCCGCCGAGCATTTTTGAATGTGGATTTATTTGCTAAGGTTCTTGAGTACTATCACGGGAATAATCTACCCGAGATGGAGTTTCTCTCAAACGTCCTTCTTTCTCAGTTTGCGCTTCCCAAAGAATTGCATCAGGAATTTCGAGGGATTTTTCTAGAGAATTGCACCTTTTGCAACATCGGTGGGGCTTGGGAGGGGATAGATTCCACGCCTACGAACGCATCTCGAGAAGAGTCACGAGCAAACCGCATTCCGGCCATTAAGTCTTTCGCGGCATCGGACAATAAGGGAGGCACGCGTTGTTTTGTAATAATGCCCTTCTCAGAGAAAAACCCTGTCAGGCCGAAAGGTTTTTTCGAGGAGGTTTTTGACAGTCTGATCAAGCCTGCGGCAGAGGCCGCCGGATTTGATGTCGCTACCGCAAATAAGGACGGAAGCGACGTGATTCAGTCAACAATCATCAACGAAATCATGGATGCAGACCTAGTGGTCGCCGACCTTACCGACCATAATCCTAACGTCCTGTTTGAGCTCGGCCTGCGGATGTCCATCGAGAGAAAGCCGGTTGCTATCATTAAGTCTTCGGACACGGGCAGGATTTTTGATGTCGACAACATGCTGCGTGTCTTCGAGTACAGCGAGAATCTTTGGCCTAGCACGATTAAGACCGATACTGCGGGGCTAGAAGGACACCTGAGGGCAACGTGGTCCGGACGCGATACAAATCGATCCTACATTTCCATTCTGCGTTCCAAGGCCTAGCTGGCCCAGTGGCGTTTGTTGGGGAATTGACGCGTGCGCCTGCCGACGCTCGGAACCGGGACGAGAGCCCCCGATATCCTGCCAAACACCACCTTGATCCCTCTCTGCGTGGGGGAGACGACTGACGCATAACGTCAGATTTATCCCCGCCCCCAAAACCTCCCGTATTGTGCCGCCCATCACCCCACGCGGCGGCCTGCAGGCGAACAGTGGTGGGTGTGAGCCGGGTGGGGGTTTTGCCTCTTCCACAGGTCCGAGTGCGGCCGCAACAGGGCGAGCGACCCTGCGGCGCGATTCCGCACTGCTCCAAAAACCGGCACTCCGAGGCGGCTTTCGTCTCATGTTTTTACTTAACTACGAGGCGAAAGCCGTCTCGGGGTCCGCTCGTTCTTTGATAACCGCATTACAGGCGGCGCTCGCGCATGCATTGTTTCTCGTTCGAAAGGCGTCCACCATTCTCTCCAAATCCGCGCGACACCCCTGCATTCCCGCGCTATGAGTGTCGCTGCGGCAATGCGTAGGCTGTTTGCTCTGGGGGCAACGACTTGGAACGACTGATTTGGGCGACCGCTATGGCGGCCGCCGCGACTGGGATGATGGTGACGCTTGCGGCGGCAGCGCCGGGGCAGTGTACGGTCACTGGCTATGATACGTTCGATTGCGACGTGGCGCTGGATGGCGGCGGGCTGACATTTGAGCTGCCGGATGGCCGCATCTTTGCCTTTACGGTCATCGAGGATGGCGTGGGTACGGCCTATCTCATCGACGCCGATCCCAAGCCGGGCCAGCGCCCCGATGAGCTCCGCGAGTTTCGCGCCGTCGAGGCCAAGCCCGGCTGCTGGGCGCGTGACGAAGACTACGAGTTCTGCGTGCTGGTGCAGCAGTAGGGCGACAGGCCCGGGAGTGACGTTATGAAAATATCCGCTCTGGCCGGCGCTGTGGCGCTGGCCGTTACCCTTTCCGGGGTCGCCATGGCCAAGGATGCCACCTGCTATACCTCCGATGACGGCGAGTATGGCTGCGATTTCCAGTCGCTGGACGCTGCCGGGAGCTTCGAGATCTCGGCACCGGGCAAGCCGACCTTCCAGGTGTGGATCGACAGTCCCGGCGTGGCTTCGGTCGGCGCGGTATACGAGGAGGGTGGGCGCTCGGTCGCGTTGCCGGGGACCTATTACCGGTCAGAGGATGACGGCGCCTGCTGGGTGAGCGACGCCACCGATACGGAAATCTGCGCGTGGTAGGTGAGGCATTCATCGTTGAGGCCGGGCGGGCGCGGCTCACCGGATGGCAGCTTGGCGAGGGGCTGCCGGTGGTGTTCCTGCATGCCGGGGTCTGCGACAAGCGCATGTGGGCCGAGCAGATGACGGCGGTGGCCGAAGAGGGCTGGCACGCCATTGCCTATGACCGGCGCGGCTATGGCGAGGCCGAAAGCCCGGACGAAGAGTTCAACCATGTCGACGATCTCGAAGCCGTGCTGGCGGCGCTCGATATCCATGCGGCGGTGTTTGTCGGCTGCTCGATGGGTGGCGGGCTGGCGGTGGATTTCGCGCTGCGCCATCCGGGGCGGGTGATCGGGCTGGCGCTGATCGGCACCTCGATCACGGGCGCGCCGTGGACGGCGACGCAGGCCGAGCAGATGCTCGAAGCCGCCGAGGAGGATGCCTGGGAGCGCGGCGATCGCGACATGCTCAACCGGGTGCAGGCGCATGAATGGCTCGATGGGCCGCGGACGCAGAGCGGTCGGGTCGGCGGCGCGGTGCGTGAGCTGTTCCTCGATATGAATGCCATCGCGCTGGGCAAGCCCGAGCTGACGCTGGAGGAGCAGCGGCCCGCTGCCTGGCCGCGTGTCAGCGAGGTCGGGGCCCCGACTTTGCTCTTGGTGGGCGACGAGGATTTCACCGCCCTCATCGACCGGCATGAGCACCTGTCGGAAGAAATGCCCAATGCTTTCGCGGCCGTGCTCGAAGGCGTGGCGCATATTCCCAGCATCGAGCGGCCCGAACTGGTCAATTCGATGCTGCTGGAATTTCTCGACGCCATCGAGGGCGGCGACGATGAAGGCGATGAAGACGACGACGTTAGCAGCGACGACTGAGCCTTGCAGCGCGGCGGGCGATCCTGCGGCGCAGCGATCCTGTAGCGAGCCAACCAACGAAAGACCGACCATGCTGAGACTTGCCGGCGGCCTGGCTGCCATCGCGATGCTTCTGGTGACCCCGGTGCAGGCCGAAATCAACATCCAGCGCTATGTCGACCTGAGCCAGGTCAATTGCGAGGACGCGCAGACCATCGCGGATATGGAAGAGATCTGGGGCTCCCTGCGCACGTCCAATGGCGGCGCCATGAGCAGTGAACGGGCGACTGTGCTGTCGTCGAAGTTGCGCAATAAGGGTGCCAACAAGCTGAGCTGCAGCGTCACGGTGAGAACGAGCCGGGGCACCGACCGGGGGCTGTTTGTGCTGACCGTGTTCCCGGACAACGACTGGGAAGTCAAATTCATACCCAACTACTAGCGCCGGTCTTGCGGCGGCCCATTGCACGTGGCGATGACGCGGAAAGCGACGCGGAATCAGAGGACTAGGCCGCCGGGCTACGCGCGGGCGGGCAGGGGCTTCCAGTCCGATTCAACGCATTAACAGATCGATTCAAGGCATTGAGAGGCCGATTCAACTTGCTCTGAAGTTGAATCGGCCTTTGTCGTTAGTGCGTTGGAATTAAAGACCTTTGGTTCGTCGCATCGCGACTACGCAGCGATGATGCTCGCAAAATGCTGATCGAGCTGGGCGGTCGGCAGGTTGGTCAGGTCCTTGTTCAATTCTGCCACCACCGTTTTCTTTACGGCGGGGGAAATGGCCTTGCGCAGATCGCCCAGGGCGATGGGTGCGGCGGCGATGACCAGGCGATCGAAGGCGCCCTTCTGCTGGTGACGGTCCAGCGTGGCGGCGACCGATTTCACGAATTCGGTCTCGCGATATTCGACGGGGTCGGTCCGCGGCTCCATGCCGCCGCCCCGGGCGCCACCGCCGCTCTTGCTGCCGGGCCGATCGCTGACAATGTCCTGCGCCTGCAGCGGATCGATGGCCCAATCGAGACCCTCCACCTGCTTGAGCCCTTTGCCCGGACCGGTGTTTTCGAGGACGCGCGCCTGTGCGCCGTCGGCGATCAAAACCCAGGTGACGGTCTTTTTCATGATGAGCTCCTGCTGGTTTGGTCGTTGGAATGCGCCGAACTGGCGCCATTGAACCAACGCCGTACCCTCGAAAAGGTTGGCCTTGCCCATCAGCTTTGCAAGACGCCCAGATCACAAACTCTGATTGGCGGGCGGTGAGCGGCGCTGCTATCAAGGCCTAAAGGCATCCCGCTGAGGATGCGGAGTTTTTCTTAATGTCCCTTCCCGAATCCGCTCCCGAGGCCATAGCGCCGGCCGAGGTCGTCGCTCCGTCCCATCCCGCATCGACCGACGGACGAAATGGCGTATTGGCGGCGCTGGCCGCCTATACGCTCTGGGGTTTCCTGCCGCTGCTGTTCCGCGAGGTCGAGGGCGCCGGCTCGGTGATGATCGTTTCCGAGCGCATCGTCTGGTCGCTGTTGCTGCTGGCGGCAATCCTGGCTTTCAGCGGCGGTTACCGGGAGGTACAGGCGCTGTTTTCCGATCGGCGGCGCCTGCTAATGACGCTGCTTTCGGCCGTGCTGCTGGCCGGCAACTGGCTGCTCTATGTGTGGGCGGTGGAGACAGGGCAGGTGCTTGAAGCTAGCTTTGGCTACTTCATCAATCCGCTGGTCAACATCCTGATGGGGATGGTGCTGCTGGGCGAGCGGCAGAACCTGTTGCAGACCATCTCCATCGTCATCGCGGCCATTGCCATCGGCATCCAGGCGATCGGGCTGGGCAGCGTTCCGTTCATCGCGCTGGGGCTGGCGCTGTCCTTCGGCTTCTATGGCTATTTCCGCAAGACGGCGCAGCTGGGACCGGCCAGCGGGCTGTTTGCCGAGACGGCCATGCTGGTCCCGTTTGCGCTGGGCTACGTGGTGTTCAACATCATGACCTGGGGGCCGGGCATCCATGCCGATCCGTACCATTTCACCCTCTTGGTGCTGACCGGCCCGGCGACGACAATCCCGCTGCTGCTGTTCGCCTTTGCGGTGCGCCGGCTGCGGCTGACCACGATCGGCATGTTTCAATATATCGCGCCGTCAATTCAGTTCGTGCTGGCGATCACGCTGTTTGGCGAGCACCTGAACAGCTTGCGGCTGCTCAGCTTCGCGCTGATCTGGGTGTCGCTGATGGTGTTCAGCTATGACAGCTTCCGCCGGCGGGGGCGGACGGCGACGGCCTAGCCGCCCAGCTCGAGCAGGGCCGCCTCGACTTCCGCCTTTTCGGGGGCGTCGGGGAGCAGGGTCAGGTACTGCCGGTAGCGTTCGATTGCCCTTTCCGTCCTGCCAGCCTGGTGCTGGACGCGCGCCAGCAGCAGCACTGCGGCTGGCTCGGGCGGTTCGGCATCGGCAAAGGGGGTGAGCCCGTCCACGGCCTGCGCGTAGCGCCCCAGGTCGAGCAGGACCTGCGTTCGCGCCGTGGCATAGTCGAAACTGGCGGGGTCGAGCGCGACGAGGCGATCGTAATGCGCCGCGGCGCCCTTGGCGTCGTTGCGCTCGAGCAGCAGTTCGGCCAGGGCCAGATGTGCGTCGGTGCTGCCGGGCGCATAGTCGGCCCAATCCTTGAACAGCCGTTCGGCCGCAGCCAGGTCGCCATCGGCGCGGTAGGCCTCGCCCAGTAGCCGCAGCGCGTCGGGATGACCGGGGTCGAGGTCCAGCGCTTCCTCGAGATGGGCCATGCCGGCTTCGGTCTGGTTCTGCTGCAGTTCGAGTTCACCGGCACGCACCAGTGGCGTGGGGTCGACGGGCGCGAGTTCGGCGGCGGCAAGGAAAGCCGCGATTGCCCCGGGGCGGTCATCCCGGGCCAGGGCGATTTCGGCGCGGGCGGTGGGAAGGGTAGCGGCCTGTGGTTCGAGAGTTGTCGCTTCGGCCAGCGTGGCGTCGGCGGCGGCGAAGTCGCCGCTTTCGGCCAGTGCGCGGGCGAGATTGATACGGGCAAGGTTGAAATTGCCGTCGAGGGCCAGCGCGGCGCGATAGTCGGCGATGGCGGCGTCGGTGTCGCCGGCAGTGCGGGCAATATCGCCGAGCAGGTTATGCGCCCATTTCGCGTCAGGATGGTTGCCCAGGGCCAGGCGGCGGGCGCGGGTGGCGGCGCCCTCGGGATCGGTGATGGCGCGGGCAGCGATGGCCACGAAGGGGTCGAGCACGTCGAACACGCCGGCCGCCGCGTCGCGGAAGTAGTCAGGCTCCGAGCGATCGCCGATCGGTGGCAGGTCGACGATCTCTGTGGTGGCGCGGATGATGCGCAGGCGCAGGCGCTGGCCCGCTGGCGCACAATCGGTCGTATCGCAGATGATCTCGCCGGCAATATGGGTTTCGTAGAGGCCGAAGAACTGCCGGACCTGCTTGGATACCGAATCGATGGAAATGCCCGTATCGGGCAGCGAGAATTCGACGCGCTGGCTATCGGGAATGGCAACGATGGTGCTGCGGGCGACGCTGGCGGTGCGGGCGAAGTCCTGCAGGCCGTCCCACAGCCGGTTGGCGGCGACTTCGGGTGTAATGCCGCGTTCAACCAGGGCCTCGGGCACGGCGATGGGCTCGATGACGACGGCGCTGGTGGAGAACTGGCTCGCCACGGCGGGGATGAGCAGCAGCATGGCGACGAAGAAGCCGATATTGATGAACATGGTGCGGATGGTCGAGGAAAGCCCCTCGATTCCGGCCAGGCTGAACAAGCGGGGTGCCGGTTCTGTCATGGTGCTGCCGACTCTGCCGCCTTGGCGGCGTCGAGACCATCGAGAATATCGATGAAATTTGTGGCCATCGACGCATACTGCGTGCCGGAGGTGTCGAGTTCGAGCACACGCTCGAAGTCGGCCCGCGCCTCGGCATTGTGGCCGGTAATGGCCAGCGACGTGCCCCGCGAGAAGATCGGCGCGGCATTGTAGGGATCGAGCGCGATGGCGCGATTGAGCCGGACCACCGCATCGGCCTGGCGCTCGAGGTTTTGCAGCATATTGGCCGATTGATAGAGCAGGTCGGTATTGTCGGGGTCGATGGCCAGGGCCCGATCGAAGGCCGCGAGCGCCTCGGCCGGGCGATCGAGGAAGGTCAGGGCCGCGCCGTGCAGGGCCTGAACCTCGGCGCTGTCGGGCTCGAAATCGGCGGCGCGGCGCAGCAAGGCTTCGCCGCCGGCCAGGTCCATTCCGGCGGCCAGCAGCGTGAACATCGGCGAGATCGCCAGCGGGTAGGCCGGGTCGATGGCCAGCGAGCGGGTGAACCAACCCTTGGCCGCATCGATGTTGCCGCGCGCCATCTCGACCTCGCCAATGCGGGCGAAATAGTGGGGACTGGTGGGGTCCAGCGCGGCCGCCGCCTCCAGGTATCGCACCGCCGCATCGATGTCGCCGGCCCCGATGGCGAGCTCCGCATAGCCTTCCTGCACCTCGGGCGACTGTGGGTCGCGCGCCAGGATTGCGTCATACTCGGCGCGGGAAGCGACGGGGTCCCCCAATTGGCGCAGCGCGCGGGCCGCATTGGCCTGGGCGATGGTGAATTGGGGATCGAGCGCCAGCGCGGCGCGGTATTCGGCAAGGGCGGGACGATAGTCCTCGGCCGCGGAGCGCAAGTTGCCGATCAGGTTATGCGCCCATTTGGCATCGGGGTGGTGCTGACGGATCAGCCGGCGGGCGAGGGCCGTGGCGCGCACGGGCTCGGTCTCTGATATGGCCGAGACCGCCACGAAGGGATCGAGGATCGAGAGGATCTGGACGGCCGCCGACGTGAAATATCGACGGAGATCCTGCTCGCCGACGGCCGGCAGGTCGATGACCTCGCTGGTGCCGCGCAAGACGCGCAGGCGCAGCACCATGCCCTCGGGGGCACAGGCAGCGTCGGCACAGACGAACTCACCAGCGATGCGCGTCTCATAGATGTTGAAGAACTGCCGGGTCTGGCGAACGATGGAATCCATCGAAAGGCCGACATCGGGCACGGAGAACTGCACGCGCTGGCTGTTGGGGATGGCGGCGACACTGGCCTTGGAGGTGCGGGCCAGGGCGTTGGCATCGCGCAGGCCATCCCACAGGCGGCTGGCGACCACCTCTGGCGTCAGGCCGCGCTCGACCAGCGCCTCGGGCACGGCGATGGGTTCGATCAGCACCGGGCTGCGCAGGAACTGGCTGGCCAGGATCGGAATGAAGATCAGGATGGCCAGCACGAAGGCGATGTTGAGAATGACCTTGCGCAGCCGGGTCGAACCGCTCTCCAGCGAGGGCAGGGAGACGCGCAGTCCTGGCTTGCGTGGGGCGACCTCGGCGATTGCCGGCGCGGCCACTGGCTGTCGCGGCGTCCGCTTGCGCGGCACGGCGCCTTTGGCAGCAGGTTTGGCGGGCGCACGCGCCATCAACAGGTAACTCCGGCAACTGCCAGAGTATTAATGGGGAAGACGCCGGAATCAAAGGGGCACGACCCTGGTCTTGAACAGGTCGTGCCCGGACGATTTGATACTGCTTGACGGCGCTGTCCCAGTGTTCGTCGGCCTTGCCGTCCACGATGCGCCAGGTGTCATACCAGGTGGTCGTGTAGGTCTTGGCGGGGTCCTTGGGGTCGGGCTCGGTGCGGACGGTCGCAACCGTCACCAGGTCGCCTTCGGCCGACACGAACACCACCGGTGTGGCGATCTTTTCGGGGATGGCCGACGGCGCCACCTTGAGGACGCCGGTGAAGAATCCCACCACCGTGTCGCGACCCGAGGGGACGTTGGGATTGTGCTGCAGGTAGCGCTCGGTCAGGAACTGATCGGCGAGATCCCAGTGGTTGGCTTCGAGCAGGTCGCGGACGATGTGGTAGACCACCTGCTTGTTGGCGTTGAGTTGCGGGTCGCTGCTGGTGAACAGCGCTTCCTTGTCGGGCGCGGCGACCACGGCTTCCTGCGCGTGGGTTGCTGACACCATGGGTGCAGCCGCGGCTACGGCCAGTGCCAGCATGGCTGCTGCAAGCTTTGTCCTCATCATCGATATCCTTTGTCTGGGCCCTCGGGGGCTGAGATAGGCAGGACGACACGTCCCCAGCAAGGAGGCACCTGCGACGACAATAGGCACCGCGGGGTAACCGGATCGGCGTCAGGAGGGGGCGCTGTGCCCGGCGCGGATGACGTCGGCCATCTTGTCGAAGGTGCTGCCAAACGGGGTCGCTTCGCGCCAGACCAGCGACAGCAGCCGGCCGGCGCCAGGCGAGACCAAGTCGTGGATGGCGATGCGCGGGTCGGTGGCTTCCTTGCGCAGGGCGATGCGCGGCAGCAGGGTCACGCCCTGACCATTGGCGACGAATTCGACAATGGTCGACAGCGAGGTGGCGGCAAAAGTGCGGGCAGGGTCGCTGCCGAGACGGCAGGCGGCAATCGTCTGGTCGCGGAAGCAGTGGCCTTCATCGAGCAGCAGGATGCGCTCGGGCGCCAGATTGGCCAGCGAAACGGGCTCGGTGGTGCCCTCGCCGCGCGACGTGGCCAGCACGAACGGATCGTCGAACAGCGGCCGGCTGACCAGGCTGGGGCCGCTATCGGGTGCGGCGGTGCCGATCAGCGCGACATCGAGGCTGCCATCGACCAGCCCCGAGATCAGCGCCTCGGTGCGGTTTTCGCTGACGGTGAAATCGAGGCCGGGGAGGCCCTTGGTCAAAGCGGGGAAAATCTCGGGCAGCAGATAGGGCGCCACGGTGGGAATCAGGCCGAAGCGGATCGGCCGGTCGGGCCGTCCGGCATGACCGAGCACGAGGGAATCGAGCGCTTCGGCGCGCTTGATGACCTCCTGGGCCAGACCGATGAACTCGCGGCCGAAGGGCGTGAGCCGGATGCCGCTGCGCAGCCGGTCGAACAGCGGCGTGGCGCATAGCTCTTCCAGCGCCAGGATCTGCTGGGACAGTGCTGGTTGCGAAATTGCGCAGGCCTCGGCCGCCCGGCCGAAATGGCCGCTGCGCGCCACCGCCAGGGCATATTGCATCTGCTTGAGGGACACGACCACGATAACTTCTCCCTATCGATGCTGGAAGAATTATCGATTGGCCTAATGAAAGTCAGCCCCCTATAACGGCCGCAACCAGCCACAGGAGCGTTAGCCATGGACGACAAGACCACCACCAGCGCGGGCAAGTGCCCGGTCGACCACGGCCAGAGCGGTCGCCGCAACCGGGATTGGTGGCCCAAGGGACTGGACGTGCAGATCCTGCACGCCAATTCGACCCTGTCCAACCCGCTGGGCGCCGATTTCGACTACGCGGAGGCGTTTGCGAAGCTCGACCTGGCGGCCGTCAAGGCTGATCTGCGGGCGCTGATGACCGATTCGCAGGATTGGTGGCCGGCGGACTTCGGCCACTATGGCGGCCTCTTCATCCGCATGGCCTGGCACAGCGCCGGCACCTATCGCATCACCGATGGTCGCGGTGGCGCCGGCATGGGCCAGCAGCGGTTCGCGCCGCTCAATTCCTGGCCTGACAACGCCAATCTCGACAAGGCGCGTCGGCTGGTCTGGCCGATCAAGCAGAAGTACGGCAACGCGATTTCCTGGGCCGATCTGATGATCCTGACCGGCAACGTCGCGCTGGAATCGATGGGCTTCAAGACCTTCGGCTTCGCCGGCGGCCGCGCCGACGTCTGGGAGCCGGAAGAGCTGTTCTGGGGCCCCGAAGGCACCTGGCTGGGCGACGCGCGCTATAGCGGCGAACGCGAGCTCAGCGAGCCACTGGGCGCGGTGCAGATGGGCCTGATCTACGTCAATCCCGAAGGCCCCAATGGCAATCCCGATCCGGTCGCGGCGGCCCGTGATATCCGGCAGACCTTTGCCCGCATGGCGATGAATGACGAGGAAACCGTGGCCCTGATCGCCGGCGGCCACACCTTCGGCAAGACCCATGGCGCGGGCGATCCGTCGCTGATCGCAGCCGAGCCTGAAGGCGCCGAGCTCGAGGACCAGGGACTGGGCTGGAAGAGCAAATACGAGACCGGCCACGGCGCCCATGCCATCACCTCGGGCCTCGAAGTCACCTGGACGCAGACCCCGACGCGCTGGAGCAATTTCTTCTTCGAGAACCTGTTCAAATACGACTGGGAACTGTCGGCCAGCCCCGCCGGCGCCAAGCAATGGGTGGCCAAGACGGCGGACGAGGTCATCCCCAACGCCTTCGACGCCTCCAAGAAGCACCGGCCGACCATGCTGACGACCGACCTGTCGCTGCGCTTCGATCCGATCTACGGACCCATCTCGCGCCGCTTCCTCGAAAACCCCGACCAGTTCGCCGATGCCTTCGCGCGCGCCTGGTTCAAGCTGACCCATCGCGACATGGGCCCCAAGGCCCTCTATCTCGGGCCGGAAGTGCCAGAAGAAGATCTGATCTGGCAGGACGTGATCCCTGCCGTGGACCACGAACTGGTCAACGAGTCCGACATTGCCGTCCTCAAGGGCAAGATCGCGGCATCGGGCCTGTCGGTTGCCGAACTGGTGGGCACGGCATGGGCCTCGGCCTCCACCTTCCGGGGTTCGGACAAGCGCGGCGGGGCCAATGGCGCCCGCATTCGCCTCGCGCCGCAGAAGGACTGGGAGGTCAACAAGCCCGCCCAGCTCGCCAAGGTGCTGGCCGCTCTCGAGGCGGTGCAGGCCAGCTTCCAGGCCGGCGGCAAGCGCGTGTCGCTCGCCGATCTCATCGTGCTCGCCGGTGGCGTGGGCATTGAGCTGGCGGCCAAGGCCGCGGGGCAGGACGTCGTCGTGCCGTTCACGCCGGGCCGCATGGATGCTTCGGCGGAACAGACCGATGCGGCATCGTTCGCCGCCCTGGAGCCGCGCACCGATGGCTTCCGTAATTATCTCAGCAACCGCCGCTTTATGGCACCGGAAGAAGCACTGGTGGACCGGGCGCAGCTGTTGCGCCTGACCGGGCCGGAAATGACGGTGCTGGTCGGTGGTCTGCGCGTGCTCAATGTCGGGGTGAACCCGCACGGTGTGCTGACCGATCGTCCGGAAACGCTGAGCAACGACTTCTTCCTCAACCTCCTCAACATGGCGACCGAGTGGACGCCCAAGGCGGGCGAGGACGGCGTCTATGAAGGGCGCGATCGCAAGAGCGGCGCGGTCAAGTGGACGGCCAGCCGCGTCGACCTGATCTTCGGTTCGCACTCGCAGTTGCGGGCGCTGGCCGAGGTGTATGGGCAATCGGACTCGACGCCCAAGTTCACCCGCGACTTCGTGGCGGCGTGGGTCAAGGTGATGAACGCGGATCGGTTCGACCTCCGCTGACCCGCTTCAGCATCCAGGGCCCCGGCGCAATGCTCCGGGGCCTTTTTTTGTTCGCATCAGCTAAAATTTGAATCAATTGCCTGCCCCGGCCTTCAGGGGCCGCAAGAAGGTGGCTGCGCATCGTCAGGCCACAGATTTGCGGCAGAAGCCGGGAGAGCATGCGAAATGAACGAGCTTGACGATGGCCAGCGGGCCTTTTCCAGTTTCCGCGTGCTGAACGGGGACGACAATCACTCCGAACGCGAACAACTGTTCCGCAATATGGCGCAGCTCTTCAGCTATGTCTCGGATCGGTGCGACGACGAGCAGGTTGCCCAGTATGACGAAGTGCTGTGCCAATTGGCCGAGCTGGTCGAGGTCGAAGCGCGGGCGCATGTCGCCAAGCTGCTCGCTCCGCTGGAGCGCGCGCCCGGCACGGTGGTCGTCAAGCTGGCCAATGACGACATCGAGGTCGCCAAGCCGCTGCTCGAATTCTCCAACGTGCTGAGCGATGACGACCTGATCGACATTATCAGCCGCCTCAGCGAAGAGCATCGCGTTGCCATTGCCGGCCGCGCCAATGTGCCCGAGCGCGTCGGTGAGGCTATCGTCGAACACGGCGACACACCGTCTGTCGTGCGGCTGGTGCGCAATTCCAATGCCGAGTTCGACAAGGCGACGCTGGAAAAGCTGGTGGAACGCGCCACGCGCGATACCGAAATTGCCGCCGACCTGCGCAACCGCCCGGAAATCGACTGGAAGTCGCTGCGCGGCGAGATCGACTCGGTCGCGGCCAAGGTGCTGGAGACGCTGGGCGAGGTCGACAAGCGTTTCGACCCCGTGGCGGCCGGCAAGGTCAATGCCGTGGTCTACAATCGCATGCGCAACCGCGCCGGCTTCTCGGCCACCGAATGGAAGGTGGCCTATAACCAGGTCAAGGCGCTCAGCGATCGCAAGCAGCTCGACGACCGGGCGCTGACCCGCTTTGCCCGCTTCGGCTATGGCCACCACGCGGCTGCCGCGCTCACCGTCATCCTGCGCGTGGCGCCCGAAGTGTTCGTCAAGTGGCTGGCGAGCCAGGATTATGTGGCGATCACCGTGGCGCTCAAGGCGGCGGGCCTGTCGCCCGACCTGTTCGAGGCCACCGTGGCGACGCTGCCCTGGCGCGATCTGCCCACCGAGGCCGACAAGAAGATGGTGGTGAGCCGCTTCGAGGCCATCGACAAGGATGAAGCCATCGGCATTTTCGAGCTGTGGCGTGCCCACTCCTTTCGCAAGCGCGCGATCAGCGAAGAACGTGCAGCGATGACAGCCTAAGTTGAGATCCCCGCGAAAGCGGGGATCAGTCTTTGTGGGATACCCCCTCCTAACCTCCCCCTGATAGGGGGAGGTATCCGGCCGGCGGCTTGGGCAGCATCGTGGTCAAAACTCGATCTGTCCCTCCCCCTCTTCAGGGGGAGGCTAGGAGGGGGTACTCTTCCTTATCCTCCCTCCCACCCCAGCAAACCCACTCGTCGCCGTCGAACCCCCTAGACCTCCTCACGCTCTCGATATAAAGATATCTTTATATCTCGTGAGGGACGTATGGCGGAGCTGGACGAACTGGTGGGGGTGCTTAAGGCGGCGGGCGAAGGCACGCGGCTGCGGCTGCTGGCTCTGCTGGCCGATGGCGACCACTCGGTCAAGGATCTGACCGAAATCCTCAAGCAAAGCCAGCCGCGTGTGTCGCGCCACCTCAAGCTCCTGGCCGATGCGGGGCTGATCGAGCGCAATGCCGAGGGCGCCTGGGCCTATTACGGCCTGGCGCAGGAGGGCGACGGCGCGGCCCTGGCGCATTGGCTGATCGAGCGGGTGGACAATAGCGACCAGGAACGTCGGCGCGATATCGAACGGCAGGAGGCCGTCCGTGCCGGGCAGCAGGCGCGGGCAACCGAATATTTCGCCAAGGTCGCCGGCAGCTGGGACCTGCTCAAGACGCTGCATGTGCCTGAAGAAGCGGTTGAAGCCGCCGTTGCCGCCGCTCTCGATGGGCGGCGAGTCGAAACGCTGATCGATCTGGGCACGGGCACGGGCCGGATGCTCGAAGTGCTTGCTGGCGCCTACAAGCGCGGCATCGGCATCGATGCGAGCCGGGAGATGCTGGCGGTGGCGCGTTCGCGACTGGCGACGTCAGGCATTACCCATGCCCAGGTGCGCCTTGGCGATATCGGCGATGTCGACCTGGCGGCGGGCCCGGCCGACGTGATCGTCATCCACCAGGTGCTGCACTATTTCGATGATCCGGGGCGCATGCTGGCGCAGGCGAGACGCCTGCTCAAGCCCGGCGGCGAGATGATCATCGTCGATTTCGCCCCGCACGACCTCGAATTCCTGCGCAGCGAGCATGCCCATCGGCGGCTCGGCCTGTCGCAGAGCCAGATGAGCGGCTGGGCCGCGACGGCCGGCCTCAGGGTAGAGGCGGTGCGCGAGTTTCCCAGCCAGACCAATGAACGTGGCTTGACGGTTTGCCTCTGGCGCCTCAGCGACAAGACCTGAACGGATAGACCTATGCTCGACGACAATCTCCGCGCCAGCCGGCAGACTGCGCAACATCGTCCCGATTTGCAGATTTCCTTCGAATTCTTCCCACCCAAGACCGACGTCATGGAGGAAAAGTTCTGGGACACGGTGCACAAGCTGGCGCCGCTCAAGCCGCGCTTCGTCTCGGTGACCTATGGCGCCGGCGGCTCGACCCGTGAGCGGACGCTGCGCATGGTCAGCCGCATAAAGTCGGATACCGGCGTGGATGCCGCGGCGCACCTGACCTGCGTCGGCGCGACGCGGGACGAGGTCGATGCCGTGGTGCGCGGCTATCGCGATGCGGGGATCAGCCGCATCGTGGCGTTGCGCGGCGATCCGCCGGAGGGCGTTGGCCAGCCCTTCACGCCGCATCCGCAGGGCTATCAGAACGCCGCTGACCTGGTGGGCGGCCTGCGACGGATCGGGGACTTCGACATTTCCGTCGCGGCCTATCCCGAAAAGCACCCGCAAAGCGCGGATTGGCAGACCGAGATCGACAATCTTAAGCGCAAGATCGATGCCGGCGCCGACCGCGCCATCACCCAGATGTTCTTCTCGAACGCGGATTACCTGCGCTATGTCGAGCGCGCTCGCGCCGCGGGCATCACCGCGGCGATCGTGCCGGGCATCCAGCCGATCCACAGCTTTAAGCAAATCGCCAGCTTCGCCTCGCGATGCGGCACCTCCATCCCGGCCTGGCTGGCCGAGCGGTTCGACGGCCTCGACGAAGAGCCCGAAACGCACGCGCTGGTGGCCTCGGCTGTGGCCGCCGAGCAGGTGACCGAATTGCTGGACGAGGGCGTGACCGAGTTCCACATCTACACCCATAACCGCTCGCCGCTGGCGCTGGCGCTGGCCCGCATCCTGGGGCGCCGTCCCGAGCAATGAGCGCGGACTGTGCCCGATGTTAACCTTGCATTCACCATGATCTGGTGCCATCAGCACGCGGTCGGCGCTGCGGGAAACTGAGAAAGCGTCATTCAGCTTCCGTTCAGCTGGCGGCCGGCATTGCTGGAGAAGGTGCGCCATTTTCACAAAATGGCCACGAAAATCCGGCTCTTTCGCCTATCGCGGGTGGAGCAAATCGGGACGCAGGAACCATGAACATCGACCGTCGCATCACCAATGGCCTGGCCTGGGCCGGGGTTCTTCTCGTTGTTGGCGTACCGACCGCAGACCTGCTGTCGGCGCAGTTCATGGGTAATCCGGCCACGCCGGCCCCGGCGCAGATCGCCATGGTCCGCCCGGTGGCCCCCATTCCCGCGCCGCTCAGCCAGCGCCCTGCCGCCCCGGTGGCAAAGCCGGCGGCCGCTGAGGTCGCTGCAGTTGTTCCGGCAAAGCCAGTGGCTGCGCAGGTTGCCGCTGTCGCGCCCGCCAAGCCGGTGGCCACGCCGGCGAAGCCTGCCGTAACGCCCGCGGCGCAGACGGCCGATGCCGTCGACGCATTTCTGCAGTCGGGCCGGCAGCTGCCCAGTTACATAAAAGATGAGAATGCGCCCGCCGCGCCCGCACAGGTGGCGGCGACAGCGCCGACGCGTCCGGTGATCACCACACCCGCTGCGCCCACCACGCCGCCGCCCGCGGTCGATCCGATCGAGGTTGCCTCGATCGCCCCGCAGAAGGTGGCCCCGACGCCGATGCCGCTCTCGATGCGACCACAGCCTGTCGCGGTTGCCCTGGTGCGTGATCCGGTGGTGATCCCGCCCGGCCTGACGCCGGCGCAGCCGACCGGCGCCGTGCGACCGCCTGCCAATGTCACCGCCGCCGATCTGCAGGATTGGGAGACCGGACCACTGGCCGATTTCCTTGCCCAGCGTCAGGGCGGCAATGCCCAGGTCGACCCGGATGGCTTCTTCCTCGACCAGGGGCCCAACCGTCCGCGCCGCGACCGGATCATCGCGCGCGAGGCCGAACCTTTCTTCTTCTTCGGCGATTGAGGGAAGGCGGCCATGCGCCGCTGGCGGTAGACCCCGCCTCCTGCAATCGTTATTGTTCGCGTCCTGATCGGGCAGGGCGCCTGCTCGATTCCCTCAAGAGGCGCAGCCGGTAGCATTTGCATGCGCGAGCCCGAAGAGAAGATCGACATGTGGCAGAGGCTAGGCGACTTCGTCGGCTCGTTCAGCCAGCGCACGGGCCTGGCGGGATCGCTGGTCAATGCGCTCGACCCCGACACCTGGCTGCCGGGCGGGCGCGATGCCGCCTTCACCCTGGCGCTGATCGCGCTGGCGGCCAAGATGGCCGTGGCCGATGGGGCCGTGACGGCATCCGAAGAGCGGGCGTTTCGCGCCACGGTGGAAATCGCCGCCGGGCATGAGGAGCAGGTGGCGCGGGTCTTCAACCTGGCCAAGCAGGATGTGGCCGGCTTTGACGCCTATGCGCGCAAGGTCACGCGCTTTTTCGCCGATAGCCCCGACACGCTCGAGCATGTGCTCGATAGTCTGTTCTTCATCGCCACCGCCGATGGCCTGGTGCACGAGGCCGAGCTCGAATATCTCAAGTCGGTGAGCGACATTTTCGGCTTCGACGATGCGCGCTTCGAGCAGATGGCGAGCCAGCATGTGCAACTGGAAGCCGGGGTCGATCCCTATGCGGTGCTCGGCCTGGCGCACAATGCCCCGGCCGATGAGATCCGCCGCGTCTATCGGTCGCTTGTGGCCGAGCACCATCCCGACCGGCTGATCGCCAAGGGCGTGCCCGAGGACCTGATCGATGTGGCGACCGCCAGGATGAAGTCGATCAACCTGGCCTATCAGGCACTGACCAAGCCCAGGCAGACGCCGCTGCTGACCGCGGACCCGGCCAGCGCCTAGCGGGCAGGTTACGCCGCTTCGAGCGGCACCAGATGCGTCAGCCAGCCCTCGGTCTGGAAGGCCACGAGATCATCGGTATAGACCTCGAAATCCGGTTCTGGCGCGGCGGTGCGCCCGCTGGCCGGCAGCACCTCGGACCAGAGCTGCTCAAGGCCCGCCTTGAGATGATCGCCAAACCCGGCGGCCGGCATGAACTGGCGGGCCACCAGATAATCGCGCGCGGCAACATCGATCAGTTCCAGCCCATGCGGGGCCGGTGCGTCGGCGGCAAGCTCGACGGCGGCCATGTAGCGGTGCGTTCCCGACGCGGTCTCGGGGAAGCAGACGCCATAGCTGGTACCCGGTATCTGGCCCGACACCGGCAAGTGGCCCTCAAGCCCCGCCCAGGCCTGACCGGGGTTGGCCTTGCCGCTGGCATCGATGGTGACGGCGATGCCAGCGAGCCGGCGGGCCGGGAGCCGGGCGATGTGTGACTCCAGCGATACGGCGGGCAGGTTGGAGGCGGTCATGTCTTTCTCCTGTGATGTGGGTTGCTTGCGGAAGCGGCCTGGCGGTTGGCCATAGGCCTGGCGGAAGGCGCGGGTGAAGGTCTGCTGGGACTCAAAGCCGGCGTCCAAGGCGACCTCGACGATAGCCTTGCCGGGATTGGCCAGCAGATCCGCCGCCGCCTGCTCGAGCCGCAGGCGACGCAGATAGGCGAGCGGCCCCATGCCGTGGGTGGCGGTGAACATGCGCGAAAAATAGAAGGGCG
>CBFGMY010000051.1:0-21175 GCA_965650055.1 uncultured Devosia sp.
TGACCCATCGGCTGGCGGAGGAAACCTCGCAGGAGGATCTGCTGGCGCTGGTGGGTGATCTCAACGAGGACGACGAGGTCGCGGAACCGGTTACACGTGAGGGGCATGATCTATTCCTTCCAGCCATCGGCGCGCGCCGGCGACGGGCTGGCCGGGTTGACGGGCGCCTTGCGGCCACCGACCCAGCGGTTGAACCGCGCCAGCGCCAGCCCGAAGCCAATCAGCAGCAGTCCGCCGCCCAGGATCGAGAACGGCTGGGCGCCCAGCACCATGAACCATTGCGTAAAGAAGTGGAGCGCACCGAAGACCGCTACCGTGTTGACGACCCAGCGGCGATTGGCAAACACCGCCCAGCCGCCGAAGGCGAGCAGCGCGAGGGCCCAGGCGACCGAGAAGTAGAGGCCGGGAAGGCCCAGCAGTTCGTCCCCGAAGATCGAACCGATAAAGAAGGCGCCATTGACCAGCAGGATGGAGGTGCGCATGGCGATGATGGCGAGCCGTTCATAGGCTGGCGCCAGCCGCAGCGACAGCAGGTAGAGGCCCAGGACCAGCGCCGAGAGGGCAATGATCGCGACCGAGAGATAGTGCGTGGGCGCCCAGATATCGACGTCGAGCGTGATCGTCGCCGCGAAGGCCAGGACCGCCAGCGACGCCAACAGCCCCGATGTCGCCAAAACCGCCGCCACCGCGGTCGCTGCCGTCAGCGCCACCCGCACCCACAGGTGTTCGCCAAACAGGCCACCCAGCCCGCCGAGCAGGGCCAGCGCGCCGATGACCATGATGATCTGGGCAAACACGTTCCAGCGGGCAACGCGCGTGATCCGAAGCCAGAAGCCCACACCGAACAGCACCGCGCCCAGCGCCACCGCCGTCTCGATGGTGGGCACCAGCACACCGACGCCGACCGCCACAGCGGCCGCGCCCAGCGCGAACAGCACATTGCTGCCCAGTTCCCCGGTATCGGTGGCGGCGAAGCCCCTGAGCCGCTCGGCTTCGGCGGCGGTCAGCTTGCCCTCGGCAACCAGCGTATCGAGGTCCAGCGTGATCTTCATGTCGGTCTCCCCATCCGCGCGGACCCTAGCCTGCGTGACACGGTGGGAAAAGGCCGCGGGGAAAACATTGTAGGGCTCGGCCGCGACAGTGCGTTGCTCCATCGGCGCTTGCCGATGGTCGAGGAAGAATGCATATGTGCAGCGCCAGTTTCCGGTAGACCAACCAAGAGCATTTTCATGTCCAAGCTGTTTTCGCCCGCCACATTGGGTGGCCTTACTTTGCGCAATCGCACCGTTGTGGCGCCCATGTGCCAGTATTCCGCGCAAGACGGCTTCGCCAATGACTGGCACCTGGTGCATCTGGGCCGCTTCGCGCTCGGCGGCTTCGGCCTGGTCATGCTGGAGGCAACGGCAGTGACGCCCGAGGGGCGCATCAGCTATGCCGATCTCGGCCTGTGGAAGGACGAGCACATTGCGCCGCTGTCGCGCATCGTCGATTTCCTGCATAGCCAGGGTGCCGCCGCCGGCATCCAGCTCGCCCATGCCGGCCGCAAGGCCTCGACGCCCGTGCACTGGCGCAACGGCTTCGACGAGACCGAAGAGGAAAAGGTCAAATTCCACTTCGAAAGCTGGACCCCGGTGGCGCCAAGCGCCGTCATCCACGCCGAAGGCAAGAATTTCACCCAGCCCGAAGCGCTGGACGAAGCCGGCATTCGCCACATCATCGACTCGTTCGCCGCCGCCGCCCGGCGCGCCGACCAGGCCGGCTTCGACACGGTCGAAATCCATGCCGCCCATGGCTACCTCCTCAATCAGTTCCTTTCGCCGCTCGCCAACAAGCGCACCGACCGCTATGGCGGCAGCCGCGAAAACCGCATGCGGCTGGTACTGGAAGCTACCGAGGCGGTTCGCGCCGTCTGGCCCGCCGAAAAGCCGCTGCTGGTCCGCCTGTCGGTCAGCGACTGGCACCCCGAGGGCTGGCAGGTCGAGGACAGCGTGGCTCTGACGCGTGAGCTCAAGGCCCTGGGCGTCGACGCCATCGATGCTTCGAGCGGCGGCTTTGAAGGCGCCGTCATCCCCACTGCCGCCGCCTATCAGGTGCCGCTCGCCAGCGCCGTGCGCAACCAGGGCGGCCTGCCCACCATGGCGGTGGGCCTTTTGGGCGATGCCCAGCACGCCGAGAACATCATTGCCAATGGCGAAGCCGATTTCATCGCCCTGGCGCGCGGCGCGCTCGATGATCCCAACTGGCCGGTGCATATCCGCCACGAACTGGGCCTGCACGACTATGACCTGTGGCCCCGGCCGCTCAACCGGGTCCGCGAGCGCGACCGCTCGCTCCACCAGCGCGGCTTCGCCGCCTCCTGAAACGTGATGCGTTTCCGCCAAACGACCTTGGCGGAAACGCAAATTTGCCGTGTTTGAACGGCCCTCTTGTTCAGCGTCGTCATGATCACCAGATCAGCTGAGAACAGGGAGCAGTTCAATGGATACCAAGGCCGCCATCCTCGCCCTCATGAGCGTCTGGGGCATCGGGGCATTGGGCACTCTGCCCGCCTGCGCACAGGACACCGATACGCCCGAAGACGCGACCGATGAAGCGGGCGACAGCGACAATCCGCTGCTCAACAAAGTCTGGATCCGCGCGGATGCCGATGCGTCCCTGCCCGGACCCATGCAGATTTTCCTCGGTGACGGCACCCTGGTGAGCGACAGCTGCTGGGAGACCTACCGGCTCTCCAAATGGCAGCAGGTTTCCGACAGCGCCATCAGCTGGGACGAGGACGGCATGACCATCAACGCCGATATCGCCAGCGTCAGCGACACCGAACTGGTGCTGAGCCTCAAGCTCGGCAACGAAGTGCAGAAGCAGCGTTTCGTCACGGCCACCGTGCCCTATATCTGCCCAGACATGGTGAAGTAGTCAGACGCGCGGCGGCCGCTTCAGCTCGAGGCGCCGCAACGGCCACAGCAATGATCCCGATACCAGGGCCGCGAGAAATTGCGGCGCCGGCGGGATGCGCGCCAGCAGCGAAACCAGCACGTCGCGGATGATGGGCAGCAGGCGGCTATCGGACTGGTAGAACGGCGTGAACATGGCGCTCAACGCCTGGTAGAGGCGCACATGCCAGCGCCGCAGCCGGGCATACCGCTCCAGCGCCAGGCTGACATTGCCGGGATGATCGCGCAGCCCGAGATAGAGCGCCCGCGCATCGAGCAGGGCCATATTGGCACCCTGCCCCAGTTGCGGGCTGGTCGAATGCGCGCTGTCGCCGACAAAGGCGATTCCCGAACCGGTCGGGTTGGCCATGGTGTGATGCGCATAGCGTGCCAGCGTCATATCAGGGAAATCCTCGATGCAATCGAGGTAAGGCGCCACCTCCGGCCAATGACCCAGCACCGACGTCTTCCATGCCGGCAGACCATCAAGCTTGAGCGTCTCGTAATCCTGCGGCTTGAGGCTCCAGAAAAACGCCGCCTGCCGCGACCCGCCCGGTGCTGTGCGCCCGATGGGCAGCACACCGATCATCACGCTGGCGCGGCGGTAGCGCTGGCTGAGCGCGGTATCCCCAAAGCCTGCACCATGCCACGGCAGCGTAGCCCAGATGGCGCCGAACGGCAGGGCGCGTGGCGTACCGGGTCCGGCAGAATGGTGGCGCAGCGGCGTGTTGGCACCAAGGCAATCGACGATGAGGTCGAACGGTGCGGTGACCCGGTCGTCATCCAGGACCAGAGCGCGACGACCGCCCGACATGTCGCGCAACCCGCCGACTTCAGCCGCATTGCGGATCGATATGCCGGCCGCGAGCACCGCATCATGCAGCACCCCGAACAGCGCGGCGCGATGGATGCCGAGGCCCCTGCCGCTATGGGGCAGGCTGTCATAGCGCACATCGAGCACGACACGCCCGCTGCGCGCATCGGCGCCATGCAGCCGATCGAGCGGCGCTCCAAGCGCACGAATGTGGTCCAGCAGACCCAGATCCTGCAGCACCGCCTGCCCGGTCGGCTGCAGCACAAGACCGGAGCCAAGGGGCTTTGGCGCATCGAAGCGCTCGAATATGGTCGGCCGGTGGCCGAGCCTTTGCATGTAGAGAGCCGTCGCCAGCCCTGCCGGACCTGCGCCGCAGACTGCGATGTCGAGGGGCGGCGCAGGCGGCGCCAAGCTAGAGCACGACCTGCGTACCGATCTCCACCACGCGCCCGGTCGGAATATGGAAATACTCCGTCGCGTCGCTGGCATTCTTGGCCAGCCGGGTGAACAGCCGATCCTGCCAGAACCGCAGCGGGTTGCCGGGCTTTGGACCTGGCTTCAGCGACCGGCGGGATAGGAAGAACGAGGTCGACATGATGTCGAACTTCCAGCCCAGCTTGCGGCCCAGCGCCAGCGCCTTGGGCAGGTTGGGGCTTTCCATATAGCCGAACGTCACCACCACCCGGCTGAACAGCTCGTTATAGGCGTCGATGGTGACCTTCTCGTCATCGGGCACCCGTGGCGAGGCCGAGGTGCGCACGGTCAGGATCACGTTCTGCTCATGCAGCACCTTGTAGTGCTTGAGGCTGTGCAGCAAAGCGGTCGGCGCGCCCTCGATATCACTGGTGAGGAACACGGCGGTACCCGGCACCAGGGTCGGCTTCTTCTTGGACAGGTTATCGACCAGGAACTGCAGCGGCACCTCGTCGCGACGCGTCTTTTCGGTGAGGCGACGGCGACCGGCCATCCAGCTCCACATGATGACTGCCACCGCCAGCGCGACGGCTGCCGGCACCCAGCCACCCTGGAACAACTTGGCGGCATTGGCGGCGAAGAACCCGCCGTCTATGATCGCGAAAATCACGCCGAAGACGATGACGGCTGCCGGGTGCCACTTCCAGTTGCGCCACATCACCACGACGAGCAGAGCGAGCGTGACGATCATCACGCCTGAAACCGCAATGCCATAGGCCGCCGACAGAGCGCTCGAACTGCGGAACATCAGCACCAGCAGCAGCACCCCGACCATCAGCATGCTGTTGATCTGGGGCATGTAGATCTGCCCGCTCTGCGTCTCGGAGGTATGGGTCACCACCATACGCGGCATCATGTTGAGCGCGATGGCCTGCTGGGTCAGGCTGTAGGTCCCCGAGATGACCGCCTGGCTCGCGATGATGGTGGCCAGGGTCGCCAACCCGACGAAGGGCAACAATGCCCAGTCGGGCTGCATCTCGAAGAACGGGCTCTCGACATTCTCGGGGCCGACATCGAGCACGAAGGCGCCCTGCCCGAAATAGTTGAGCAACAGGCACGGAAAGACCAGCCAGAACCAGGCCAGCACGATCGGCTTGCGGCCGAAATGGCCGAGATCGACATACAGCGCCTCGGCGCCGGTTACGGCGAGGAAGATGGCGCCGATCACGACAAAGGCGATGCCGACATGGGTGAACAGGAACTGTGCGCCAAGCAGCGGGTTGAGCGCCCAGAGCACGTCGGGGTTGCCGACGATGTGGACGAGGCCCGAGCCACCCAGCGTCAGGAACCAGATGGCGGTGACCGGCCCGAACACGATCGATACCTTCGCCGTGCCGAACTTCTGCACGAAGAATATGCCGGCAATGATCACGAGGGTGATCGGCACCACCCAGCGCGTCAGATCGGGGGCGACCAGCTCGAGCCCTTCCACCGCCGACAACACCGACACAGCCGGCGTGATGATCGCGTCGCCGAAAAAGAGCGCTGCGCCAAGCACGCCCAGGCCGGTGATCCAGACGGGGGGATTGGTGAAGGTCTTGCGCGCCAGGGCGACCAGCGACAGCGTGCCGCCTTCGCCATTGTTGTCGGCGCGCGTCACGAAGAACACGTATTTGAGCGAGACGGTGAGCGTCAGCGCCCAAACGATCAAGGACAATAGTCCGAGAATCTCCACCGTGCTCGATGCCGCGCCGGGCCGGATATGCATGGCTTCGCGGAAGGCATAGATCGGACTGGTGCCGATGTCGCCATACACGACGCCGAGCGCGCCGAGCACGAGAACCGGAAGATCTTTACGGGAATGGGAGTGGCTGGTGAGGTCGCTCGCATCGACACCGGCGTGGGAACCGCCGGTAGTGCTCGTCTGCGTCATGAACCTGATGCTCTCTTGGTCAAGGCGGGCGCCGCTATACACCCGGCCACCGTCACACACAACACAATCGCATCACAATGGTTCAAACGACAAGGGCCGCCCCTTGCGGAGCGACCCCTGACGATAAGCAAGACTGGAGGTCTTGGTTAGGCTTATTCGGCAGCCTTGGCGGTGGCAGCGTCTTCTTCGCGCGCTGCCTTGGCAGCAGTGCTCCACCAGATCAGCTGGTCAAGCATGTCCTTGGCCGAGTTGCCGATCGAGCCTTCGATCTCGGTGAGCGACTTGGTGCCGCCAAAACCGGGATGGACGGCCATGAAGTCGGCGCCACCGATATGGACGGCCGAACGGGTCGAAACCATCTGCAGCTCGACGCCGATACCGCGCAGGTGCTCGATGGCACGGGCGCCACCAACGGTGCCGTAACCGACGGCGCCGAAAGCCTTCTTGTTCCAGTTCACATAGGCCTGGTCGATGGCGTTCTTGAGGGCGCCAGTGATCGAGCGGTTATATTCGGCGGCGACAAAGATATAGCCGTCGAACTCGTCGATCTTGTTCTGCCACTTGACCGCATTCTGGTTGGCCGAAGGCATCCAGGCATTGGAGGCCATTTCGTCGAAGAACGGCAGGTCGAAGTCGCGGATATCAACGATCTCGGCCTGGATTTCCGGGCGCTCATTGGCCTTTTCCAGGATCCACTTGGCCGGCAGCTCGCCAAAGCGGGTCGGGCGGGTGGAGGAGATGATGACGGCAATCTTGAGTTTGGACATTTGAGCCCTCCTTGGTAACAAATCGTAACTGAGGCGATATATGTGCCTATCGACAACGCTCACAAGAAGGCACTTCGCTGTGGTGCGAAGACAGCGAGCTGCCTAGGGCACATCCGTGTAAGTATTGGTGAATGCTGGGATTTTCGCCGATTCTGGCCCTATTCGCTTGCTGCGGGCAGAGAATGCGGCGCAGCCGCGAAACGGACCGTTCAAAAAACGGAACCAATCAGGCTCGCCCCACCCGGGCAACGCGCATTAATGACGTCAGGCGAATTACTGCGCATTTGAAG
Organism: uncultured Devosia sp.; assembly: GCA_965650055.1. GTDB lineage: Bacteria > Pseudomonadota > Alphaproteobacteria > Rhizobiales > Devosiaceae > Devosia. Next base: position 7,152 of record CBFGMY010000051.1, read on the forward strand.
TAAAAGCGCCGGCTGCGCCTTGCGTTTTACCTGACGACGTAAGCAGTTGGCGCACAGCGGAATGCCCCGCCCTAACCCGAGAAATGCATGCGCATCCAGTTCGCCGCCGCCGTGACGCTCGCCACCGCCCTGTTCGCCCTGACCAACAGCGCCGCCCTGGCCATGGAACGCAAGGTCACGATCAACAACCAGACCTCCTTCACCATCGTCGAATTCTATGCGTCCAACACCGGCACCACCGATTGGCAGGAAGACATCCTGGGCAGCGACGTCCTGGCCTCGGGCAGCAGCGTCGTGATCAACATCGATGACGGCTCGGGCTACTGCAAATATGATTTCCTGGCCGTGTTCGATGACGGCGACCAGCTCGTCTCGTCGGACAACAATGTCTGCGAACTGGATGAATTCAACTTCACCAACTAATTCGCACAGTCCCTGACAAGAATGGGCGCCAGCAAACGCGGGCGCCCATTCTTTATTCACGGCACGGATCGAGCAGACGATTCCAGTTGCGAAGACCTCACCGAGCGGATTAGCTCTTGGCGGGGCACTTTCAAGCAGTGAGGGACTAACATGAAAGCGTTTTCGGCCGTGCTTGCACTGGCCATACTGGCGATCGGCGTCGTGGACGCCGCCGCGCTCGACCGCAGGGTGCGGATCAACAACAAATCATCATACGACATTGTCGAGTTTTACGCATCCAACACGGGCAGCCGCTCCTGGGAAGAGGACATCCTGGGCCGCAACATTCTGCCGTCTGGCAGCAGCGTCGTGATCAACATCGACGACGGCAGCGGCTACTGCAAATACGACTTCCTGGCCGTGTTCGAAGATGGCGACGAGGTCGTATCGAACGACAACAATGTCTGCGAACTCAGCGACTTCAACTTCACCGACTGAGAATCAAGGAGGCGCCGGTCGTCGCCGGCGCCTCCCCTGCCTATTCCGCGGCTGCAGGCACGGCCTGCGGCGCCGACCGGATGGTCAGCCGCGTGAGCGCGAAGGCCACGACGGCGCAGGCCGCGATGCCGATGACCATGGGCCGCGCGGTGCCGTCAAAGAAGCTGCCGACCACTCCCATCACTACAGCCGCAGTCACCAGTTGCAGCGTGCCCATCAGGGCCGATGCAGTGCCAGCGATCTGGCCGTGCTCTTCGAGGGCCAGCACGGCGGTGGTCGGAATGACGAGGCCGAGGAAGCCGTAACCGATGAACAGCAGCACGGCGAGGACCTCGAGCCGGTCGACGCCCGTCAACCACACCGCCAGCAAGGCGAGCATGGTGACGATGAAGCCGTTGACGGCCGTGCGCACCACCGCGTTGAGGCCGAAGCGGCGGGTCAGCACGCCGGTCAGTTGCGACACGCCGATGAAGGACACGGCATTGATCGAGAACATGACGCTGTAGAGCGTCGGGTTAAGCCCGTAATGGTCGATCAGGATGAAGGACGAATTGGCCAGGTAAGCCATGAAGCTCGCCATGCCGAAAGCGCCGATCATGCTGAGGCCCAGGAAGTTGCGGTCGCGCAGCAGGACGCCATAGCCCCGCAGGGCCGAGCCAATGCTGCTTTCGAGCCGGGCTTCGGGCGGACGCGTCTCCTTGAGGAAGAACAGGACCAGCAGCGCGCCGAGCACGCCGATGGCGGCCACCACGTAGAAGATCGCCCGCCAGTCACCGAACTGCACGATCAGGCTGCCGCCGAGCGGAGCCAGGATCGGCGAGACCGAGAAGACCAGCATCAGCAGGCTCTGCAGCTGTGCGGCGTCCGCCCCCGTATAGCCATCCCGCACGATGGCGCGCGGCATGGCCATGGCGGCGCAGGCACCGACGCCCTGCAGGAAGCGTGCGGCGATGAGCCATTCGATGCTGGGGGCCAGCGCCGAACCGATGGCGCCGGCGACAAACAGGGCCATGCCGAAATAAAGCGGCGGCTTGCGGCCGACCATGTCGCTGATCGGCCCGTAGAAGAGTTGGCAGACGGCAATCGCCGCCATGAAGGCCATCAGGCTCGCCTGGACACCGGCCGTATCGGCGCCGAGGTCGAGGCCGATGGCCGGCAGGGCCGGCAGATACATGTCGATGGCAAACGGACCGATGGCCGACAGCAAGCCGAGCACCAGCGCGGCGCGCAGGATCTGGGAGTTCATTTGGCAATACCTCTTCGACCCGTGCCAAGGCACTGAGTCGCACTGGGTGAAATTTGGATCGGCGCGAAAAATGGGAGGATCAGGCAGCCGACGACCTGATATTGGACAGAGTTGTAAAATCAGTCAAGCGTGATCGTCCACAAAAATGGACAGAGTTGTAAAATCATCGAAGACCGTGTATAGCGCCTGTAATGAGTGTCATCGATCTCGCACCCGCACGACCCGCTTTTCCCAAGGCGCCAACCAAGCGCATGGCCATTCTCGACGCGGCCAAGCGCGCCATCGTGCGCGATGGCTTCGCTGCCCTCAGCATTGACAGCATCGCGGTCGAAGCCGGGGTCTCGCGGCAGACGGTCTACAACCAGCTCGGCGACCGCGACCAGTTGCTGATCGCCGTCATCGAGGATGTGACGGCCCGGTCCAGCGCCGCGCTGATGGCGGAGCTGGCGAACTTCCCCGACAAGCCCGACGATATCCAGTCCGCCCTGGTCGATTTCGGCATCCGCATGCTGGGGCGCTGCATGTGCGACATCGATGGCCGGGCGCTGGCAGCGCTGCTCAAGCGCGAGGCGCAGAATTACCCTGAGCTCTTTGCCGCCTGGGTCGAATATGGACCTGGCCGGGACTGGCCGCTGATCGCCGGCCGCTTCGCCAAGCTGGCGCAGGATGGCTATCTTGACCTGCCCGATGCCAGCATTGCGGCGCGCCATTTCTTTGCGCTGATCAATTCCGACCTGCCCAATGACAGCACGTGCGGCCGGCCATCCGACGACGTCCTGCGTCGGGCGGCTACCACGGGAGTCACGACCTTCCTTCGCGCTTTCGGCGCGCGGCAGACCTAGCCGCCCAACACCGCCCGATATTGCCGCACAGCTTCGGCAAAGCCCATCAGCAGCGCGTCGGCGGTGATGCCGTGTCCGATCGACGCCTCGTCGACACCAGGCACGGCCGACTGGAAGGCCACAAGGTTGGCCAGCGTCAGGTCATGCCCGGCATTGACCCCCATGCCGGCGGCATGGGCGGCTTGCGCCGTGTGCGCCAGCGCCGCCAGTTCGCGCACCGCGCGGTCGGGGTCAGCGTAGCACCCGCCATAGGGGCCGGTATAAAGCTCGATGCGATCGGCGCCCGTTGCCTTGGCGGCGGCAACACCCTCGACGCCCGCATCGGGGTCGCAGAACAGCGAGATGCGCCGGTTGGGCGCCCGTAGGCGCTGCACCACCGAGGTGAGGAAATTGCCCTTGCCGCGGAAGTCCCAGCCATGGTCGGACGTCGCCTGGGCCGGATCGTCGGGCACCAGGGTCACCTGCTGCGGATTGACCGCGTCGATGAGCGCGAAGAAGTCCTCGCTGGGATAGCCCTCGATATTGAACTCGGCCGTCGGGTAGTCCGCCGCCAGCAGTTCGGCCAGCTCGAACACGTCCGTCCGCCTGATATGCCGCTCATCGGGCCGCGGATGCACGGTGACGCCGCTGGCACCGGCATCGAGCACCACGCGCGCCAGGCCGACCACGCTGGGCCAAGGCAGGTTGCGCCGGTTGCGAAGCTGGGCGACGGCATTGAGATTGACGGATAGCAGGGTCATGGGGCCGCGGCTGGTTGATTGAGGTCGGGCAGGATGCCGTCCTGCAATGGCGTTACATTGGGATAGGCCTCAGCCACAAGCTGATAATAGGCGAAACCGCTCCGCATGATCCGCATCACATAGTCGATCTCGCCGGCCGAATTGCTGGCGCAGCGCGCCTCGGTATCGGTGGCGATCTCCCGGCGGAAATCGTGGAAATAGGCATAGATGCGGGTGAAGAGGGCAAGGTTGTAGTCGCCGAAGTCGAGGGTCTGGTCCAGGACACCGCTATAGACCGGGGTTTCATCCACCAGGGTCCGCAACATGTCATGCATCAGGCTGCTGCAGACGTCCGGGAGTGCGGCATCGGCAGGGCTGATGGTCTGGGCAATGCCATAGGCCCGCTGCAGCGGCCCGACCATCCGCTCCACCTCATAGGCCAGCGCCTGTCCGATCGCCGCGGACGCCCGCTCGGTGCGCGCCTGCTCGGTATTGCTCTGGATGGCGGTGCTCAGCATCAGCGCACCGGCCGCGCTGAGAAAGCCTGCCACGGTGCCCAACGTGTTCTGCCAGTCCCGCAGCGTAGCGACCCAGTTCGGCCAGCCCTTGTCACGCACATCGAGCAGGATGACGATGGTGAGGCCCGCCAGGGCGAGCCCGAGAACCGCAATTGCACTCCACAGCAGCATCGGCGCCCCCCTGCCTCACGCTAGGTGTAGCGCTGGCCCGGCAGGGCCAGCAAGGGGCGCCTTGCCGTGGCTACAGGCTCTGCGGACCGCGCGAAATCGCGGCAAGACCGGTGCGCACCACCTCGACCAGCCCGAGCGGCTGCATCAGCGCGATGAAGCTGTCGATCTTGGCCGGCTTGCCGGTCACCTCGAACACGAAGCTCTCGACCGAAGCATCGACGATCTGGGCCCGGAAGGCGTCGGCCAGCCGCAGCGTCTCGCCGCGATGATCGCCCGAACCGGCCACCTTGATCAGCGCCAGTTCGCGCTCCAGCGACGCACCCTCGGCCGTCAGGTCGTGCACCTTGTGCACCGGCACCAGCCGTTCGAGCTGCAGCTTGATCTGCGTCAGCGTCTTGGGCGTCGCCGTCACCACCACCGTGATGCGACTAAGTCGGCGCCCGTGTTCCGTCTCGCTGACGGTCAGGCTTTCGATATTGTAGCCGCGCGCCGAGAACAGGCCGACGACGCGGGCGAGAATGCCCGGCTCGTTGTCGACCAGCACGGACAGAGTGTGGCGCTCGATTTGCTGGGTTTCCTGGGTCAGGAAATAGGCCGAGCCCGTGGGCTGCAGATGTGCGTTCATGGTCTTGTCCTCTGCAGCGCCCTAGACGAGCTGCCGTCCCTTCTCGTCGATGATGTCGCCGATATTGGCCGTATCGGGCAGGATGATTTCGTTATGCGGCTTGCCCGACGGGATCATCGGCAGGCAGTTCTCGTCCTTCTCGACGATGACGTCGAACAGCACCGGGCCGTCATAATCGAGCATCTCGGCAATCGCGGCGTCGAGCTCGGCCGGGTTCTCGCAACGAATCCCCTTTCCGCCGTAAGCCTCTGCCAGCTTGACGAAATCGGGCAGCGATTCCGAATAGGAATGGGCATAGCGCGAACCATGCAGCAGGTCCTGCCACTGGCGGACCATGCCCATGCGCTCGTTGTTGAGGATGAAAATCTTGATCGGCAAGCGGTACTGCACCGCCGTCGACATTTCCTGCATCGTCATCTGCACCGAGGCTTCGCCGGCGATATCGATCACCAGCGCATCGGGATGCGCCACCTGCACGCCGACCGCGGCCGGCAGGCCATAGCCCATCGTGCCCAGGCCACCCGAGGTCATCCAGTGGTTGGGCTTGTCGAAGTGGAAATGCTGGGCGGCCCACATCTGGTGCTGGCCAACCTCAGTGGTGATGTAGACTTCCTTGCCCTGCTTCTTGGTCGCTTCATACAGCCGCTCGATGGCATATTGCGGCTTGATCACCGTGTCCGAGTTCTTGTAGCCGAGCGAATTGACCGCCCGCCACTTGTCGATCTGCTTCCACCATGGCGCGATGGCCTCGGTGCGCGGCTGGTTGGTCTTGCTGCGCCAGACGCGCACCATCTCCGACAGCACCCGCTCGCAATCGCCAATGATCGGCACGTCGACGCGCACCACCTTGTTGATCGAGCTCGGATCGATATCGACATGGATCTTGCGGCTGTTGGGCGAGAAGGCGTCGATGCGACCGGTAATGCGGTCGTCGAAACGGGCGCCGATATTGATCATGACGTCGCAGTCATGCATGGCGAGGTTGGCTTCGTAGGTGCCGTGCATGCCCAGCATGCCCATCCACTGCGGGTTCGATGCCGGGAACGCGCCCAGACCCATCAGGGTCGAGGTCACCGGAAAACCGGTCAGTTCAGCCAGCTCGCGCAGGTGTTCGGATGCCTCGGGCCCGGCATTGATCACGCCGCCGCCGGTATAGAAGATCGGCCGCTCGGCCTTGAGCATCAGGTCCACCGCCGCTTCGATGGCAGCGGCATCGCCATCCATCTGCGGGCGATAGCTCTGGTGGCGCAGCGTCTCGAGATCGGGCTTGTAATACTCGCCCAGCGCGAACTGCACATCCTTGGGAATGTCGACGACCACAGGACCGGGGCGGCCCGTGGTGGCGATCAGGAACGCCTCGTGCATGATGCGCGGCAGGTCTTCCACGCGCTTGACCAGGTAATTGTACTTGGTGCAGCTGCGGGTGATGCCGACCGTGTCGCATTCCTGGAACGCGTCCGAACCGATCAGCGTCGTCGGCACCTGCGCGGTGATGCAGATCATCGGGATCGAATCCATCAGCGCATCGGTAAGGCCGGTGACCGCATTGGTGGCACCCGGACCCGAGGTGACGAGAACCACGCCCGGCTTGCCGGTGGAGCGCGCATAGCCTTCGGCCATGTGGGTGGCGCCCTGCTCGTGCCGCACCAGAATGTGCTGGACCGCATCCTGCTGGAACATCGCATCGTAGATTGGCAGGGCAGCGCCGCCCGGATAGCCGAAGATGTGCTCGACCCCCTGGTCGGTCAGCGCCTGGATCACCATTTCCGCGCCGGTCATTCTTTCGGCCATCGCCATAGTCCTTCCTGAAGTCACTTTGGAAACCCAGTCTCGTAGCGGCGAAAACCGGGCAATAAAAAAGGCCCCGTTCGGGACCTGTTTTCGGCGCACCAGCTATCGCGCGGGATACCTATCCCACGTTGCCGATGCGCCTGCCTACTACGAGAATGAGTGCCCGCACGGGACCTCTCCATAAATTACGGGCGTAGTGATAGGTGCATTGCATCAGGAGTGTCAAGTGCGCCGAACATCACTGAACTTTCCTCTTAAGCATTGACCCGATGCTGCCAGTCACTTAATGTCCTGCTTAACAATAAGCAGGAGAACATCAATGACGGAACGTTCCATCGCCCACGGCACCTTTGTCCTGGAGCGCACCTATCCCGTGAGCCCGACCCGCGTCTTTCGGGCCTGGTCCGATCCGGCGATCAAGAAGCGCTGGTTCGGCGGCGGCGCCGAACCCAAGATCTTCGAATTCCGCGAGGGCGGTCGCGAGCTGGTGGAAAGTGGCGAAGGCGAGTTCCAGTTCGGCTTCGACGTGCGCTACGAGGACATCGTCGAAGACAACCGCATCATCTACACCTACTACATGACCATGGGCGGCAAGCGAATCTCGGTCTCGGTGGCCGCGATCGAGCTGTTTGCCGCAGGCGACGGCACGCGCATGACCGTCACCGAGCATGGTTGCTTCCTCGACGGCCTCGACAATATGGAACAGCGTCGGCGCGGCACGGAGCAGTTGCTGGGGGCCCTGGGCGACGAGCTGGCCCTGCAGACTGCCAACTAGCGGAGGACCGGGCGGTATTTGTGTCGACAAAGCCGGCGAACCATAGTCCATAATCGCCGGACACCGTTGAGGACCACCGCGCGACCAATGCCACGGACCATTCTGCCTCTGGGCATTGCGTTGATCTTCATGCTGGGCACCGCATTCTTTGCGGGCCTGGCAGTGCCATCGGGTCCCCTGCCCTTCCTGTTCATCCTGGGCTGTGTTGCCGCCGCCTATATGGCGCTCAACATTGGCGCCAATGACGTGGCCAACAATGTGGGTCCGGCCGTCGGCGCCAAGGCGCTGACCATGGCCGCAGCGCTGGCTATTGCTGCGATCTTCGACGCCGCCGGCGCCATTCTCGCCGGCGGCAACGTCGTCCACACTGTTGCAAACGAGCTCCTGTTGCCCGGCACGGACCTCGCTTCCACGGGGCTAGTGCTGGTGATGATCGCGGCGCTGTTCGCGGCGGCACTGTGGATCAATGCCTCGACATTCGTCGGCGCCCCGGTCTCGACCACCCACGCCATTATCGGCGGCATCGTCGGCGCCGCGGTTGCCGCCACCGGCATGGGTGCCGTGGCCTGGCCGGTCATCGGCACCATTGCCGTGAGCTGGACCGTGTCGCCCGTGCTCGGCGCCCTGTTTGCCGCTGGCCTCCATGCGGTGATCCGCCGCGCGATTACCCGCCGGGAAGACAAGGTGGCCGCGGCACGCATCTGGGTGCCCATCCTGGTCGCCATCATGTCAGGCGTCTTCGCCGCGTACCTCGCCACCAACGCGCTGTCTCAGTGGTGGCAGCCTGGCCTGGGTGGCGCACTCGCGGTGGCGCTACTCGCGGCCGCCACCGGCTGGTTCGTCGCCATGCCCTGGGTCCGCATGCAGTCGCTGGGCATGAGTAACCGCAAGAAGCAGGTCGCTACCCTGTTTCGACCGCCGCTCATCGTCGCTGCTGCCCTGCTGTCCTTCGCGCATGGCGCCAACGACGTCGCCAATGCGCTGGGGCCCTTGGTGGTCATCATCCGCGAAACGCAACAGCTTGCGGTTGCAGGCCTGCCCGTTCCGGCGTGGTCGCTGGTGCTGGGCGCGGCGGGCATTGCCCTGGGCATCGCCCTCTTCGGCCCGCGCGTCATTCATACGGTCGGCGAGCAGATCACCAAGCTCAATGAAATCCGCGCCTTCTGCGTCGCTTCGTCGGCGGCGCTGACGGTCCTGGTCGCCTCCGCCTTCGGCCTGCCGGTATCGTCGACCCATATCGCGGTCGGCGCCGTGTTTGGCGTCGGCTTCGTGCGCGAATTCCTCGCTATCAGGAACATGACCGGCGCTGCCGTGCCCATGCGGGCCAGCCTGGTCGATGCGGCAACGCTCAATGACCGGCCCGAGGACGCCTTGGCCCGCGAACGCCGCAACGAACGGCGCTACCTGGTGCGCCGGCTCAAGCTCGCCCAGATTGGTGCCGCCTGGTTGGTCACACTGCCGGCCTCAGCCCTGCTGGCCGCGCTGCTCTATCGCGTACTATTGGCCTTTACTGGGTGACACGCCGGCTTGCCAATTGCCGGTGCAGGCTCTCGACAATGCGCACCAGCGACCGGTCGGCCAACAGGCGCCTGGCCTCGGCCAGCAATACCCAGTGGCGCAGCCGCTGATCCATCTCGTCCCAGCTGTCGAACTGCTCGCCGACCTTGAGCGGATAGAGGTCGATATCCACCAACAGGCCCTTGTCGGTGTTCTGGTAGGTTCCGACGGGCTCGGTGCCGATCTCGCCGATCACCCCGGCCTCTTCGAGCGCTTCCTTGGCCGCGCTGTCCCAGGCCGTCATGCCGGCGCTGATCGAGCCCTTGGGAAATATCCAGCGGCCGGTGCGACGCGACGTCACGAGGAGGAAGACAACGCGTCCATCGATCACGGTATAGGGCAAGGCGCCCGATTGGCGTGGGCCGGGAACAGCCTCGACCAGGGGGCTCCAGTGGCGCAGGAATTCGCGCAGCATGGGCGCCCTCCGTCGGTTCTCGCGGCGGCGACACTGGCACGCCGACTCGGCTGGAGTCGATGCATGGCACGCCGCCTTTCCACCACCGGCACAAACAAAAAAGGGCCCCATGGGGCCCTTCAAACGCCTTCGGTCCTGCTTAGCTCAGCAGGGTCAGGTTGACAGCCGATTCCTTGCCGTCGCGGCCGGTCTCGAGCTCGTAGGTCACCTTGTCGTTCTCATACAGGCCCTGCAGGCCCGAGCGCTGAACGGCAGAAATGTGAACGAACGCATCCTTGCCGCCACCTTCGGGCGAGATGAAACCAAAGCCCTTGGTCGTGTTGAAGAATTTTACGGTGCCAGTAATGACAGCCATGTCAGTCAGTCCTCTTCGTGGTCGCCGCAGCAGCGGCTAAGGGTTGAAAACGGGCTGTGGCCAGCCCGGCCTAAACGATTCACAGATCAGGACGTAGCCAAGTTCCCGGCTTTCTGCCGGTCGATCAGATAGCGCAAGTCAGTGTCGTCACTGAAAAATATGTCGGCTGTCTGTCTGAAATTCAAGGCGATTTCGCTGGTCAATGAGAAGCCCCCGATCCAGGAGGGACTCCGGATCGAGGGCTGAGGCGCCCAGGTGGGCGCAAGCAGCATGGGGCAATGCTGCAACTGTTTACCCGCGCGGGCAGGTGTCGCGATAGCGGCTGCCGTCGGCGCGCTGGTAGATGCAGATGTCGTCGGTGCCAGATACCCGGCCAAGCACATTACCTGCCGCCGCACCAACCACAGCACCGACACCGGCACCAACCGCCGTGCTCAGCACCGTACCGCCTGCCGCGGCACCGATTACGCCGCCGCCGATTGCGCCGACAGCAGCACCCTGCTGGGTTGTGGTACAGGCAGCGAGCGACAGCATCGTTGCGGCAATGATCAGGATTTTGTGCATGAGATACCCTCCAAGGAACTATCGAGGGCAAGAATGCGGCACCTCCACATTTGGTTCCGCGGGCATTTTAACTAATTCTTAGAATCCGATAGATCGGGTCGCCAGACCAGAGCAGCGACCACCACGGCCAGCCACCCGCCGATCATCCCGACGCCGCCCAATGGGGCCGCGCCCGGGAAGAGACCCCTGCCGACCCATTCGCGCACAGCCAGGTCGCCAACGAAAATCGCGGTGCCGATGGCAAGCAGCGCCGCGGCGATCCCGAGCGCCCTGCCGCGCCCCGCCAGCGCCAGGGCAAGCAGCGCCGGCCCATGGGCCAGCCCGATGGCCGCAATGGCCGAAAGGTTCCGCTGCTCCCCACCATGTGAGGCGCCTGCGGCGGCCATCACCCCGATCGCGCCCAGCATGCCGGCCATCGCCAGCACCACCCGCCGCCACGCCAACCCACTGCCGCCCATACCCAATACCTCCGCCTCTTTCGCTGGATAACGGTTTCCTCTAAACCATTGCCCCGCGAGTAGGAAATTCAAATGGACGAGCCCGTAACGGTTGCGCCTGGCGCCGCCGACACTATCTCAGTCGATAACGGCTGGGGCGCCGAATTGCGCGCTACCTTCGCCCTGGCATGGCCGCTGGTCATCGCCCAGTTGGCGCAGAACGCCCTCACCACCACCGACGTCATCATGCTCGGCTGGCTGGGCCCCACCTACCTGGCCGCAGGCACCCTCGCGACCACCTTCCTGATGCCATTCTTCCTGCTCGGCGTCGGCATTGTCGGTGCGGTGGCCCCGCTGGTGGCGCAGGCCCGCGGCGCACGCGATATCAAGGCGGTGCGCAGGGTGGTCCGCCAGGGCCTCTGGGCCGCGATCCTGCTGGCGGCGCTGATGATCCCGCTGCTGCTACAGATCCGGCCGATCTTTGCCCTCCTGGGTCAGGACCCCCCTGCAACCATCATGGCCGAGCAGTTCATCCAGATCGGCGTCTGGATGCTGTTCCCGGCCCTATCCATCATCGCGCTGCGCTCTTTGCTGTCGGCCTTCGACGCGACGCGCATCATCCTGGTCATCACCGTCAGCGGCGTTCTCTTCAACGCCGCGGCCAACTACGTTTTGATCTTCGGCCATTTCGGCTTCCCGCGCCTCGAACTGCGCGGCTCGGCCATCGCCACCGTGCTGACTAACGTGCTGATGTTCGCCCTGATGCTGGCCTATGTGCTGCGCCACCGCCGCTTCAGGCGCTTCTACGTGCTGATGCGGTTCTGGAAGCCGGATTGGCCGCGCTTCCGCGAAATCTTCCGCATCGGTATCCCGATCGGGCTGACCGTGCTGGCCGAAGTCGGGCTCTTCACGGCCGCCGCACTGCTCATGGGCCGGCTGGGCACCGACGAGGTGGCGGCGCATGCCATTGCACTGCAAAGCGCCTCCATGGCCTTCATGGTGCCGCTTGGCCTCGGCATAGCGGCCACCGTCCGGGTCGGCCGGGCCTATGGCCGCAGCGACCCCGAGGGCATCCACAAGGCGGGATGGACCGCCTTCGCGCTCGGCACCGGCTTCATGGCCCTCTCCTGCGTGGTCTTCCTCACCATGGGCCCGGTCATCGTTTCGTGGTTCCTCGATCCGCGGGCACCGGAAAACGCCAACGCCCTGGCCCTGGCTGCCAGTTTCCTGATGGTCGCGGGCGTGTTCCAGCTGGCCGATGGCGCCCAGGTCGTGGCGGCCCACGCCCTGCGCGGACTGAGCGACACGAAGATCCCCATGCTGCTTGCCATTCTGGGCTACTGGATGGTCGGCCTGCCCATCGCTTACCTGCTGGGCTTCGTGCTCGGCTGGCGCGGCACCGGCATCTGGATGGGGCTTGCCGCCGGGCTCGCCTTTGTCGCGGTCGTGCTGGTGGCGCGCTTCGCCATGCGCCAGCGACTGGGCCTGCTGCGCCCGCGTTAGGAACCGCTCAGCCCGCGTCGCGGCCAGTCGCCAAATCGGTTACGGAACCAGGTGCGCTGCCGCTTGGCATATTGGTGCGTCGCGATGACCGCCAGGGCGATGGCCTCGTCGCGACCCATCGCCCCGTCGAGCCAGTCGCCGATTTCGCGCACGCCGATCGCCTTCATCACCGGCAGCGAAGGATCGAGATCGAGCGCCCGCAGCGCCTCGACCTCGGCCACCGCCCCGCCGGCAAACATCGCCTCGAAGCGCAGGGCGATACGGTCCCGCAGCACCTGTCGATCCGGGTCGAGCACCATCCGGTCGATGTCGAAACCGCCGAGCAGCACGGCCTGCGGCGCGTCCTGATAGCTGGACAGCATCCGCCCGGTTGCCCGCTTCACCGCCAATGCGCGGGTGAGCCGCTGTGGGTCCACCACCTTGAGCCGCTCGGCGGTCAAGGGATCTTCCTGCTGCAGCAAAGCCAGCCGCTGCTCGGCGTCGAGCGCTTGAATCTCTTGTTGAACTTGAAGCGCCGTTTCGGCCGGGACCTCGGGAATATCGGCGAATCCATTCAGCAGCGCATCGAAGTAAAGCCCCGTGCCGCCAACGAAAATCAGCGGGCGAGCCGGGTCGGCGCTATCCATCACCGCGCCGACCGCCGCCAGCCACTGGCCAGTCGAGAACCGCGTCGCCGCCGGCACCACGCCGTAAAGCCGATGCTCGGCCAGCGCTATTTCTGCGTCGGAGGGCCGGGCCGTAACCACCTGCAGCGTATCGTAGACCTGCATGGCGTCGGCATTGACGATGACACCGCCCTGCTCCCGCGCCATGGCGAGCGCCAGCGCCGACTTGCCGCTGGCAGTCGGACCCGCTATCAGGACGGCGCGCCTGCGGCCTGTCACGCGTTCCTCCAAAAAGTAGACCCCATGCCGGTTCTCTGCCTCATCGCCGATCCTGCCGATTCCGAACTCAATCCGGCTTTGGCCGCCGCCGTGGTGCGCGAAACCGGTGGCGAACTCAACTGGCTCAATCACGCCATTGCCTGCGAGATCATCGAGCCGAAGTCAACCGACGCCCTCGCCGCAGCCCGCGCCATCATCGGTCATCGCCGCGTCGACGCTGCCCTGGTGCCGACGGAAAACCGCCGCAAGCAGATCCTCGTCGCCGACATGGATTCCACCATGATCAACGAGGAATGCATCGACGAGCTCGCCGCCGCCCTCGGCATCAAGGCGCAGGTGGCCGAGATCACCGATCGCGCCATGCGCGGCGAACTCGATTTCGGCCAGGCGCTCGATACGCGCGTTGCCCTGCTCAAGGGGCTGGAGCGCAAGGTCATCGAGGAAATCCGGCGCGAGCAGATCACCCTGGCGCCCGGTGGCCGCGCCCTGATCCACACCATGAAGGAATATGGCGCCTATACCTCGCTGGTCTCGGGCGGCTTCACCTTCTTTGCCGACTATTTCGGCAAACGCATCGGCTTCCACGAGGCCATCGCCAATGTGCTCGAATTCGACGATGACCGCCTGACCGGCACGGTGACCAAGCCCATCGTCGACAAGAACACCAAGCGCGAACGCCTCATCGCCGTCGCCGCCGAGCGCAACCTGCCCCTCAGCCAGAC
>CBFGMY010000052.1:0-21137 GCA_965650055.1 uncultured Devosia sp.
AAACCGTCAGGCCTTCCTTGAGGCAGAGCTGGAACCAGTCGCGGCAGGTGATGCGATTACCCGTCCAGTTGTGGAAATACTCGTGGGCAATCACCCGCTCGATGCCGTCGTAATTGGAGTCGGTCGCCGTCTCGGGCTCGGCAAAGACCAGCCGGTCGTTGAAGATGTTGAGGCCCTTGTTCTCCATCGCGCCGAAGTTGAAATCGCTGACGGCGACGATGTTGAACACGTCGAGATCATACTCGCGCCCAAAGCGGCGTTCGTCCCAAGCCATCGAGCGCTTGAGGCTGTCCATGGCCCACAGGCACTGGCTCTCCTTGCCGTGGCTGCAATAGATGGCGAGATCGACCTTGCGGCCCGAGGCGGTGGTGAAGCTGTCGGTGATTGAGCCGAGATCGCCCGCCACCAGCGCAAAGAGATAGGCCGGCTTGGGGAAGGGGTCTTCCCACACCGCATAGTGCTGACCATCGCCGGCATCGCCCTTGTCGATCAGATTGCCATTGGCCAGCAGCACCGGCGCCAGATCGAGCGGCGCGGTCATCCGCACCTTGAACACCGCCAGGTTGTCAGGCCGGTCGAGATAATAGGTGATGCGCCGGAAGCCTTCCGGCTCGCACTGCGTGCACCAGGTGCCACCGGAGCGGTAAAGGCCCATAAGCCTGGTATTGCCCTCTGGCCGCAGCGTTACCTCGGTCTCCAGCACGAAGCGCCGCAGTGGCGGTTCGAACACGGTCAGCCCGTTGGCGTCTGCGGCATAGGCCGACAGCACCAGCGGCGCCCCGTCGATCGCGATGGAGCCCAGGGTCAGTTCGTCCCCGTCGAGCACCAGTGGCGTTCCCGGCGCGGTGCCCTCGCGCGGTTCCACCGTCAGCTGGGCGGTGACCCGAGTCGTCTCTGCCCCGATCCTGAAATCCAGATCGACCGCGATGATGCGGTACGGGCTCGGCGCGTAATCCTTCAAATAGATGGTATGCTCGGTCTCAGTGCGCATTTACGGGTCCGTCAAAATCGTCGGTCTGAAATCAACTGTGTCTGCGCCGCAACAGTAGATTCGGCGCGTTCGTGTATCCTGTTCGGCCAGCGACCGCTTCGGTTCACTCTTCTACGCCAATTGAGACGGCATTGGGGAGGGGGCTCCTGCCGGTCGCGGCACGCTGCTCCTCTGCGTCAATTGCGGGCGTATCGAGCGCGGTATCCTGAATTTCTGGTCGGCATCAAACAGCCACGCGCTACTGACAGCTTCTGTCTTTGGTGGACCGGCAAAACTGACGCCCCTCCAGTTCACTTGTGGTGAAGCTCATGCTGCGTTGGTTCGAACGACGTCTCAATCCTTATCCGCTGGGTGAGCCCACCGAGCCACCCAAGGGCCTGGTCGCCTTCTGCCTGCATTACAGCCACGGCGCCAAGAAGTGGCTGGCCATGATGGCGTTCCTGGCAGCGGCCATCGCCGCCAGCGAAATCATGCTGTTCGGGTTCATCGGCGACATCGTCAACTGGCTTGCCGCCGCCGATCCGGCCACGTTCATCCAGACCGATGGCTGGAAGCTGGCGATCATGGGCGCGATCATCGTGATCGTCATGCCCGTCCTGGTGCTGTTCTCGACGCTGATCATGCACCAGACGCTCTTGAGCAACTTCCCCCAGCGCATCCGCTGGATGAGCCATCGCTACCTCATCCGCCAGTCGATGAGCTACTTCCAGGACGAGTTTGCCGGGCGCATCGGCGCCAAGCTGATGCAGACCTCGCTCGCCGTGCGCGAAGTGGTCATGAAGCTGCTCGACATGCTGGTCTACGTGGTGGTGTATTTCACCGGCGCCGTGTTCCTGGCTGCGCAGTCCGACTGGCGTCTTGCCATTCCGTTCCTCGTCTGGCTCGTCGCCTACATCGCCATGATGCGCTACTTCATTCCGCGCCTGGGCAAGATTTCCCAGGCCCAGGCCGATGCGCGCTCGCTGATGACCGGCCGAATTGTCGACAGCTACACCAACATCGCCACGGTCAAGCTCTTCAGCCACTCCAATCGCGAAGAGAGCTACGCCAAGGAGGCAATGGAGCAGTTTCTCGATACCGCCTACCGGCAGATGCGGCTGTTCTCGGTGCTCAACGTGCTGGTCAACTGGTCCAACGCCTTCCTGCTGTTTGCAGTGGGCGCCACCGGCATCTGGCTGTGGCTGCAGGGAGCCATGAGCCCCGGTGCGCTGGCCGTGTCGCTGGGGCTGGTTATGCGCTTCCAGGGCATGAGCCAGTGGGTCATGTGGGAAATGTCGTCACTGTTCGAGAATATCGGCACGGTGCGCGACGGTATCTCGTCCATTTCGTTGCCCCGCGTCGTCTCCGACACCAAGGGCGCCGAGCCCATCGGCAAGGTCAGCGGCGATATCAAGTTCGAGAATGTCTCGTTCCACTACGGCAAGAAGGAAGGGGTGATCGACAACCTCAACCTGCATATCCGTCCGGGCGAGAAGATCGGCCTCGTGGGTCGCTCCGGCGCCGGCAAGTCGACCATCGTCAACCTGCTGCTGCGCTTCTATGACCGAGCCGATGGCCGCATTCTCATCGACGGGCACGATATCGCCAGGGTCACGCAGGACAGCTTGCGCGCCAATATCGGCGTGGTGACGCAGGACACGTCCCTGCTGCATCGCTCGGTGCGCGAGAACATCCTCTATGGCCGTCCCGATGCGACCGAGGAAATGATGCTCGAAGCGGCTGAGCTCGCTGAAGCCACCGCCTTCATCGGCGGATTGGCCGACCCAACCGGGCGCAAGGGCTTCGATGCCCATGTGGGCGAGCGGGGCGTCAAGCTGTCCGGCGGACAGCGCCAGCGCATCGCCATCGCGCGGGTGCTGCTCAAGAATGCGCCGATCCTGGTGCTGGACGAGGCGACATCGGCTCTCGATTCCGAGGTCGAGGCCGCCATCCAGAGCCAGTTGCAGCTGCTGATGCAGGGCAAGACGGTGATCGCCATCGCCCATCGCCTTTCCACCATCGCCATGATGGACAGGCTGGTGGTGCTCGATCAGGGCCGCGTCGTCGAAACGGGCACCCATGCCCAGCTCGTCGATACCGGCGGCATCTACAGCCAGCTCTGGCACCGCCAGTCCGGCGGCTTCCTCGAGATGGACCAGCCGGAAGAGGCGGCACAGTGACAGTAGTCTGCCCACCCTCCCCCTTGAGGGGAGGGTAGCGCAGCTAGGCCGCAAGGCCGTAGCGAAGCTGGGGAGGGGGTAACTCGGTGGACCACCGAACGACCCCCACCCTTGATCCCTCCCCTCAAGGGGGAGGGTGTCGACTGAGAACTTTAGCGACAACCAACCAAGGAGTACCCAGATGGGTGACAATACCGAAACGGCCATTCCCGCGACCGCGCATCCCGCAAAGCCCGGGCTTCGAAGCGCCAAACGGCAACCCATGGACCGATTCCGAACCTGACCTGAGACGCAAGCATCGCCCGGAATAGGCGATGCGTCTGAAACGTCCCTCCGTCAGGCGCGGCTCAAGATAATGAGCTCAAAATGTTCAACCGCGTCATCGACTATTTCGATCATCTCTATTCGCCCACCGCGCTTGCCGAAAACAGGCAGCCGCCCATGGGCCTCCGTCCCTTTGTCAGCTATTTCATCGGTCAGTTCCGGGCGGCCTTCATCATCCGCATCGTGCTGGTATCGATCGGCTCCATCGCCGATGCGCTGATGCCGGTCTTCGTCGGCCTCGTGGTCGGCATGCTGGCAACCACCAATCCAGGCGACATGTTCACCGAGCACACCCAGACTTTCCTCTGGATGATCGCGGTCGTCGTGCTGGTTCGTCCGCTGACCTTCCTGCTCGACACGCTGATCCGCAATCACGGCATAGTCCCCAACCTGGTCGATCTCGTGCGCTGGCAGAGCCATTGGCACGTCATCCGGCAAAGCTGGACCTTCTTCCAGAACGACTTTGCCGGCCGTGTCGCCAACAAGATCATCCAGGCTGGTGAAGCCATCGAAATCGGGGTGAACCTCACCATCGACGCCGCCTGGTATGCGCTGGTCTTCGTGGTGGTGGCCATCGTCGTGCTGGCCCAGCTCGATCCGGTATTGCTGGTGCCGATCGGGGTATGGCTGCTGCTCTATGCCATCCTCTTCACCATCACCATGCCGCTGATTGCCCGCTATTCCGAGGAGCTCTCGGAATCCAAGTCGGTCATGACGGGGCGGATTGTCGACAGCTATACCAACATCCAGACGCTCAAGACCTTCTCCACCGGCGATCACGAAGACCGCTACGTGGCCGACTCCATCGAGGATCACGCCATCAGCTTCCGCAAGCTGATGCGGGTGTTCACCTATATGTGGTCGACCCTGTTCCTGCTCAATGCGGGCCTCGTGGTCTCGGTGACCTGGCTGGCGCTGGCAGGCTGGAACAATGGCAACCTTACCGCTGCCGCAGTGGCGACGGCCATTCCCTTCGCGCTCCAGATCATGAACATGAGCGGTTGGATCCTTGAGATCGGCTCCAACATTTTCCGCCAGGTCGGCAATGTCAGGGACTCGATGGATACCATCGCCCAGCCGCTGACCATGCTCGACAAGCCGGAAGCCAGGCACCTCGACGTCACCAAGGGTGAGCTGACCTACGACAATGTCAGCTTCAACTATTGGCGCGGCAAGGAAGGAAGCGTCATCGACGCCTTCAACCTCAAGGTGGCTCCGGGCGAGAAGATTGGTCTGGTCGGACGGTCAGGCTCAGGCAAGTCGACGCTGGTCAATCTGGCCCTGCGCATGTTTGACGTGCAGGACGGCTCGATCCGCATCGATGGGCAGGATGTTCGCGACGTTACGCAGGAAAGCGTCCGTGCCGCCATTGGCCTCGTCAGCCAGGACACCTCGCTGCTGCATCGGTCGGTTCGGGAAAACCTCAAATACGGCCGCCAATCGGCGACCGACGAGGAGATGATGCGGGCCGCCGAGCAGGCCAAGGTGCATGACGTGATCATGGGCCTGGTCGATCCCAAGGGCAACAGGGGCTACGACGCCCATGTCGGCGAACGTGGCGTCAAGCTCTCGGGCGGTCAGCGCCAGCGCGTCGCCATTGCCCGCGTGTTGCTCAAGAACGCCCCGCTGCTGGTGCTGGACGAGGCCACCTCGGCCCTCGATTCAGAGGTGGAAGCGGCTATCCAGGAGCAATTGACCACGCTCATGCAGGGCAAGACCGTGATCGCCATCGCCCATCGTCTCTCCACCATCGCCGCCATGGATCGGCTGGTGGTGCTGGAGCAGGGCAAGATCGTGGAAGAGGGCACTCATGCCCAGCTACTCGCCTCCGGCGGCCACTACGCCCATCTGTGGGAACGCCAGTCCGGCGGCTTCCTCGATCTGGACGCGGCCGCGGCCGAGTGACAAGACGGCGCCCGGCCTAGTGCCGGGCGCTGCAGTCTACATGTCGAGCAATTCGCAGACTTCGACGCTGCCGCCGGCGGCCAGGATCGGGCTGCCCTTGGCAATGGCATTGGCCGCATCGTGGCTGTCGGCATTGACCACCGTATAGCCGCTGAGCGGATTGGCACCGCCGCCAGCACTGACGCTGCCATTGCTGTTGACCGTCATCGACTTGCCCAGAGCGGCGCCGCTATCGGCGAGCTTGTCGCCGATCCTGGCATACCAGTCGTTCCACGCCGCCATGACCTTGGCGCCCTCTTCTGGGCCATCAGGCATGCCGCCGCCGTGATAGGCGAGAATGTATTTGGCCATTCTTCAGTCTCCCTGTTCGTGGTTGCTACATCTGGCTCGGTACGGCCAGTGGCTTGCCGGTTTCCAGCAAGGTCTTGAGGCCGGCGAGGACAATCGGCCAGCCTTCCTCGACACCGGCCCTGGATTTGGCCGCGTCGAAGTGGGTGAGGGTGAGCTTGCAGGTCTCCCCCATGGATTCGATCTCGTACATCACGCGCGTCGGCTCGCCGTCGGGCGCCCACATCGCCTTGAAGGTGGTGACCAGCTTCCGCGGCGGCTCGATCTCGATGACTTCGCCGTCGAGGTTGAGATTGCCGTCCGGCGCGAAATAGGCAAACCGCCCGCCTACCGACAGTTCGGGCTGCACCCGCGAGCCGTAATAATACTGGCGCGTCATCTCCGGGTTGACGATCGCGTCCCACAGGGCGTCGGGCGTGGTGCGGATATAGGTCACGAGAACGAAGGCAGGTCTGTCGGCCATCGGTGTCTCCAGTTGGCGTTTTAGGTCGAGCGCGAACCGTGCCAGCGGCTTGGCGTAAGGCGCGATCCAGCGGTCCGCCACCTCCTGGATCGGGGCGGCGTTGATGTAGTGATACTTGAAGCGCCCGGCTTTCCGGGTCACCACGAGGTTCGCATTCTCCAGCACGCCGAGGTGTTTCATTACCCCGAAGCGCGTCATGCCCAAACCGGACTCAAGCTCTGTCAGTGTCTGTCCGTCCCGCTCCCGCAGCGCATCGAGCAATGCGCGCCGGGTCGGGTCGCCGAGGGCCTTGAAGATCGTGTCCACATCCAGACAATAGGTGACCATTTTGTCACATGTCAAGCGGTGACAGACAAGCGCGCGGGGCCGGTGATGATGTAATCGTCGGGGAAGGGAGCGTGCAGGACCTGCGCGAAGCGGAGATCGATCCGTTTGGACTAGCTTGCGGCCCCGAACAGCTGGCTGCGGCGCTGTTGCCAGCCCTTGCTCTCGCCCGTGATATGCTCGAGGGCCTTGTCCTCGCTCATCGGCCGGCCGAACAGATAGCCCTGCATGATCGTGCCGCCGAGCCCGATCAGGGCGTCCAGCTGCTGCTCGGTCTCGATGCCTTCGAACACGCAGGAAATCCCCAGGTTGCGGCACAGGTCGACGGTGGTCTTGATGATCGCCCGGCTGGTCGGGTCGCTGGTCACTTCATTGACGAAGCTGCGATCCACCTTGATACGGTCGAGCGGCAGCTTCTGGACGTGGGTGAGGCTGGAATGGCCCGTGCCGAAGTCATCCAGGGCGATGCGCGACCCCAGCGCCAGCAGCGTCAGCAGCCCGGCATGGGCGCGGGCGATATCGCCCATGACGGCAGTTTCGGTGATCTCGAAGTCCACGCGACAAGGTGTGCCGGCCTGTTCGACCAGCATGGCGATCGCCTCCATGGCCGTGGTCGAGCCCAGGTCGTGAGCAGACAGGTTCACCGATATCCGCACGGTGTTGGGCAGCTTGGCGGATACGACCAAGGCCTTGCGCAGCACCGCCTGGGTAATCTTGGAGATGATGCCCATCCGCTCGGCCAGGGGGATGAACTCGACGGGCGAGACGTCGCCCAGCACGGGGCTGCGCCAACGGGCCAGCACTTCGTAGCCTGTGGTCCGATTGAGCGCGATATCGAACTGCGGCTGCAGCAGGATGTGGATTTCCTTGTCGAGGTCGGCCGTGTGCAGCGCATGCTCCATGCGGCGCACACGGTTCAGGTCCTCGGCATGCCGCGCGGTAAAGACCAGGGCGTGCCCGCGCGCCTCGCGCTTGGCCACCCAGGTCACATAGTCGGCCCGGTCGAACAGGCTGTCCGCCGTGTCGCCGGGGCGCGACGAGGCCAGGCCTGCCGATGCGGTCAGATGAACGGTGCCCAGATGCATTTCAAACGAGGGGCGCATGGCCGCTGTCAGCACGTCGCCACAGGCCTGCAATGTATCTTGGCTGGTGTCGCCCGTAAGGATCAGCGCAAAGTTGTCACCCCCCAGACGGGCGACGAAGGTCGAGGGCCGGCGCAGCAGGTTGATGCGGCGGGCGACCTCCTCGATCACGCGGTCACCGGTAATCTGGCCGAATATCTCGTTGACGGATTTGAAGCTGTCCAGATCGAGCCGCACCACTGCGATCTGGCTGCGGTCGGCCTCGGCCTTGTCCAGCGCGGCCTGCAACTGCCGGTCAAACGACCGCCTGTTCGGCAAGCCGGTCAGGGTGTCGACATTGGCCAGACGATAGTTCTCGTCCGACAGGCGCTGCGTCTCTGCCTGCTTGCGGGTCATCTCGGCCCGTGACGCCACCAGATCGCTGAAATCGCGATAGTTGTTGAACAGGATGGTCATCAGCGCGCCGACCACAAGCACGAGATTGAAGGCCAGGGCGCCGAAAATCGGGTTGCCGCTCATGGCGAAGAAGCCGGTGAATGGGATGAGCACGCTGAGCGCAATCATGGCGGCCGCGCCACGCAGATGCATCAGGCAGAACACGCAGCCAATGCTGGTAATGCCCATGTAAAAGGCGATGTGTGATTGCGCATAGGCGCTGCCATAGGGGTAAAGGCTCAGCGCCCAGCTCGAAAACCCGACGCCAAGGATCGCCGCGGCCCAGACCGTGCTGCCCAGCAGACGCTTTGCCTTTGCGTAGGTGATGCCGCCGTGGCGCGAGCGCCACCACATCAAAAGGCGTGCGATGCAGATCGCCGACAACAGGCCGGGTATGTAGAGACGGAGCAGGTCCGGCGCCGTCGGATGGGTAACCGCCAGAACCAGCGAATTGACCAGCAGCATTCCGTACATGAGCGGAACCTGGCGGCTGAAGGCGCGCGCTTGGGCCTGTACCAGGTCCGGATTGTCCGGAACGGCAAAGAACTGCACCAACCGCTTTACTGCCGACATGGCGGAAGAGCCCTCCAGCTCACCGTCAAAGGTTATGCGAGCAAACCCTAATACAACCGTAAACCGGTCGGTTCGAATCGGCTATTCGCACGGATTTGACAGTAGCAACGATGCAATTCCTCTCATATTCCGTTTCCAGCCCCATTGGAAGGCGGCATAAGACCGGCTAGAACCCTGTCGAAATCGATTGCACCCGGATTCCGGGTTGTCGTCCAGCTTAGACCGG
The DNA here is from genome assembly GCA_965650055.1 of uncultured Devosia sp. GTDB lineage: Bacteria > Pseudomonadota > Alphaproteobacteria > Rhizobiales > Devosiaceae > Devosia. The sequence continues at coordinate 8,831 of CBFGMY010000052.1, forward strand.
TACCGTCCGCAAGGCGGTCGCGAGGAGACTGCAATGGCCATGCCAGCCACCTATTCCGCCCTTGATCTCAACGGCACCTTCGCCCTGTCCTCGCCGACCTCGGACATCAAGGCGCCAATCACCCTGCCGGGCGATGTCCATACCGCGCTGCTCGCTGCCGATCGCATTCCCGATCCCTATTTCGGGGAAAACGAAAAGACCGTGATGTGGGTCAACGAGACCGCCTGGTCGGTCGAGCGCAGCTTCACCGCCAGCGCGGCCGATATCGACGGCTACCTGACCCTCACCCTGGCCGAGGTGGACTGCATCGCCACCATCCTGCTCAATGGCGAGGTCGTGGCCAAAACGCAGAACAGCTTCATCCGCAACGACATTGATGTAACTGGCAAGGTCCGCGCGGGCGACAACACGCTGCGCATCGAATTCGCCATCGCGCCCGATGTTGCCAAGGCGCGCTCTGACGCCCACCCGTTCCCGATCCCCTTCACCAAGAACTACCAGACCAACGGGCTGAAGGGCATTCATATGAACTTCATCCGCAAGGCGGCATGCCATGCGGGTTGGGACTGGGGCATCTGCATCATGCCCATCGGCGTCTATGGCACCATGCGCCTGCGCAAGTCGCGCCTCGCCCGCCAGGAAAGCGTCCAGGTCGACCAGGCCCATGGTCAGAACTCGGTGGAACTCTCGATAAAGACCCGCCTTTTCGCCTTTGCGCACGGCGAGGTGGAGCTCGAGCACAGCATCGACGGCCAGGTGATCAAGGACAAGGTCGTGGTGCAGAAGGGCGAGAATGTCTTCACCCACAACGTCACCATCCACAATCCAAAATTGTGGTGGCCGGCCGGGCAGGGCGAGCAGCCGCTCTATGAACTCACCACCAATCTCGAAGGCGAGAAGACCACGCGCCAGATCGGCCTGCGCAAGCTGGAATGGATTGTCGAACCGGACGACATCGACCACAGCTTCAAGTGCCGCATCAACGGCCGCGACATCACCATGCTGGGCGCCAACTGGATCCCGGCTGATGCCATTCCCTCGCGCATCACGCCCGCAGTCATCCGCGACCTGCTCGAAAGCGCCAAGGCCGCCAACATGAACATGCTCCGCATCTGGGGCGGCGGGCAGTATGAGCCCGACTACTTCTACGAACTGTGCGACGAACTCGGCATCCTCATCTGGCACGATTTCATGTTCGCCTGCATGAGCTATCCGTCCGACCGGCCGTTCCTCGACAATGTCCGCACCGAGATCACCCAGCAGGTGCGCCGTCTCAGCCATCATGCCTCGATCGCCCTCTGGTGCGGCGACAACGAAGTCATCGGCTCGCTGCACTGGTATCCCGAGACCAAGGCCTCGCCCGAGCGCTACGTCGCCAACTACGACCGCCTCAACTCCATGCTCGGCAATATCGTCGAGGACGAGGATCCCGCCCGTCGCTTCTGGCCGTCCTCGCCATCCATGGGCTATCTCGACTTCTCCGACGGCTGGCATGCCGATACCCGCGGCGACACCCACTATTGGGACGTCTGGCACTCGGCCAAGCCCTTCGAGGCCTACCGCACGGTCAATCCGCGCTTCGCCTCCGAATTCGGCTTCCAGTCCTTCACCTCAATGAACGTCATTGAGACCTTCGCCGAGGAGAAGGATCGAAATCCGTCCTCGCCGGTCATGGAAAACCACCAGCGCAATGCCGGCGGCAATGCCCGCATTCTCGAAACCATGACGCGCTACTTCCGCTTCCCGCGCGACTTCGACCAGATGGTGTTCCTCAGCCAGATCCAGCAGGGCCTCGCCATCAAGACCGCCATTGAGTACTGGCGCTCCACCAAGCCACGCTGCATGGGTACCTTGTTCTGGCAGATCAATGACATCTGGCCGGTCGCCAGCTGGTCGAGCCTTGATTACGGCGGGCAGTGGAAGCTGCTGCAATACATGGCCAAGCGCTTCTTCCTGCCGATCAATGTCGTCGCCGTTCCCGTCATTGACGAAGTCAGCACGAATTCTCGCGGCACGCCTGTCGAAAATCAGCCGCCAACCAGCATCGTGCTGCGCGGCATCAACGACACCGCCAGGCCGGTCAGCATCTCGCTCGAAGTTCGCGCGGTGAAGATTGCCGGGGGCGATCGTGTGGTCTTCTCGGGCAATACCGCTATCAGCCCCGACGGCGCCATCACCGTCACCTCGATACCGTTCGACAGCCTCGCTGCCGACGAGTTCCTGTTCTTCTCCTGGCGCGATGCCAAGGGCAATCTCCTGGGCGAAAACGACTATTTCCCCAAGCCCTACAAGGCCTACGAACTGGTGCAGCCCAAGGTGCGGGCCGCCTGGTCCGATGTCGATGGTCAGTTCGTGCTGACCCTGACCAGCGACCAGCCGGCGCTGTTCGTCACGGCCACCGTCGATATTCCGGGCTATTTCTCGGACAATGCCGTGACCCTGCTGCCGGGCCGCAACACCGAACTGACCTTCACTCCGCGACATGGCGCCAAGCCGACGGCATCAGAGCTGGTCAAGTCGCTCCGGGTGCGGAACCTCAGCGAGACGTTCTAAGGTTGGTGCACGAACGCGAGCACTCTTTCGCCTTCTCCCCTTGAGGGAGAAGGTGCCCGAAGGGCGGATGAAGGGTTTCTTTCCGAGGCTCTGGCACGGGGCAGCGCAGCACCCCTCACCCTGACATTTCTGCTGAACGCAGAAATGTCGTCCCTCTCCCTCAAGGGGAGAGGGCGCGTTCTCGTATCTTCCATACAAGATTTATCCTGCTGCCACATTGACATGCGCTCCCGCATCCACCAACGCTAGGGAACCACGACGCGCCCTCCCGCGCGTCCTTCGGAACCGCCATGTCGACCATACCAGCGCCCATCGCGGAGCGCCGCCTTCTCGGCATCGGGCTCGCGCTCGCTGCCTATTTCCTGTTCGTCTGCCTCGATAGTTCGGCCAAGTGGCTGGGCCTGATCGGCCTGCCGGCGCTGCAGGTCATGTTCGTGCGTTATGCCGTGCATCTCGGCCTCGCCGCTGCCATCAACCTGCCGCGCAAAGGCCTTGGCCTGCTGCACACCCGGAACATCTGGCTCGAACTGGCCCGCGCCGCGGCCCTTGTCGGCTCGACGCTCTGCAACTTCACCGCCGTCCGCTACCTTCCGCTCACCGTGACCGGCGCCATTGCCTTCACCGTGCCGCTGATCGTCACGGCGCTCTCGGTGCTGTTCCTCCGCGAAACGGTCGGCTGGCGGCGCTGGACGGCCATTGCGGTCGGCTTTGTCGGCGTGCTCATCATCGTCCGTCCCGGCAGCGAAGTCTTCCAGCCCGCCGCCTTGCTGTCGATTGGCGGGGCCGTGTCCTATGCTTGCTACGTCATGCTGACGCGCCGTCTGGCCGGGGTCGATTCCGCCGGCACCCAGCAATTCTACGGCGCCTTCCTGCCCACCATCGTGCTGGCGCCGTTCGCCATCGCGACCTGGGTCTGGCCGACCAATGCGGTGGATTGGACCATCCTGGCCCTGATCGGCGTCATCGGCTTTTCCGCCCACCAGTTCATCACGGTGGCACATCGCTTCGCACCGGCTTCCGCGCTGGCACCCTTTGCATACGTCCAGATATTGTTCTTTACCGCAGCCAGCTGGTTCATTTTCAACCAGCCCCCCGATATCTGGCTCTATGTCGGCGCGCCCATTGTCATGGCTAGCGGCCTCTATATCTGGCTGCGTGAACGCGCCCTGGCAAAGCCCACCAGCCCCATAACCGAGGAACGCTGATGGCCAGTCCCGCCGTCGAGCAGAATGCCAACAAGGCTATCCTGATCCTGCTGTTGGCGCAGTCGATCCTGATCTTTCTCGATGTCTCGGCCAAATGGCTCTCCATCGCCGGCTTGCCGACCACCCAGATCATGTCCGCCCGCTATGGCGTCCATGTCGGGCTGCTGGTGCTGCTGGTGCTGCCGGTCCGCGGCTGGAACCTGTTCCGAACGCGGAACTGGAAGCTGGAAGTGGCGCGAGGCCTCTGCCTCCTCGGCTCGACCGCCGGCAATTTCCTCTCCATGCGCTACCTGCCGCTGACGGTCACCGGCGCGCTGCTCTTCACCATGCCACTGATGGTCTGCGCGCTGTCGGGGCCGATGCTCGGCGAAACCGTCGGCTGGCGCCGGTGGCTCGCCATTGCCGTCGGCTTCGTCGGCATTCTGGTCATCATCCGCCCCGGTACCGAGGCGTTCCACCCGGCGGCGCTGCTCAGCCTCGCGGCGGCCTTTTTCGGCGCGGTGTTCGGCATCTTTACGCGCAAGCTGGCGGGCGTGGATGGCGCCATGACCCAGCAGGTCTACGCAGGCGGCATTGCCCTGGTCGCCATAACGCCCTTCGCGCTCACCGGTGGTTGGGTCTGGCCCGGTGATGCAATTTCCTGGGTCGCCTTCTTCACTCTCGGCACCGCCGGCGTGCTCGGCCACCTGCTGATTTCGGTGGCCCATCGCTACGCCACGCCGGCAACGCTGGCGCCGTTCAACTACCTGCAACTGCTCTATCTGGCCCTGGCCAGCTGGGTCATCTTCAACCAGCCACCGGATAACTGGTTCTTCCTGGGCGCCACGATCATCATCGGCAGCGGCCTTTACATCTGGCTGCGCGAACGCAGCCTGCACAAGACGACGACCTCGGTGGACGAGGCCGCGGAGCGCTAGGGCTCCGCCAGCTTCTTGATCGGCGTCTTGCTCTCCGCCTCTCCCTGGGTGATCAGGCGGGCGCTGCGCTGGCCGCTGAGATAGATCCACAGCCAGCTCAGCGCTACGGCAAGCCGGTTCTTGGTGTCGATCAGGAAGTAGATATGCGCCAGCCCCCAGGCCCACCAGGCGATCCATCCCTTGAGCTGGATCCACCCGAAATCGATCACCGCCGCCCGCTTGCCGATCGTCGCCAGGTCGCCCGCATGCTTGTAGCGGAATGGCAGCGGCTTGCCGAAACGGCCCAGCCGCGCCCTTATGACCCGCGCCGCATGCTTGCCACCTTGCTTGGCGCCGTCGCCGACACCCGGCACCGGCTTGCCGTCGGGCATGGTGATCGTGGCCGTATCGCCGATGACGAAAATCTCGGGATGGCCAGGGACAGTCAGGTCCGGCTCGACCTTGACCCGCCCGGCGCGGTCCGGTTCAACCCCGAGCCACCTGGCCGCCGGCGAAGCCTGCACGCCCGCCGCCCAGATGATCGTCGATGCGTCGAGCCGCTTGCCGCCATAGACGACGCCGGCGGCATCAATCTCGGTCACGGCCGCACCCAGCTCGACTTCCACCCCAAGGTCGCGCAATGCCCTGAGGGTATAGTCCGACAGTTCCGGCTTGAAGTTCGCCAGCACGCGCTGGCCACCCTCGATCAGCACCACGCGCGCCTCATCAGGCCGGATACTGCGGAACTCGCCCTTGAGCGTCACCCGCGCCAGTTCGATGATGGCGCCTGCCATCTCCACCCCGGTCGGTCCTGCGCCGATCAGCACGAAAGTCAGCAGCGCCCGGCGCTTGGACGGATCGGTTTCGCGTTCCGCCGCTTCGAAAGCCAGCAGGAGCTTGCGGCGAATGGTCGTCGCGTCCTCCAGCGTCTTGAGGCCGGGCGCGAATTGCTCCCATTCGTCATGGCCGAAATAGGCGTGCCGCGCGCCCGTCGCGAGGACCAGGCTGTCATAGGAGACCCGGCTGCCATCCTCCAGCACCACCGCCTTGCCGGCGACGTCGACGCCCGTGACCACCGCCAGCAGCGTCGTAACGTCCCGCCGGCTGCGCAGGATGTGCCGAACCGGCCAGGCAATTTCCGAGGTGCCGAGCGCGGCCGTCGCCACCTGATAGAGCAGGGGCTGGAACAGGTGATGATTGCGCCGGTCGATCAGCGTGATCAGGACATCGGCGCCCGCGAGCGCCTGCGCCGCCGCGAGGCCGCCAAAACCGCCACCAACGATAACGACGTGATGCTGTGCCATGCGGACCTCCGGTTGCCCCAGATATGGGCATCGGCAAGCTCGCCCGCATCGGCCACGGGCGCAAGGCTGCTAGGCGATGTCCGCTTTCCAGCGCGCCGCATAAGCGTCAAACCCGGCCAGGTCGAGCGGCGTCGCGGCCGCTCCGGCCGCTGCATGGCCCCGTCCGGCGCCAAACAGCATGCTCGCCCCCAGGCTCGTTCCGGTCGCGTCGCCGGAAGCGCGCACCGGCACGCCGCTCAGCCGTGCCAAGGCCTGCCCGAACAATGCGTTCCGCGCCAGGGGTCCTTCGATGATGATCTCGCGACCCAGACCGCACAGATCGAGGCAGGCACGCGTCACCAGCGCCAGATAGAGCGACGCCGCGGCCGTGCGTTCGCCTGCAGTCAGGGTCTCCGGCGCATGCGTCCAATGCCCCCGCGCATGGGGGAACGGTCCCACGCCCGGGGTGAAATTCGGCTGCACCCGGACGTCTCCGCCGATAATGCGTGCAATATCCGCCGCATTCGGCGTCACCACTTCGCCGACCAGCTGGTCAAATTCCCGGCCACCCATGAAGCGCGCCGTGGGCACCGCCCGGCCGAACGCGTCGACATTGGCGAGGCTGTCCCGGCCGGCATCGAGCTTGTCCGTGTCGCCACCGACAGTCATGGCGATCGTCCAGGTCCCGGTCGAGAGGATCGTGAACGGCGTGTCATGCGCCCCCAGATGCGGCAGCAGCGACGCATTGGAATCGTGAATGCCGCAGGTCACGGGCGTCTTTGCGTTCATCCCGGTGGCAATTGCCACCTCGGCCAGGATCGGTCCCAGCACCGAGGCAGCAGGCTTCACTGGCGGAAAGAGCTTGTCCCAGCCCTGGGCGGCCACCAGACTCGAGAATTCGCCCCGTGCCGGTGCCCAAAGATCGGTGTGGCAACCCAGCGACGTGACCTCGCTGGCCATCACGCCGGTAAGCCGCCAGGCCCAATATTGCGGATAGGTCAGGATAGCCGTTACCTGCGCGAAAGCGGGCGCATGAGCTCGGGCCTGCCAGAAAATCTGCGCCGCCAGGTTCAGGCCGTCAGGCAGGCGCGGCGATAACGACTCGGCAAAGTCCGGCCGCGCAGCGCCATAGGCAGCCGCAGTTTCCTCGGGCCCGCCATGCTCATAATCGAGCACCGGCAGGGCCAGCTGCTCGCCGGCCATCAGCGCCGCGGTGGCGCCATGGGTGGTGATGGAAATGCCATCCACACCATGCTCTGCCTGCAATGCGCGCAGGCTATCGAGGATGAAGCTCCACAGCATGTCGACATCGGCATGCGGATAGAGCCCGTCGCGCCGCACCACGTTCGGCGTGCTGCGCCCCGCCACCTGCTGCTGCGTGCCGGAATCGATCAGCACCACCTTGGCGTTGGTCTTGCCGATGTCGATGACAGCGATCAGGCGGGGCAGGGACATGGCGAGCACTCAACAGGGTCGTGCAGCGCCAATACTGGAAATCGGCCCCGCGCGCCACCACTAACATGTTAGTGATGGCGCCGCCGATCACTTGACCACAAGAACGGGAATGGTGGTTCGCGCCAACACCTCTGCGGCCTGGCTGCCCAGCAACAGGCGTCCCAGGCCGCGCCGGCCATGCGAACCCATGACGATCAGGTCGGCGCCCTGCTCTTCAGCGGTCTTGAGGATAGCGTCGGCAGCGATGCTGGCGGGCACATGGATCTTGCCAGCCGACAGGCCTTCACCTGCCACGAGGGCTTCGGCGGAGGCGAGAGTGGCCTGTGCCGATTTCGCCTTGATCTCCTCGAGATCGGCAACGATCGCGCCGGTGTCCACGGCCATGAATTCCGCGCCGGCCGTGATCAGCACCGATGGTTCGGTTGAGTTGACGAGGAACAGCCTCGCGCCGGTCGCTTTCGCCAGCGTGAGGGCGTGGTGCAGGGCCTTGGTGGCCAGTTCGGACCCGTCGATACCAACGACAATGCGTGTGTACATGCTGCTTCCTTTCATTCTGTCTTCAGCCTACCGCCCGCGGTTCGCGTAGTCTTTGATCCAGATCACATTGCAGGCGTCAGCAGGGCCGGCGCGCTTGACTCTCATCAGGGATTGAAACAAAGCTGACTATTATTGTCATCATTTAGGACGAACCATGACCACCCGCCGCATGCTTCTTGGCATTCCGCTCGCTTTCCTCGCGCTGATTACATCCGCCATGGCTCGTGACGTAACCCATGTCATGGGCGTTACCGGCGTTCCGGATCAACCGCTGCGCATCGTCGCCCTGACCAACGAAGCGACCGAGGATCTGCTGGCGCTGGGTATCGTGCCGGTTGGCGCCGTCCGCTCCGCAATGCCAATCCGTGGTTCGACCATGTTGCCGATCAGCTTGGCGATACTGTTGTGGTGGGTGAGGAACTGTCGCCCAGCCTTGAAGTCATCCTCTCGCTCGAACCCGATCTCATCCTGGGCAACAAGAAGCGGCACGAAAAAATCTACGATCAGCTTTCGGCCATTGCGCCCACAGTCTATGTCGAAAACATCACCGGCCAGTGGCGCGACAACCTGGCATTTTACGCACGGGCCGTAGGCAAGCTCGCCGAGGGCGACGCCTTGCTCGCATCGTACCAGGCTCGCGTGGCTGCCATCCAGGTCGCTTTGGGTAACCGGGTGGACGAGAAGGTGGGGCTCATCCGCTTCATTGCCGGGCAGAACTACGCCTATAACAACGACAGCTTCTCCGGGTCGATCCTGCGGGACATCGGGTTTGGTCGGCCTGCGGCCCAGGACAAGCCCGGACTTGCCGAGCCCATTACAGCCGAACGCATCCCGGAACTGGATGGCGATCGTCTGCTCCATTTCAGCTACGAGACAGGCGATGGCGGCGCCACCAACGAAGCCAAAACCTGGATGGCGTCGCCCCTCTGGCAGAATTTGACGGCGGTAAAGTCCGGCCATTTACACGGTGTTTCGGACGCGGTCTGGGCTACCGCTGGCGGAGTTATGGCCGCCCATCTGGCCCTTGATGACATCGAGGCGATCTACGGCCTGCCATCAACCCGCTGATCAAAAATCCTCCGGACTGAGGTGACCTTGAAGCCCGGCGCGGGTTCGCGCTGGGCTTCAACGCATCCCGCCTTTTCAACAGGCGCTCGTCAGCCTCTTGTCAAATCCAAGATAGTTGATAACGTTTCAACTTACTTGATCGAGACGTCAAAAGGCGCCCGATCCAAGGGAGGAGAGATCGATGACAGAACGCACCAGAATTCCGTCTTCCATTCGCCGCCGCACCGTTCTTGCCGGCGCGGCCGCGCTTATGCTGGGGGGCGTATCCCCCTTGGCATTCGCGCAGGACCTCAGCGGCGAACTCGTTATCCTGCAGTGGCAAACCGGCACTGAAGGCAAGATGTGGCAGGAGGTTGAGGCCAAGTTCATGGAGCTCAATCCCGGCGTCACGGTTCGTGAATTTCAGCCGGCCGGCGGGCAGGGCGACGCGCGTGGCGGCATCCGCACCGCCATCCTTGGCGGCGAAGTCGTCGATATCATCATCAACACCTGGCCGGCTTTCCGCGCCGAGCTGGTCGACGCCGGCATCCTGCGGCCGGTTGACGACCAATGGGCCAGCTATGGCTGGGACGCCAAGCTGAGCCAGTCCTGGCGCGATCTCGGCTCCATCGACGGCGCCACCTATGGCGTGACCTATACCTACGGCGATCGGTCCGCGATCTGGTACAAGACGGCCCAGCTCGAAAAGGCCGGTGTTACCCCGCCCAAAACCTGGGAAGAATTCCTCGCCAGCTTCGCGGCGCTCAAGGCCGCCGGCTACCCGGCGCCGGTGGTGATCCCTGCCAAATACTGGGCTCACACCGAATGGTTCGAGACCCTGTTGCTGCGCACGGCCGGTGTCGAAACCGCCACGCAATTGGCCAATCACGAGATTGCCTGGACCGATCCCAAGGTCAAAACGGCGCTGATGAAGTATGGCGAGATGCTTCAGGCAGGCTGCTGCGCTGACGCTGCCACGATGCTGGCCATCGACGAGCCCTATCCCACGCTCTACACCGCCGAGCAGTCCAACTATCTGCTGTTCGGCATGTGGACCAATGCCGCTCTCAAGAACGACCTGGCTCTGGAGGAAGGCGTCGACTATTCGATCTTCCAGTTCCCCGCCCTCGGCATGGGGTTCGATGATACGTCCAGCGTCGACACCAAGGAACTCAACGTCACCACCAACGGCGCCAATCCCGCCGCTGCCGACGCCTTCCTCGACTTTATCATCGGGCCCGAGGCGGCCAATATCATGGCCGGCTACGGCTATGCCTCCCCCAGCACCGCGGCTGATGCCTCGCTGCTCGGGCCGGTGCAGCAGATTGCCACGACCGCTGTGGCCCAATCGAAGGTGCAGTTCGTGCTGGGTGACCTGCTGCCCGGTGACCTGGTCGATGAATACCGCGTGCAACTGCAGAAATTCCTGCAGGATCCGTCCGAGGCCAATGTCGATGCGGTGCTCGCCGCCATCGAGGCCAAGGCAGCGGAAGCCTATTGATGTCGCAACCCGTCGCATCGACGGCGGGCGCGGCGCAACGGAGTCCCTCCCGAGAAGTTGGCGAGCAGCGCGAGCTGCTTGCCAACCGGGGATGGCGGCTCAAGGACACGCCGGCCGCCTGGCTGCTCATCACCCCCGTGCTGATCCTGTTCGGGATCTCGGTGGTCTATCCGCTATTTGAGACCATCCGGCTGTCCTTCTTTGACATCAAGGGTCTGGCAAAGCCCAAATATGTGGAGTTCGGCAACTACATCAGGTTGTTCGCCGATCCGGCCTTTCGCAACACGCTGACCACGACCCTGATCTTCACCCTGGGTACCACGGCCATATCGGTGAGCCTCGGCTGGGTGCTGGCCATGCTCTGCTCCTTTGCCCCGCGTCAGACCATGCCGTTCCGCATGATGTTCTTCGTCACCTTCGGCATTTCCGAAGCGGTGTCGGGCTATATGTGGATCAACATGCTGCGCCCCGATTCAGCGGGCCTGCTCAATAGCCTCATCAGCATCGTCATTCCGGGCTTTACCCATCCCTGGCTGGGCGACGCCAATACCGCGCTGGGCGCCCTGATCTTCGTGGCATCCTGGAGCGGCGTCGGCCTGCCGCTGATGCTGTGCTTTGCCGCGGTGCAGGCCATACCCAAGACCGTGCTGGAAGCCGCCTATATGGATGGCGCCAGGCCCATTTCCATTATGCGTCACATCATGGTGCCGCTCTCCATGCCGGGTGTCCGGGTGGCGATTTTCATCAACCTGCTGGGGGCCCTGCGCGCCTTCGACATCATCTATGTCATGACAGGCGGCGGCCCGGTCCGCGCCACCGAGACCGTGGGCTACTTCATGTACCGGGAATCCATGACCCAGTTCAAACTGGGCTATGGCGCGGCGGCGACTGTGGTTCTTCTGGTCGCGGTGCTCATCATCTCCATTCCCGCCATCATCCAGCGTACGGCAGGTGCCAAATGATCGGCCGTATTCCCTATTGGACCGTCATTGTCGTCGGCATTGTCGCGACCCTGTGGCTGGTGCCGGTGCTCGGCATTGTCGTGACCTCCATCCGCCCGCCCAGCGAAGTGTCACTCGGCTGGTGGCGGCTCGACAAGGTCAGTTTCACGCTCAATGCCTGGATCCGGGTGTGGCAGGAATATCCGCTGGCCAATGCCTTCTGGTTCACCGCGCTCCTGTCGGCCATTGCCACGCTCTGCACCATGCTGCTGACGCCGGCCGCCGCCTACGCCTTCCACTTCCTCAAGTTTCCGTTCCGGCGCCTGCTGCTGATCCTGATCATCAATGCCTTCGTGCTGCCCCAGCAGGTGGTGGTCATTCCCCTGTTCCAGCTGTGGCGCGATCTCAAGATGATCGACAACATCGCCGCCGTGCTGATCCCCTATGTCGGCCTCAGCTTTGCCTGGTCGATCTTCCTGGTGAAGAACTTCCTTGAGGACTTTCCCAAGGAGCTGATCGAGGCGGCACGCATAGATGGCTGCGGCGCCCTCTCGACGCTGTTCCATGTCGTGCTGCCCAATGCCCGCAGCCCGATCTTCGCGGTGGGCATCCTGCAGTTCCTCTGGAGCTGGAACGCCCTTCTGCTGCCCATGCTCTATCTGCGCACCAATATCCCACTGCCGGTGCTGCTGACCAAGGTATCGGGCACCTATGAATCCAACTGGGACCTGCGCTCGGTCGCCGCCATCGTCACCACGATCGTCCCGCTGTTGGTCTTCCTGATCTTCCAGCGCCAATTTGCCGCCGGTTCGCAGACGCGCACCGGGGCCAAGGAGTAACTATGCCTGCCCGTTCCAACAAGCCGATGCGCTACCGCCAGATCCATCTC
>CBFGMY010000053.1:0-21056 GCA_965650055.1 uncultured Devosia sp.
ATCATCAACGAGCCGACTGCTGCGGCGCTCGCCTACGGCCTCGACAAGAAGGCCGCCGGCACGATCGCGGTCTATGACCTTGGCGGCGGCACGTTCGACGTCAGCGTCCTCGAAATCGGCGATGGCGTCTTCGAGGTAAAGTCGACCAATGGCGACACGTTCCTGGGCGGCGAAGACTTCGACATGCGCCTCGTCGACTACTTCGCCGACGAGTTCAAGAAGGAGCAGGGCATCGACCTGCGCAACGACAAGCTGGCTCTGCAGCGCCTCAAGGAAGCTGCCGAAAAGGCCAAGATCGAACTGTCGAGCTCGACGCAGACCGAAATCAACCTGCCCTTCATCACCGCCGATGCGTCCGGTCCGAAGCACCTCACCCTCAAGCTCAGCCGCTCCAAGTTCGAATCGCTGGTCGATGACCTGATCCAGAAGACGGTCGATCCCTGCAAGCAGGCGCTCAAGGATGCCGGCCTCACCGCCGCGCAGATCGACGAAGTCGTGCTGGTGGGCGGCATGAGCCGCATGCCCAAGGTGCAGGAAGTGGTCAAGCAGTTGTTCGGCAAGGAGCCGCACAAGGGCGTCAATCCGGACGAAGTCGTGGCGCTGGGCGCGGCGATCCAGGCCGGCGTGCTGCAGGGCGACGTCAAGGACGTGCTGCTGCTCGACGTGACCCCGCTTTCCCTGGGTATCGAAACCCTGGGTGGCGTGTTCACCCGCCTGATCGATCGCAACACCACCATCCCGACCAAGAAGAGCCAGACCTTCTCGACCGCCGAGGACAATCAGAGCGCGGTGACCATCCGCGTGTTCCAGGGCGAGCGCGAAATGGCTGCCAACAACAAGCTCTTGGGCAATTTCGACCTGGCCGGCATTCCGCCGGCACCGCGCGGCGTGCCGCAGATCGAAGTGACCTTCGACATCGACGCCAACGGCATCGTGCAGGTCTCGGCCAAGGACAAGGGCACTGGCAAGGAGCAGCAGATCCGCATCCAGGCCTCGGGTGGCCTGAGCGACGCCGACATCGAGAAGATGGTCAAGGAAGCCGAGCAGAACGCTGAAGCCGACAAGAAGAAGCGCGAAGCCGTCGAAGCCAAGAACCAGGGCGAGAGCCTGATCCACTCGACCGAAAAGTCGCTCAAGGAATATGGCGACAAGGTTTCGGCCGAGGACAAGGCCGCCATCGAGACCGCGATCACCGACCTCAAGGGCGTGATCGAAGGCGAAGACGGCGACGTGATCAAGGAAAAGACCGATGCGCTGGCCCAGGCCTCGATGAAGCTGGGCGAGGCCATGTACAAGGCAAGCCAGGCCGAAGCCGAAGCCAAGGCCAATGGCACCGCCGATGAAGGCGACGACGACGTGGTCGACGCCGACTTCGAAGAGGTCAAGGACGACGACGACAAGAAGTCGGCCTAAGCCTTCGGGACATCAATTGAGAAGGGTCCGGCGCAAGCCGGGCCCTTTTTGTTTGTGGTCCCTGTCCAGCCCGCTGGGTCCACCCTCGCCCTTGTGGGAAGGGAGACGACTGCGCGCTCGGGGTGCCCCAAGTGCCGGAAGGCAGTACGACCATATCATTGGCTATTTGGCGCTCGATGCTCTAGGGTAGCGAATGAACATCCCAGACCCCAAAACCTTCACCGACCCCGACAAACTGCGCAAGCTGATGGCCAATGCCAACAGGCTTGGCTATGCCGACCTGGCATTCGGCTGCCAGCTGCGCATCGCCGAGCTGGCGGGCGCTGCCCATGGCGACGCGATAGAGCGGGCCTTCTTCGCCAATCTCGTCGTCGCCGAAGAATTCCGCACGGCCGACAATGGCCGCTCCACCAAGCTCATCAATATCCGCGCCCGCCACAAGAAGTTCGGCGCCGTGCGCGTCCTCTCGGACATGATGATGGCGCCCGAAGTCAGCGATGGCTTTGCCAGGCTCGTCGAGCACAATCGCAGCGACCTTACCGGCGAGGCGATCGTGCTCAATCACGAGGACCAGTTCAGCGTCGACGTGGTCAATGCCGCGCGCAAGAAGCTGATCGGCCATGGCGTCAGCCTGGGCGAGACGGCCTAGGCCCCCCTCCGCATACCCCTCGGGCCTGAGCCCGAGGGCTTGCCCCCTTCATAGGTTTCACGTGAATCCATAGTCGGCGCGTCAGCCATCGCCGCAAAATGGGCTTAATCGCGCCCAACTCCCTCCCGGTTTTGGCAGTTCATGAGTGGGTCGATAAACAGCGGGGGCCCGCCATGACCGATTCCACCACCCAGCAACACCAGCAATCGGACTCGATCGGCCGCCTGGCCGAGCTGATCGCCGGCGATCCGATGACGCGGCTCGATGCCGACATGAAGCATGTGCTCGACCGGTTGGCGGATATGGGCTCGCGGCCGCTGGAACTGCTGACGCCTGAAACGGCGCGGCGCCAGCCCAGGCCCGCCGAAGCCATCAGCGCCGTGCTGGGGCGCCAGGGCCGCGAGCGGCCCGATGATGGCGTCGAAGTCGAGGACATCGCCGTTGCCGGCGCCGAAGGCGAGCTCCCAGGTCGGATCTATCGGCCGATCGGGCTGTTGAGCCGGCTCAATCCCATGGTGCTCTATTTCCACGGCGGCGGCTTCGTCACCGGCGATCTCGACAGCCACGACGCTTCGGCCCGCACCTTGGCGCGTCGCACCGGCGCGATCGTGGTCTCGGTGGGCTATCGGCTGGCCC
Source organism: uncultured Devosia sp. (assembly GCA_965650055.1). Classification (GTDB taxonomy): domain Bacteria; phylum Pseudomonadota; class Alphaproteobacteria; order Rhizobiales; family Devosiaceae; genus Devosia. The sequence continues at coordinate 2,699 of CBFGMY010000053.1, forward strand.
CCGAGCACAAATTTCCGGCCGCGCATGACGACGCCTGGGCGGCATGGCGGTGGCTGGGCGAGAAGGTGCGGGAGCTGGCCGGCGATCCAAAGCGCCTGGCGGTCGCCGGCGAAGATGCCGGTGCCAATCTGGCGGCCAACGTGGTCCTGCGTGCCCGCGACGACGGCGCCATCCGGCCGGTGCATCAGGTGCTGATCCACCCCATTGCCGGCAATGACCTGGCGACCCCGTCCTATGGCGAAACGCTGCGAGCCCAGCCGGTCGGTCTGCCGGCCATGCGCTGGCGCTTCCGCCACACCTTCGCCGACGAGGCCGAAGCCGAAGATACCCGCATCAACCTGCTGGCGCGCGACGACCTTGCCGGCGTGGCGCCGGCCACCGTCGTGCTGGCGGGCATCGATCCGTTGCGGTCCGAGGGTGAGGCCCTGGCCGAAGCACTCGAACATGCCGGGGTCGCCGTCAATTGCTGGACCTACGAGGGCGTGACGCAGGGCTTTTTCGGCCTGGGGCTGGTGGTCACCAAGGCGCTGTTCGCCCAATCGGACACGGCCGATGCGCTGGGCAAGGCCTTCGCGCCGGGCCGTCGCAGCTAACAGCCCGAATCAGCGTCATTGAAGCCCGGGGCCGCTCTTGCTACAGGAGCGGCCAACGGGTTTTGCCTCGGATACGGCTATCGCGGCCCCGGCCCCCTTGCGGGGCGTGGGGTCGATTGCCATCTAGGGGCTAGGTTTCTGGTCGGGCGCGCGTGACGCGACCGGCCATATGGAGAACGGGTTTTTGGCCAAACGGGATTTCTACGAGGTACTCGGCGTGCAAAAGGGCGCCGATGACGCGGCGCTGAAAAGTGCCTATCGCAAGCTTGCCATGCAGTTCCACCCCGATCGGAACCCGGGCAATGCCGAGGCGGAAGGCCAGTTCAAGGAAATCAACGAAGCCTACGACACCCTCAAGGACGGCCAGAAGCGTGCCGCCTATGACCGCTTCGGCCATGCAGCCTTCGAGAATGGCGGCGGGCGCCCCGGTGCGGGCGGCTTCGGGCCGGAATTCACCTCCTCGATGTCCGATATCTTCGACGACATCTTCGGCGACTTCATGGGCGGCCAGCGTCGCGGCGGCGGCGGGGCGGCCAAGCTGCGTGGCAGCGACCTGCGCTATAATCTCGAAATCAGCCTCGAAGAGAGCTTCGAGGGTCGTACAGTCGAGATCGACGTGCCCACGCTGGTCGGCTGCACCACCTGCGACGGCTCGGGCGCCAAGCCGGGAACCGGCACCCATACCTGCCGGCAGTGCAATGGCCATGGCAAGGTGCGCGCCGCCCAGGGCTTTTTCACCATCGAACGCACCTGCCCGGTCTGCCAGGGCCGCGGCCAGATGATGGACCAGCCCTGTACCGATTGCGGTGGCCAGGGCCGCCGCCAGGAAAATCGCAAGCTGTCGGTCGACATCCCCAAGGGCATCGAGGACGGCACGCGCATTCGCCTTGCCAATGAGGGTGAGGCCGGATTGCGCGGTGGTCCACCGGGCGACCTCTACATCTTCATCTCCATTCGCCCGCATGACCTGTTCCAGCGCGACGGCGCGGACCTCTATGCGCGCGTGCCCATCGCCATGACCACGGCAGCCCTGGGCGGCGAATTCGAAGTGCCCACGCTCGACAATGCCCGCGCCAAGGTCAAGGTCGCGGCCGGTACGCAGCCGGGCCAGCGCGTCCGCCTCAAGGGCAAGGGCATGCCGGTTTTGCGCAGCAAGGATGTCGGCGACCTCTATGTGCAGCTCGATATCGAGACGCCGCAGGCCCTCAGCCGCCGCCAGCGCGAGCTGCTCGAGGAATTCGCCCGGCTCGAGACCGACGAGACCAACCCGACATCGGGCGGCTTTTTCACCAAACTCAAGAAGATGTTCGAGGCCTAAGACCGGCGCCGTGCGAAAAATCGCTCCAGTGGAGCGACTTTCGCCATGAGGGCTATGAGGGCTATGCCCGAATGGCACGAACACACCTGCCCCTTCCCTTCTCCCCTTGAGGGAGAAGGTGCCCGAAGGGCGGATGAGGGGCATCTTCCTCGGCGTCTGGCATAGGCGAGCTCAGCACCCCTCACCCCTGCACAAAGCCCGGATCCATCCAGATGAATTCCCAGATGTGGCCGTCGAGATCGGCGATGGCGCGGGAATACATGAAGCCATGGTCTTGCGATGGCCGCGGCTCGGTGCCGCCAGCGGCCAGCGCGGCTTCGGCGACCTGGTCCACCGCAGCGCGGCTGTCGCGCGAAATCCCGTAAAGCGCCTGCGTGCCAAGCTTGGCATCGGCAATGGGCAGGGCCGTGAATTCGGCGAATTTGGGCTTGGTCAGCAGCATGAAGAAGATGGTCTCGTCGATGACCATGCAGGCCGCCGTCTCGTCGGTGAACTGGGCATTGAAACCAAAGCCGAGCCTGCCGAAAAAGCTCTTGGCGGCGTCGAGGTCTGCGACGGGGATGTTGACGAAGATGGACGTGGACATGGTGGTCTCTCCATTACTTAAGTGGTTACTTAACAATAGTGAAGGTGGCGGATCGAGTCAATGGCCGATGTGTTGAGGCTTGCGTCGCGCGGGGCACCAGCGCAGAATTGAACAATGAAATCAGGACTCTTCGCCCCATGACCACCGCCCTTACGCTGTCCGGCTCCATCCGCAAGGGCTCCGTGAACCGGATGTTGCAGCACCATGTGGGGCGCAAGCTCGAGGCCGCAGGGGTCACGGTCAACGCCCTCGAGCTGGGCGATTTCGACATGCCCATCTTCAACGAGGACCTTGAGCCCGACCACGTGCCCGAGGCGGCGGGCCGCCTCGCCGAGCTCTGGCGGACGCATGACATCGTCTTCATCGCCACGCCCGAATACAATGGCGGGCTGCCGCCGCTGCTGGTCAATGCCCTGGCCTGGCTCAGCCGGCAGAAGCCGAGCCCCTTCCGCCATCCGGTGTTTGGCATTGGCGGCGTCAGCTCGGGCAAGTACGGCACCATCTGGGCGCTGAGCCATTTGCGCGACAGCCTGAGCAAGGTGGGCGGGCTGGTGGCGCCGGGCCTGCTCGGCATCGGGCCGGACGACACGGCCTTCGACGCCAATGGCGATCCGGTGGAACCGGCCATCATCCGCAAGGTCGACACGCTGGTGCATGATCTCATCAACATCAGGCGAGCTTGAAGGTCATGCGGGCCCTCTATGTCACGCACCCGCAGGTCAGTATCGATGCCAATGTGCCGGTGCCGCTCTGGGGCCTTTCGCCGCTGGGGCGGGAGCGGGCTCTGGCCTTTGCCAAGCGCGGCATTGTCCCGCCGGGCTCCATGATCTTTTCCAGCCGCGAAACCAAGGCCATGGAGCTGGCCGAGATCCTTGCCGCGCCGATCGGAGCCCTGGTGCTGAGCGATCACCTGATGGGCGAGAATGATCGCAGCGCCACCGGCTTCCTGCCGCCGTCCCTATTCGAAGCCGCGGCCGACCGTTTCTTTGCCGAGCCGGAAACCAGCGTCGACGGCTGGGAGCGGGCGATCGATGCGCAGCACCGCATCGTCGACACGGTGAGGACGGCGCTGGCCAGTGTGCCCAAGGGGCAGCCGGCGATCTTCTGCGGGCACGGCGCGGTGGGCACGCTACTCAAATGCCATGTCGGCCGCCGGCCGATAGCCCGCAGCGAAGACCAGAGCCGCCATGCCGACCGGGGCGGCGGCAATTGCTTCAACTTCGACCTCGAAGCGCCGCAGCTCGGCTGCGAATGGACGGCGATGGAAGATTTCGCGCCGGGCTGGTTCGGCTAAAGCAGGTGCTCTGCTGACCGACAGACAACTCGATCGGCACCCTCGGGCTTGACCCGAGGGTGACGGCCGGTGGTGGTTGCGACACTGCCGCTTTTGCTCTAGTTCATGCGGAACATCGACATCGGAGGAAGACTCATGACAGGCCAATTGATCGTGGGCCTCGACGTTTCGTCACGCGCGCGCGCCGAGGAGATCGTCACCCTTCTCGATGGGCAGGTGGATTTCTTCAAGATCGGCTACCAGTGCTTCTATGGCGCCGATGGCTTCGCGCTGGGCAAGGACCTGCTCAAGGCCGGCAAGAAGGTGTTTTTCGACCTCAAGCTGCTCGATATCGACAACACGGTCGAAAAGGGTGTCGCCGCCATTGCCGAGACCGGCGCTACCATGCTGACCGTCCACGCCTATCCCAAATGCATGCAGGCGGCCGTGCGCGGCGCCAAGGGCTCCGACCTCTGCGTGCTCGGCGTTTCCGTGCTGACCTCGATGGACGATACTGACGTCGCCGAGGCCGGCTATGCCCGCGATGCTGCTGGGCTGGTGGCCCTGCGCGCCCAGCAGGCGCGCGATGCGGGCATTGGCGGCCTCGTCAGCTCGCCGCATGAAGCCGAGATGGTGCGGACGATCATCGGCTCGCACATGGCCATCGTCACCCCCGGCATCCGTCCCAGCGGCAGCGCGGCGGGCGACCAGAAGCGCGTCATGGGTCCGGCCGACGCCCTGGCGGCGGGCGCCAGCCATCTGGTGGTGGCGCGTCCGATCATCGAAGCCGCCGATCCAGCGGCGGCGGCGCGCGCCATCCTCAGTGAGATGAGCACCGGAACGAGGTTTGCATGACCCGCTTCTCCGCCTGCATCGAAATGCTGTTCGTGCCGGAAAGTGCCGACCCGGCCGAACGAATCCGCCTGGCCAGGCAAGCCGGGCTCGACGCGGTGGAATTCTGGCTCTGGTCCAACAAGGACCTCGACGCCATCGGGCGGGCGCTGGACGAAACCGGCATCACGCTCGCCGGCATCGTGGCCGAGCCCTTTGCCCAGCTGACGCGCGAAGACGACCACGATCGGTTCCTGCGCGGCCTCGAAGCGAGCCGCGATGTCGCCATGCGCCTGGGCGCTCCGGTGCTGATCTGCCAGTCGGGGCCGCTGCTTTCAGGCATCGAGCGGTCGCGCCAGCATGATGCGCTGACGCTGGCCATGGCCCGCTCGGCCGATGTGCTCGCCGGTTCCGGCGTGCGGCTGGGTCTCGAGCCGCTCAACGACCGGGTCGATCACCCCGGCTATTACCTCACCAGCACCGCGGAGGCCTTTGCCATCGTCGATGCCGTCGACCGGCCAGAAATCGGCCTGACCTATGATCTCTACCACTCAATGGTGATGGACGAGGATCCGCAAACCGTAGCCGGCGCGCATCTCGACCGTATCGTCCATGTGCATATCGCTGATCATCCCGGCCGCAACCAGCCGGGCACGGGCGGACTAGACCTCAAGGCGCAGCTCGATTGGCTGGACCGCGCCGGCTATGACGGCTGGGTCGGCATGGAGTTCAGGCCAACCGGCTCAACCGTGGATGCGCTGCGGCAGGCCTGGGAAAGCCTCGTCTAGCGCCGCCGCCTAACCGACCAGTCCGTGCTGCTTGCTCAGATCCTGCAGATCCAGCTGCGGGCGGGCGCCGATATGGCTGATGACTTCGGACGCCGCGAGACACCCGGTCTTGAGCGCCGATTCCAGCGTCTGGCCGCGCGCCATGCCGAGCAGGAACCCCGAGGCGAAGAGGTCGCCGGCGCCGGTGGCGTCGACCACCTTGTCGATGTGGAAGGCCGGAACCGAGGTTACTTCGCCATTATGGACCGCCATGGCGCCGTCGGCGCCCATGGTGATGGCGGCAAGTTCGGCATCCTTGGCGATCTCGCGCACCGCGACGCCCAGGTCGTCGGTCTGGTAGAGCGACTTGAGCTCATGCACATTGGCAAAGACATAGTCGATGGTCTTGCTGCGGATCAGGTCGAGGAATTCGGCGCGATAGCGGTCGACGCAGAACGGGTCCGACAGCGTGAAAGCGGCGGCGCGCTCGTTCTTGTGGGCGTAATGGGCGGCCAGAACGAAAGCCTTCTTGGCCTCCACCGGGTCCCACAGAAAGCCCTCCATATAGGTGATGGCGGCGCCGCCGATCTCGTCGGGCTTGATGTCCTGCTCGGTCAGCTGATGGCAGGCGCCGAGATAGGTATTCATGGTGCGCTCGCCATCCTCGCTGAGGAAGATCATCGAGCGAGCGGTGAGGGCGCCATTCTTGAGGCGGCTGGTATTGTAATGGACGCCGATGGCATCGAGATCGGCCTCGAACACGTCGCCCAGCGGGTCATCGGCCACCTTGCCGATAAAGGCGGCGCGGCCGCCGAGCGAAGCGACACCAGCCGCGGTATTGGCGGCACTGCCGCCCGAAATCTGCTGCCGGCCCAGGGGCATCTTGCCATAGAGGTCTTCCGCCCGATCGGTATCGATCAGGTGCATGATACCCTCTTTCATGCCCTCACGCTCGATGAAGCCGGGCTCGACCGGCGCGATGATATCGACGATCGCGTTGCCAATGGTGAGAACGTCGAAGCGGGTCTGGGTCATCGGGAGGTTCCGGCGCAAGGAAAAGCCGTCAGCCGGTTTAGAGGATGAAGGCTGGCTCGGCAACCTCAGGCGCGCGCACTTTTCCAGCGCGCCTAATGCCTGTCGATGATCTCGCTGATCAGTGCCTCGATGTCCTCGCCCGCCTCGATGGCGATCTGGCCGTCGAGCAGCAGAACGGCGAGGCCATGCACCCGGGCCCAGGCCGCCAGCGCCGCGACCCGGCCCGCCCGCGTATCGCCGCCGCTGATCCGGCGCAAGGTGGCAAAGGCGGCGTCGGCCGCCATGCGCAGGCCGGGGCGGTTGTCGCGTCGCAGTTGGGGCGAGAACATCAGGCGAAACAAAGCCGCATTGTGGAGGGCAAAGAGCACATAGGTCTTGCCCATGGCAGCGAGCAGATCGGCGGGCGCGGCCGCCGCGACATCGTCCATGGCGCGGGTGAAACGCTGGAAGCCGGTGACCGCCAGCGCCTCGAGCAGGGCCGCCCGGCCGTCGAAATGCCGGTAAGGCGCCGCGGGAGAAACCCCGACAGCGCGGGCCAGGTCGCGCAATCCGAGCCCGGCCTCACCGTCACGTGCCAGAATGATCAGCGCCGCTTCGAGCAGCGCATTGCGCAGGTCGCCATGGTGATAGGGGGCGTTTGGACGGGATGTTGACATTGCTTACTTCTGCGCCGATATATGTAAGCAGCGATAACATGCAACGTTGAGACCTCGCAAATGGATATCGACCTGCTCCTCGCCATCAGCCATCACCTTGTGGTGTTTCTGCTGGTGGCCATCCTCGCGGCCGAGTTCGCCCTGCTGCGGCCGGGTCTGGATGGCGCGCGTATCGGGCAGCTGGCGCGGATCGACGCGGCCTATGGCGGCGTGGCCACGTTGGTGATCGTCGTGGGCGTGCTGCGCGTCATCTTCGGCGCCAGCGGATGGGAATATTATGTCGCCAACTCCGCCTTCTGGGCCAAGATGGCGGCGTTCGTGGTCATGGGTCTTCTCACCATCCCGCCGACGCTGGCCATTCGTCGGTGGTTCAAGGCCAGCAAGAATGATGCCGGCTATGCCGTGCCCGCATCCGAGATTGCCGCCAGCCGGCGCTACGTCCACCTGCAGGCGGGTGTGGTGGTGCTGATCCCCATCTTCGCCGCCGCCATGGCGCGCGGCTATGGGGTGAGCTGATTGCAGCACAGAGGCCAGGGCTCTGGCCACCCTCCCCCTTGAGGGGAGGGTAGCGCCGCTTGGCCCGAAGGGCCGTAGCAAAGCTGGGGAGGGGGTCGTCTTGTAGCCAACCCAAAGACCCCCTCCCTCGGTCCCTCCCCTCAAGGGGGAGGGAGGCGAAAGCGCCGTTGAACTGGAGCATTCGGACGGTCACGCCCCCTTGGGCAAGGGTGTCTTGGGCTCGAAACGGCACCAGTCCCGGATCACGCAGCGCCAGCATTCGGGCTTTCGGGCCTTGCAGACATAGCGCCCGTGCAGGATCAGCCAGTGGTGGGCATGCAGCAGATAGTGCGGCGGTATTACCTTGAGCAGCTGCTGCTCCACCGCCAGCGGCGTCGCCCCGGGCGCCAGGCCGGTGCGATTGCTGACGCGAAACAGATGCGTATCGACAGCGATGGTGGGCTGCTTGAAGAAGATGTTGAGCACCACATTGGCGGTCTTGCGGCCGACGCCGGGCAGCGCTTCGAGCGCCTCGCGGTCATCGGGCACCTCGCCGCCATGCCGCTCGATCAGCAGCTGGCTGAGGGCGAACACGTTCTTGGCCTTGCCGCGATAGAGGCCGATGGTCTTGACCAGCTCGGTGATGTCATCGACCCCGAGTGCCACCATGGCCGCCGGTGTGGGCGCCAGTTCGAACAGGCGCTTGGTGGCCTTGTTCACCCCCACGTCGGTGGCCTGGGCCGACAGCACCACGGCCACGAGCAAGGTAAAAGCATTGACGTAGTCGAGCTCCCCCTTGGGTTCGGGTTCGATTTCATGGAAGCGGGCGAAGATCGCCTCGACATCACCTTTGGGTAGCGCCTTCACTTTTTTCGTCGCAGCCATTCTCTCGCCCCTGATTCTGCGCCTATAGTCAGTGTCGAAGAGTTCGCCATGCCAATGCAAGCTACAACCACCACGCCGCTGTTCGCCGCAGCGCTGAAACCGGATCGCTCGCCGCGCCTGGTGGGCGGCTGGGTGGCGTTTGCCCTGGCCGGGATAGCCACCGCCCCGCTTGCCATCCTCGTCGCCGAGGTGCTGCTCCCCGCCACCGCGGCATTCGCCATTGGCGGCGCTGGCCTGACCGCCCTTTCGCTGCGCGCCTCGCGGCGGCGACGCGTGGCGCAGCAGGTAACGCTATGGGCCGACCAGCTCGAGATCGTCACCACGGACGTTCAGGGTACGCGCCTACTGCGGCGGTTCGATCCCAAGACGGTGCGGCTGCTGCTGGATCGCGACGCGAACGAGCGGGCGGTGCGCATGCGCCTGCGCTCGGATAAGGACGAATTCGAACTGGGCGCCTTCCTCAAGCCGGAAGATCGGTCCAGCCTCGCCAAGGCCTTCGGCACGGCTTTGCGCCGGGCCCGGCAGGCGGCCTGAGCGGTCAAAACCGGGTCGCATTACACGCCCGCTGCACCTAGATAGACACCCAACTCAGCCAACGGGTGCCAGCATGAACCAGATCATCCAGATGACCCCCGCGACGGACTATGACACCATTCGCGCCGCCATCCGCTATCTCAGCGAGAACGGCCCCGATGTCGCGGACCTTCCCCGCTTTGCCGCTACGCTGGGCCTCTCCGAGCGGCAGCTGACCGACCTTTTCCGCCGCTGGTGCGGGCTCAGCCCCAAGAGCTTCTCGCAGGCGGTGGCGCTCGACCATGCCAAGAGCCTGCTGCGGTCCAACCAAAGCGTGCTCGACACCACCTATGAGGTGGGCCTGAGCTCAACCTCGCGCCTGCATGACCTGTTCGTTGCCTATGAAGCCATGCCACCGGGCATCTTCCGGGCCGGCGGAGAGGGCCTCGACATGGTATGGGGCGCCGCGCCATCGCCCTTCGGCATGGCGGTGGCGACGGCCACCGAGTATGGCATGTCTGGCCTCGGCTTTGCCGACGCCGAGACCAGTATCGAGCAGGCCTTCGAGGATCTCGCCAATCGCTGGCCCAATGCCCGTTTCGTGCGCGAAGACGCCAAGGTTGCGCCAATGATCGCCCAGTCCTTCGATCCGGCGCGCTGGTCGCCCGACCATCCGGTGAGGGTGGTGCTGATCGGTACCGATTTCGAGGTCAAAGTGTGGGAGACCCTGCTCAAGATCCCCTGCGGCAAGGCCACGACCTATCAGAACGTGGCCAACCACATCGGCCGGCCGACCGCGGCCCGTGCCGTCGGTGCGGCGGTGGGCAAGAACCCGATCAGCTTCGTCGTACCGTGCCACCGCGTCGTCGGCACGTCAGGAGCGCTGACCGGCTATCACTGGGGCGTGCCGCGCAAGCGCGCCATCCTGGGCTGGGAAGCCGGCGTGATCTCGGGCGCGCATTAGTTTCACGTGAATCGGTGGGGAAGAGCACCCCCACCTAGCCTCCCCCTGAAAAAGGGGAGGGACCGATCGAGCTCGTGGCACGATCTGGTCCAGCCCGCCGGCCAGATTCCTCCCCCTATCAGGGGGAGGTTAGGTGGGGGTATCCTCTTGGAGAAAGCCCTAAAGCTCCACCCGCTCCACCAGTTTCCCATCGGTCCCGATCTTGTAGACCGTGGGCTGCCCCGTCGCGATTTCGCGCTTCAGGATCTGTTCCGGCGTCAGGCCCTCGATGGCCATCACCATGGCGCGCAGCGAATTGCCATGGGCGGCGACCAGCACGGTCTTGCCGGCCTTGAGCTGCGGCACGATCTCGGCATCGTAATAGGGCAGGGTGCGGGCTGCGGTGTCCTTGAGGCTTTCCCCGCCCGGCGGAGGCACGTCGAAGCTGCGGCGCCAGATCAGCACCTGCTCTTCGCCCCATTTGGCGCGCGCATCGTCCTTGTTGAGGCCGGAGAGGTCACCATAGTCGCGCTCGTTGAGCGCGATGTCCCTGGTGATCGTCACGTTGAGGATGCCCATTTCTTCGAGCATCAGGTCCAGCGTGTGCTGGGCGCGGCGTAGGGCCGAGGTGTAGTAGAGATCGGGCACGATACCCTTGGCCTTGAGCGCCTTGCCGGTGGCGCGCGCCTCGCCGATACCCTTTTCGGTCAGGTCCGGATTGCGCCAGCCGGTGAACAGATTCTTGAGGTTCCACTCGCTTTCGCCATGGCGCACGAGGATCAGGGTACCGGTCATCGTCAGAAAATCCTTGCTGAGGTGTTGGGTTGGTCGCGCCGCCAAACGGCTTAAGGGGAGGTTCAGTCGAGGCCGAGCACGTCGGCCATGGAGTAAAGGCCCGCCGGCTGGCTGGCCGCCCAGAGCGCGGCGCGGGCGGCGCCGCCGGCAAACATGGAGCGGTCCTCGGCGCGGTGATTGAGTTCGATGCGCTCGGCGGGACCGGCCAGGATCACCGAGTGATCGCCGACCACGGTGCCGCCGCGCAGGGTGGCAAAGCCAATCGTCCCAGCCTCGCGCGGGCCGGTATGGCCGTCGCGGACACGCACGGAATGCTCCCTGAGCGCAATGTCGCGACCTTTGGCCGCCGCTTCGCCGAGCAGCAAGGCCGTACCCGAGGGCGCGTCGACCTTCTTGTTGTGGTGCATTTCGAGAATTTCGATGTCGTAACCATCAAGCATGGACGCAGCCTTGCGCACCAGGCTCGCCAGCACGTTGACGCCGAGCGAGAAGTTGCCCGACTTGACGATACGCGCGCCATTGTTCGCCGCCTGGGCGATGGCGGCGTCGTCGGCCTCCGAACAGCCGGTCGTGCCGATGACATGGATGAGGCCACGCTCGGCGGCCTTGCCGGCCAAGGCAACGCTGGCTTGCGGCGCGGTAAAGTCGATGATGGCATCGGCGCCCACCAGAGCCGCGTCGATGTCGTCGGTGATGATGACACCCAAGGCGCCGATGCCGGCATAGAGCCCGGCATCCTGGCCGATGGCGGGCGTGCCGGGGCGGTCGACGGCGCCGTGGAGGCGCGCCACCGCGCCATGCAGCTCAAGCCCGCCCAGCGCGGCGACGGCACGGATATTGGCCGCGCCCATGCGCCCGCCGGCGCCCGCCACCACGACCTTGATTTCCGTCATGCCGCTCTCCACCAATTCGGCTTCGCCTATAGCAGCGCCTTGGCAAAACGCCAACAGCGGTGCCCCATTGTGGTCACCATGCTAGAGTTGAGCTTGGAGCAAAACCAAGGACGCTGATTTGACCATCACCAACGCGCTGGCCGGTATCGCGGTGGAGGACATTGCCGAAGCCCTCGATTTCTACGAACGGCTGTTCGGCCGGCCCGCCGATGCGCGGCCGATGAACGACCAGGCCGAATGGAAGCTGCCAGGCGGCGCCTGGGTGCAGGTGCATACCGATGCCGACCGGGCCGGGGCATCGACGCTGACGCTGGTCGTCGACGATCTCGGCGAAGAACTGGGCCGGCTGGCGCTCCAGGGTCTCAAGCCCGTGTCCAAGGCGATGGGTGGCTTCTTCAAGACCGCCAAGTTCCGCGATACCGACGGCAACCAGATCGTCTTCAGCCAACCCCAGCCGGGGACGTATTGAGCGTCATCGCTGGGTTTGCAGTCGACACCCTCCCTCTTGCGGGGAGAGGTCGACGCCAAGCGGCAGGTGAGGGGGCCTTACCTTCTCCCCTTGAGGGAGAAGGTGCCCGAAGGGCGGATGAGGGGTCTCTTTCTTGATGTCTGGCACGGGCGCGCCGCAGCACCCCTCACCCTGACCTTCCGCTGAACGCGTCAGGTCGTCCCTCTCCCTCAAGGGGAGAGGGTAGTGCTCACACCCTTCTTAGCTGCACCGTCTCGATCAGATGGCTCTTGCCCTTCTTGAGCACCAGGTCGGCGCGACCGCGGGTGGGGAGCACGTTTTCGGTCAGGTTGGGCAGGTTGATGGTGCGCCAGACCATGCGGCCGAATTCGCCGGCCTCGGCCTCGCTCATCTCGGCGAAGCGGCGGAAGAACGAGGTCGGGTCCTTGAACGCGGTTTCGCGCAGGCGGAAGAAGCGCTCCATGAACCAGGCTTCGAGATCATCATTGTCGGCGTCGATATAGACCGAGAAGTCGATGAAGTCGGAGGCAAACAGGATCGGCTTGCCATCCTTGGGCAGCTCGCCCGGCTGGAGGATGTTGAGCCCCTCCACGATGAGGATGTCCGGCCGGTCGATGGTGACTTCACCCCCGGGCACCACGTCATAGACCAGGTGCGAATAAACCGGGGCCTGCACATTGCCCTTGCCCGATTTGATATCGGAGAGAAACTGCACGAAGCGGGTGCGGTCGTAGCTTTCGGGGAAACCCTTGCGCTCCATGATGCCGCGCTCGGCCAGCACCTTGTTGGGGTGGAGAAAGCCGTCGGTGGTCACAAGATCGACCTTGGGGCTACTGGGCCAGCGCTGCAACAGCGCCTGGAGGATACGGGCGGTGGTCGACTTACCGACCGCCACCGAGCCGGCGACGCCGATGATGAAGGGCACCTTCTGGTCGGGCGTTTCGAGGAAACGGGTCGACACATTGTGCAGGCCCTGCACCGCCTCGACATAAAAGCTCAAAAGGCGCGTCAGCGGCAGGTAGACCTCTTCGGCCTCCTCGAGCGAGATCGGGTCGCTGAGCGTGCGCAGCCGCGAGATGTCCTCGCGCGTCAGCGTCATCGGCTCGTCGGCGCGCAGGGCGCTCCACTGCGCCTTGGTGAAGCGGTGATAGGGCGCCAGCACCGGTGGACGCTTGGCCATCACTGCTGCCCCGTCCGCGACGCCTTTTCGGCGAGGCCCGACTGGGCCGTGCGGGCGTCGAGTTCGGCCATCACCTCGGCCAGCGGAACGCCGGCTGCCTTCAGCACCACCAGCAGGTGAAACAGCACATCGGCGCTTTCCTTGACCAGTTCGGCCCGGTTGCCGGTCACCGCCGCGATCACCGCTTCAGTGGCTTCCTCGCCCAGCTTCTGCGCGCATTTTTCCATGCCGCGGGCGATGAGCTTTGCCGTGTAGCTTTCATCGAGCGAAGCGGCGGCGCGGGCGGCGATGCGGGCTTCGAGGTCGTCGAGGGTCATAGGCATGCTCGGCAGCTCAACTCTTGCACGGTGTCATTCCCGCGAAAGCGGGAACCTCCGTTACCACGTCCAGGGCAGAAAACAGAGGTGCCCGCTTTCGCGGGGATGACCCTGTGGTGAAACGGCCGTGTTTGCCAATCCTACTTAAGCCACCCGGTCCATCCGCACGGCCACGCCATGGTCGCGCATATACTGCTTGGCCTGGGGGATGGTGAAGGTGCCGAAGTGGAAGATCGAGGCGGCAAGCACGGCGCTGGCATGGCCCTCGGTCACGCCGTCGACCAGGTCCTGCAGCGAGCCGACACCGCCCGAGGCGATGACCGGCACTTCCACCGCATCAGCGATGGTGCGCGTCAGAGCCAGGTCGAAGCCCGATTTGGTGCCATCGCGATCCATCGACGTCACCAGCAGCTCGCCGGCGCCGCGCTCGACCATGCGCATGGCAAATTCCACCGCATCGAGGCCCGTCGGCTTGCGACCGCCATGGGTGAAGATTTCCCACTCGCTGCGGTTATCGCCACCGACCCGCTCGCTCAGCCGCTGCTTGGCATCGACCGAGACGACGATGCATTGATTGCCGAACTTGTCGGCAGCGCGCGAAATGAAATCGGGGTCGTTCACCGCCGCCGAATTGATCGCCACCTTGTCGGCGCCGGCCAGCAGCAGCTTGCGGATATCCTCGATACTCCGCACGCCGCCGCCGACGGTCACCGGCATGAAGCAGTGCTCGGCGGTGCGCGCCACCACGTCGAAAATGGTGTCGCGGCCCTCATGGCTGGCGGTGATGTCGAGAAAGGTCAACTCGTCCGCGCCCGCCGCGTCATAGGCCATGGCGGCCTCAACCGGATCGCCGGCATCGCGCAGGTCGACGAAGTTGACGCCCTTGACCACGCGGCCGCCCATCACGTCGAGGCAGGGAATGAGACGGGTCTTGAGCGTCATTGACGAGGTTCCTTGTTCGACTTGAACCGCTGCATCACCGTGCGGAACAGGGTGAAGACCAGCGACATCAGCCACATGAAAAAGGCGAAGACAGCCACGAGCAGTGCCCAACTGGGCAGGGCGTTGACCAGCGCGGCGTAACCGACTGCCAAGATGGGAACGATGGGGACGAGATACCACCACCAGTTGACGCGCTGAATCATCACATGGCGCGGCGTCGCTTTCATTTTTTGTCCCGCACGAATGAGAAAATCACCATGGCCAGAAGCACGACAGGGGCCACAAAGATAACACCGGCAATGAGCAGCATGAAGCTGAGCGAGCCCAAACTCATCAGCGAACCTACGTCCACGCCTCCTAGTGAGCAGGCGGGATTGCTTTTCAGATCCCAACCCGGACAAACGTAAAACCTCAGGAATTCAGGGGCGAGGCCAGCTACCAGCGCCAACACGGCAAGTATCGAAACCGTCCAAGCTCCATACCTGACCCGTCTCGAAGTTGACTGGCCCTCTTCCATCAAGCTGCGGCCCTCAGAATCGCCAGTGCTTCACGTGAATCAATCCGCCCGTCATAGAGCGCCCGGCCCGAGATCGCGCCCTCGAGGATCTGGTATTCGGGCCGGGTCATGCGCTCGATATCATCCATCGAGGCGAGGCCGCCCGAGGCGATGACGGGGATCGAGGTGGAGCGCGCCAGCTCCAGCGTCGAGGGCCAGTTGATGCCGGCGAGAATGCCATCGCGGTCGATGTCGGTATAGATGATGGCGGCCACGCCGGCGCCTTCGAAGCGCTTGGCCAGCTCGATGATGGAGAGTTCTGAGGTCTCGGCCCAGCCTTCCACCGCCACCATGCCGCCCTTGGCGTCGGTGCCGACGGCCACCTGGCCGGGCCATTTGCGCGCCGCCTCACGCACCAAGGCCGGATCGCGCACCGCAACCGTGCCCAGGATCACCCGGCTCAGGCCACGGTCGAGCCAGCTTTCGATATGGGCCAGCGTGCGGATGCCGCCGCCCAGCTGCACGGGAAACTTCACCGTCTTGAGAATGGCCTCCACCGCCGCGCCATTGACGCTCTCGCCGGCAAAGGCGCCGTTGAGATCGACGACATGGAGATATTCAAAGCCCTGGTCCTCGAACGACTTGGCCTGGGCGGCCGGGTCGTCGTTGAACACGGTGGCCTGGTCCATGTCGCCCAGCTTGAGGCGCACGCACTGGCCGTCCTTGAGGTCGATGGCGGGGAAAAGGATCACGGCGTCCACCTCAGGAAATTCTCGATCAGTTGCAGTCCCAAAGCCTGGCTTTTTTCCGGGTGGAACTGGGTGCCGAACATGTTGTCGCGGCCGACACAGGCGGTGACCTGCCCACCATAGTCTGATGTGGCCAGCAGCGTGTCGGGGCTCTCGGTGACCAGGTGGTAGGAGTGCACAAAATAGGCGTGCAGGCCGTCCGGACCATCGGGGATACCGGCAAAGAGCGGATGGGTCCGGGTCACGGCAATGGTGTTCCAGCCCATATGCGGAATCTTGAGCGCCGGGTCGGACGGCTTGATCTTCTCGACCGCGCCGGGGATCCAGCCCAGGCCCGGTGTCACCACCTTTTCGCGGCCTTCCGACGCCATCAGCTGCATGCCGACGCAGACGCCCAGGAACGGCACGCCACCACGGATGACGCGTTCCTCGAGCATGTCCACCATGCCCGCGACCGCATCGAGCCCGGCCTTGCAATCGGCAAAGGCGCCCACGCCCGGCAGCATGATGCGGTCGGCGACGCGGACGCGGTCCGGGTCGGCGGTCACTTCCACCGTGATGCCCAGCGGGGTCGCCATGCGCTCGAAGGCCTTGGCAGCCGAGTGCAGGTTGCCGGCGCCGTAATCGATGATGGTGACCAGGCTCATCGCAAAGCCTCCAGTTGCGCCAGTTCGGCATTGAGGGCGACGCGCTCGCCGCGCTGGCGCCAGCCGCGCCAAGCCAGGGCATGGCGGCGCAGGCCGGGGGCGGCAAAGCCGAGCCAGATGGAGGCGAGCAGATAGAGCAGGACGGCCGTTTCGTCGCCGATGAAACCGGAAAGCACCACCAGCGCCAGCACGGCCGCGACCCAGGCGACCAGTTCCAGCCAGAGCCCACGCGTCAAAAGGAAAACTGGCGTCAGGAGGGCGGCAAACCAGGAGAATTTCTCCGGCACGGCCATCGGCAGGTCGGGCCTGCCGGGTCTGGGATCGAAAATGGCGTAGAGGGTCACAATTGGCTCCAGTACCTCGATGTCATCCCGGCCTTGAGCCGGGATCCATCTTGAGATCGCAGGATGGGCCCCGGCTCAAGGCCGGGGTGACACCGCGGATGGGCTGCACTTAGATGAAATTTGACGCCGGTGGAAGGGTGGGCGAGGCCCACCATCCTTCAACAGACCTCATCCTGGGCCTGTCGAAGGACGAGGTCGTGGCACAGTCGCGTCACGCCTCGTGGTTCGACAAGCTCACCATGAGGCTACTGAGAAAACCTAGAGCGTACCCTTGGTGCTCGGCACCCGGTCACCGACACGCGGATCGATCTCGACCGCCTCGCGCAATGCCCGGGCCACGGCCTTGAACATCGACTCGGCCAGATGGTGGTTGTTGTCGGTGTAGAAGTTCTCGATGTGGAGCGTGATGCCGGCATTCATGGCGAAGGCCTGGAAGAATTCGCGGAACAGCTCGGTATCCATCTCGCCGACCTTGTCGCGCGAGAATTCGGCCCGGAACACCAGGAACGGGCGGCCCGAAACATCGAGCGCCGCGCGGGTCAGCGTGCCATCCATCGGCAGGTCGGCCGAGGCATAGCGGCGGATGCCCTTCTTGTCGCCGAGGGCCTGCAAGATGGCCTGGCCCAAAGCGATGCCGACATCTTCCGCCGTGTGGTGGAAATCGATGTGCAGGTCGCCCTTGCAGGTCACATCCATGTCGATCAGCGAATGCCGGCTGAGCTGGTCCAGCATGTGGTCGAGAAAGCCGATGCCGGTGGCCATGCTATGCGCGCCCGTGCCGTCGAGGTTCACCGAGACAGTGATCTCGGTCTCGTTGGTCTTGCGGGCGACGGTGGCTTTGCGCATGGCGGTCTCCGGGAATACGGGGGCTCCCTAGCAGATAGGCACGATGACGTGAAGATTGCGTTGAACTGCGTGCCCTTTGCCTCCCTCCCCCTTGCGGGGAGGGCAGCGCAGCTAGGCCGTCAGGCCGCAGCGGAGCTGGGTGGGGGACAAGAGCCCCGATATCCGGGCCAAACATCCCCCACCCTTGATCCCTCCCCGCAAGGGGGGAGGGAGACGACTGCACCATTACGCGAAAAAACTTATCCCCGCCGCAATCCCCGCGCGCATACTCGCCTCCATTCCCGCCGCTCACGCGGTGCCGACGAAGCATCGGGCGGGGAGACTGGCAGCCGGGGTCGCCTGGCACCTGCGTGGATGCTGACCACCGGCCGGCGTGGCGACGAGGAGAGAGCGCAGGGTACGCGCCTCGTTTGCTGTTCCCAATCCCCGAAAGGGTGGCCGCTCGATGCGTGCGCTAGGAAAAACCAGTTCGTGTGAAGCGGCTTTCGCCTCTTCAAACTAACCAAACAGGCGGCGCAAGCCGTCCGGGGCGGAAGCCGTTTCACATCGTGTACCCCCCGGGGCGCCCTTGCGCCTCCGGCCGGGCGCTCTTGCGCTCCCACGGGCGCTCTTGCGCTCCGAAACCGCAGGCGCAGCGCCGAGCGGCGCTTACGCACGTCTGTTGCATTCCGGGCTGGCGCTCCTAAATATCATCCAACAGTTCGGAGTATCTCCCCAAATGAGTGACAGCAATTTCCCCGGGTGGCACGGGACGACGATCGTTTCCGTGCGCAAGGGCAACAAGG
>CBFGMY010000054.1:0-20907 GCA_965650055.1 uncultured Devosia sp.
CAGATCCTTGACCGGATGATTGGCGCCGTGGTGGCCCTGATGCATCTTGGAGGTCGTGCCGCCCAGCGCCAGGCCAAGCAGCTGATGGCCAAGGCAGATGCCGAAGACCGGCTTGCCGGTCTCCATCAGCTTCTGGATGGTCGGGACGGCATATTTGCCGGTCGCAGCCGGGTCGCCAGGGCCGTTGCTGAGGAAGATGCCGTCGGGATTGTGCGCCAGCACCTCGGCAGCCGTGGCCGTGGCCGGCACGACGGTGACCTTGGCGCCCTGGTCGGCCAGGCAGCGCAGGATGTTGCGCTTGGCGCCGTAGTCGATGGCGACGATGTGGAAGTCGGCATTCTCGACCTTGCCATAGCCCTTGTCCCAGGCCCAGCCGGTCTGGTCCCAATGATAGGTCTGGGCCGTGGTGACTTCCTTGGCGAGGTCGAGCCCCTCAAGGCCCGGGAAGGCATTGAGTTCGGCCTTGATCGAGGCTTCATCGAACATGCCCGTGGGTTCATGGGCGATGACGCCGTTGGGCATGCCATGCTCGCGGATCTGGGCGGTCAGTGCGCGGGTGTCGATGCCGGTAATGCCCACGATGTTGCGCTTCTTGAGCCAGGCATCGAGCTTCTCGGCGGCGCGATAGTTGGACGGGTTGGTGATGTCGGCCTTGAGCACGACGCCACGAACACCACTGAGAGCGGCCATGTTGACCGTCTCGATGTCCTCGTCATTGGTGCCGACATTGCCGATATGGGGGAAGGTGAAGGTGATGATCTGGCCCGCGTAGGAGGGGTCGGTCAGCACTTCCTGGTAGCCGGTCATGGCGGTGTTGAAGCACACTTCGCCGGCGGCATGGCCCACGGCACCGATGCCGCGGCCTTCCAGGCGCGTACCGTCTGCAAGGATCAGAAGGGCGGTCGCGGGGGATTGCTGCCAGCCGGTCACGGTGGGCCTCCAAGGTTTTGTTTCAGATGGTCGCGCGCTGGAACCGGCCAAGTCTTGCAACTTTTCCGGGCGGGCTCGCGATATGTCGGTTGAGGCCTCGTATTAGAAGGCCGGGCGGCGCAGCGCAAGTGGCGCGCACGGCTTATTGTGCCTATATGGGGCCAACAAAACGCATAGCAAGAGGACCAAAACCCATGCGCGAACAGTTCAGCGAAGGCCTCAAGACCGCCCTCAAGGCCCGTGATCAGCGGCGCACCGCGACGCTCCGGGCCATCACCGCGGCGATCAAGGACAAGGACATTGCGATCCGCACCGAGAATCGCGGACCGGCCACCAATGAGGAAATCCTCGCCATCGTGCAGAAGATGGTCAAGCAGCGCGAGGAGAGCTTTGCCATCTATGCGCAGGCCGGCCGCGCCGACCTTGCGACCGTCGAGAAGGAAGAAATCGACATCCTCAACGAGTTTCTGCCCAAGGGGTTGAGCGAGGAAGAAGTCGAGGCGGCCATCCGCGCCGCCATCGTCGCCACCGGCGCCGAGGGTGCCAAGGACATGGGCAAGGTGATCGCCCAGCTCAAGGCGGACTATCCGGGCCGGATCGATTTCGGCAAGGCGAGCGGCAAGGTGCGCGCGGCGCTCAGCGCCTAGGCCACAAGGCGGGGCGCGGGCGCGTGTACGCGATTGCGCCCGGCCGCCTTGGCGGCGTAGAGCGCATCGTCGGCGCGCTTGAGCACGACCTCGAATGGCTCGCCATCGATGCCGCTGATGGCCACGCCGGCGCTGAGCGTGGTTTCGGCGATCCCGCGGTCGGTGGCGAAGCGAGAGGCTTCGAAGCTGGCGCGTATACGTTCGGCGACACCGGCTGCCGAGCGCTTGCTGAGGTCGCGCAGCACCAGGCAAAATTCCTCGCCACCGAGCCTGGCGGCAATGTCGTCGCGGCGGATTTCGGCCTTCATCAGCGTGGCAAAGCCCTCGAGCACCACGTCGCCCGTGGCATGGCCCAATTGGTCGTTGATCGACTTGAAGTGATCGAGATCGAACATGATGACGGCGGCGCCGGGGCCCAGGGGCGCGTCCATGGCACCGAACAGGGCGCGCCGGTTGAGGAGGCCCGTCAGGGCGTCGGTCATGGCCTCGCGGCGGTGATGGCGGGCCCAGCGCGATTGATTGAGCGTCAGCGAGACCGCGCCGATGCCGGTAATGCCGACAATGAGTACGATGGAGTTGATGTCCTCGGCCCAATTTCTGGGCTGTGCGGTCAGCACCCAGCGTTGCTCGGAAATCAATACGCCCGCGCAGAGCACGAAGGACACGGCCGAAATCGCGTAGAGGGCGGCATTGGACACCATGGGGCGCCGCGACTCGCTGCGGCCTTGCCAATATTCATGGGCTGAGAGCGCCATCATCAGGGCCATGCCCAGATTGGCAAATATGGTGCCGAGGCCCGAAAGGCCGGCGAGGAAGGGCACGCCGGTCAAGCCGATCAGGCCCAGCCCTATGACAGCGACGGCCAGCATTGGCAGCGGCTTGGCGCGGAACTGGATGGCGCCAGCGTAGATGAAGGCGAAGCCGCCCTGCGTCAGGGCGAAGGATGCGAAGTTCTGCGCCGGATTGTAGCCCTCGGCGAGCATGCCGAAGAGGACCACGCCCGCCACCACCAGCAGCAGGCCGATTGACCAGCTCAGCAGATAGGTATCCTGGCGCGCACCAAGCCAACCCACGAACAGGGTAATGGTGAGCGCAGCCGAGGAAAAGGCGATGGCGGTGAGCAGCGATAGTTGGTCGAGTGGCATTGTCGGTCCGGACGAGCCGCGCACGGCCCTGCAAGCGACCAATCTACGCCGTTCCTCACGCCGGACCGATCACGTATCCGGGCTTGGTGTGCAATTGGTTACTGCGCCGCGACCATTCCGACCGGCAATGGCGGCGTGTTGCCGCTACGGCGTTCCCACGCATAGGAAAATACCGCGACGCCTACGGCCAGCGACAGTGCCACGGCGCCGGCCAATGGCAGGCTGCGATAGCCCAGGCCGGCATTGAGCATGGTGGCGCCCAGGAACGCGGCCAACGCGATGCCGATATTGAAGCCCGACGGAATGAGTGAGGAGGCGAGGCCGGGCGCGTCGGCGGTCCAGCTCAGGATGCGGGTCTGGATCGGGGTGCCGATGGCGAAGTTCATCGCACCCCAGACGAAGACGGCGGCCACCATCGGGACGGGGTAGGGACTGGCCAGGTAGAAGGCGAGCAAGACCACGACCTGCACGGCCAGCATGGCAATCAGGGAGGGCATGAGCTTCCAGTCAGCCAGGCGGCCACCCAGGAACACGCCGAGCGTGGAACCGACGCCATTGAGCAGCAACACCCATGGAATCCAGACCGCGTCGAGGCGGGTAACCTGCTGCAGCAGCGGGGCGATATAGGTGAAGGGCACGAACTGGCCGATCATCAGCATCAGCATGAGAAACAGCGACGTCCAGGCCTGCTGGCGACCCAGCACCTTGATCTGCCGGCGAAGGGCAGGCCTGGCGCCGTCCGTTCCGGAGGTGCCAGGAACCCAGAGCGCGACGGCCAGGCTTGCCAACAGCCCCAATGTTCCCATGGCCCAGAATGTGGCGCGCCAGCCAAGGTAGTTGCCGATGGCGGCGCCCAGCGGCACGCCGATGACATTGGAGACTGTCAGGCCCGAGAGGATGAGGGCGACGGCGAAACCCCGGCGCTCGGGCGCGACCAGGCCTACGGCGACGACCATGGCGATGCCGAAGAAGCTGCCATGGGCGATGGCGATCAGCATGCGCAGGATCAGCATGGTCGAAAAGCCGGGAGCCAAAGCGCAGGCGACCTGTCCGAGCGTGAAGGCGGCAATCAGGCCAAGCAGCAGGGTCCGGCGCGCCAGGTTGGTGGTCGCCAGGGTCAATAGCGGCCCGCCCAGCGCGATGCCGATGGCATAGCCGGACACCAGATAGCCGGCGACCGGAATGCTGACCTCAAGGCCGGACGCGACTTGCGGCAAGACGCCGGCAATGACGAATTCGGTGGTGCCGAAGGCGAATGCGGCAAGGAACAGGGCGATGAGGGGAAGCGACATGAAGCAATACCGCCAGGGCAGGCCACGATCTGGAGCGGCTTAAGACCATGACGGGGGCCAGGCGGCAATCCACAAAATGGGACGAGGACTGTAGAATATCTGAAGTAACGGAAGGCTTGGAACGGCCGGGGACTGCGCTACAATCCTCTGAGGCGGCGAGTCCGCATGGAGGGCAACGATGACGGTTTCGGCTGAAACGAAGAGGCGGTTTGCGCTGGCGACGGCGCTGCGGGGCGCCTTGATGCTGCTGGCAGGGCTCTACGCGATTATCTGGCCATCGGAGGCACTGACCATCCTGGTGCTGGCGGGCGGAATCCTGCTGCTCATCGATGGTGCATTGGGGCTGTGGAGCCTGACCTTTGGCGGCGGCAAGAGCGGTAATTACTGGTTCGACGTTGTCTCGAACGCCCTGTCGCTGATCCTGGGCGTCCTGATCCTCATCAGTCCGTTGCTGGCGACGATCCTCACGGTGACACTTCTCGCATCGCTGGTCGGTATCGCGGCCCTTGTCGTGGGGGGCATGCAGATCGTGGTCATCACGCGTGAGCGGGAGCACTATGCGCGCATCTGGCCGGTTGTGCTGTCGGGCGTGTCCTACATCCTGCTCGGACTGGTCTTCCTGTTCTTTCCGCTGATCGCCAGCGCAACGGCCGTGATTTTCGGCGGTGTATTGCTGGTGATCTTTGCCTTCGGGCTGTTTGGCTGGGCCTGGCGGCTTTATCAGCGCAGCAAGGCGTAGCGCCTGTCAGTCGAGGACAACCTTGTCGCCGACGCGCGGCCGCTCATACATGGTGTCCTGCATCACATAGCCGCTCCGGCCCAGGATCCCCTTGAGCAGGCCCGAAGACAGGGTATCGAACTTGTAGTCCACCCTGACCGCGACGACCTGTACGCCGTTCTCCGCAAGCTTGGCGGGAACGGGGAATTTCGGTGTCGTGCCCGCCGTTTCCGCCGTGGCCTGATAGGCGCGGGACCAGGCGACGGTCTGGCCAGCCTGCGCGACGTTGACAACGGACAGCACGATATCGAGGTCGGTCGTATCGTAGGGCGCCAGCAGTGATGCGCTGCCGGCGAGGGTCATGGTCACCTCGGCGGGGGTCACTTCGCTGCGCTGCGCCACGAGGTCAGTAACGGTCGAGGAAATCTGACGCATCTTGCGATAGACGGTCAGTGCCTCGTTGATGTCGACCATGCCGATCAACAGCAGCAGGATGACCGGAACGATCAGCGCGAATTCCACCGCCGAGACGCCGTGATCATCGCGGACAAAAGAGGCTGACCGGGTTCGCATCGGGCTAGAACGGTTCATTGCGAAACAATGCGCTGGCCACGAGAAGCCGCTTGCCGTTGCTCAAGCCCGGCGACAGCGCCCCGAAGACATTGAACAGGGGCGAGAACTGGAAATAGCCGCGGACCATGATGTAGGAATGGCCCGAGCCCAATTCGAATGTCGTGCTGGAGATGAAATCTCCGTTCGCCTTGACGGGCAGCGCGTAGGTTGGGGCGATCAGATCATCCAGCGAGTCGACCAGAATGTAGCTGTTGGTCGTGCAGTCAAACAGGTTCAGGATGTCGGAGCACATCTCGGCTTTGACATCGCCGATCGTCATGTTCTTGGTCTGGGCTTGACCGGTGCGGATCAGCCGCGCCGTGCGCTGCACCGCCGCGTCGAGGGCCCCCGACACGAAATATTGCATGCTGACCTCCATGATCCCCATCAGCAGCACCAGCAGGGGGACAATGAGAAGCGCGAACTCCACCGCTGCCGCGCCTTGTTCGTTGCGGCACAGTATGCGGACAAGGGGGAACCGGGAGCGCTTCATTTGGTCAGGCGTACGGTGGACAGGTAGCGTGAGAACAGCGTGTTCAGGCTGCTGGTGATCTCGCTCGCTTCGGTCGCCTGCATGAAATAGTCCGCCGAGGTGGCGCAATCGGACAGGGCTATGGGCAGGTAGTCATGCCGGGTGACGTTGGAGGGTGCGGAGGGGTTGAGCGTGCCGCCCCAGGTCGTCCCCCAGGTGCTGCTGGCCATCGTTGAGCCGAGCGTGGTGTTATAGCCCCAGTCATAGGTGACGGGCAGGTAGGTCGTGTAGACCGCGGCGAAGGTGGCCCCGTTAGTCTTGATTGGCTTGCACCAAGCGGGATTGAGCGGCGTAACCTTCTTGCTGTCGGCGGAGGGCGGGCATGTGGGGGTGGCAGACCAGATGCAGCCGCCCCAGTTTGACGAGGTCACCCAGGAGCGGCGTGACTGTACCCCATCGGTGATCATCATCACGAGCTTGAGCGGCTTGGCTGCCGTGGTGCCATCGCCATTGGTGCCCACCATCGGTGTCAGCGCATTGAGGGCGAAATCGAAGGCCGTTCCGTCGGTCGAAGACGCGCTGGTCAGGTTCTTGGAGGCATTGTTGAGGGTGCTCCTGACCGTGGCCATCGAGAAGGTCGGCGCCAGCGTCTGGGTCGTGGTTGCGGCCAGGCGATAGAGGCCCACGCGGATACGCGTGCCGGACGGGTCCAGACCCTCGACGGTGGCCAGCACCTCCTCGACGGCGTCGAGCAGCACGTCGGACCGCAGTTCCACGTTCTTGGGAGCGCTATAGGCGTAGTTGGTCAGGTATTTGACGCCCTTGACCGTGTGTTCGTCGCCGTCATGACAGGCAAAGGCGCAGCCCAGCGCCGAGGTCAGCAGGGCTTGACCGCTATTGGACGAGGCCAGCATCATCGATGCGGATTTGTCGAGCACGAGATAGACGTTGAGATAGGAGGTTGCGGGCCCGGCGACCTCGCTCACCACGCCGATCGGCACCGTCTTGATGCCGGCGATCTGCAGCAGCGTGGTGCTGACCTGGGCGCGCGCCGTGGCCCGAATGACCGAGCCGACGGTATCGACGGTCACGTCGTCCAGCGTAAACCCGTCTATTCGGGTCTGCGTGCTGAACCAGTCCTTGATCACAACCTTGATTTCATCGGGCGACAGGTTGTCGATCTTCTTGATGGCGGCAATGAGCGCGAGGTCGAGTTCGGCCTGCATCTCCGAATAGGCGCCATAAGCCCGCAGGTAGTCGACGCTGACGCCGCTGCCGACAAGCAGCAGTGGCAACAGCAAGCCAAATGTCAGGGCGACATTGGCCTCAACATCCCGCCAAAAAGTAGTCAGCCATCGAAGCACTGTAGCCGCTTCTGGGCGTTGCCCGCTCGTAAACGTTTTCGAGTGGGACGTTAGATATATATTCCTAAGTGGAAGTTAATCCGCAGCCCGAACTCAGGTGGATCGGGTGAGCATGCCGCGCCGCGCTAGTTGTAGATGATGGAGGTCCCGGCTGCCTCGTCCTGTCGCTGCACCACGACGGCGCCCTCGGGCAGGGTGACTTCGAGGTTGCCATAGGCATCCCACCGGGCTTCCGGCGCGTGCTGGCCCTCGAGGGCGAGAAAGCCGGTGGCGTCGCCCTCCAGCGTGCCGCCGGCGGGCATGATGACCGCCTGGGTGTTGAGCCCGTTGGCGCCGCAATCACGGGTGAACACGACCATCGACTTGCTGGCATCAGGCGAGTCCAGCCGGCTCACCAGCACATTGCTGCATTCAGGAACCAGGCCGGTAAGCCACCAGAGCAAGCCGCCGACCAGGCCAACGGGAATGACGGTCAGGGCGACCAGACTGCGGGTGCGAGCGTTCAAGATCGTGATGCCTGGCCTGCTGTGGATAAGTTCGCGGGCCGTGACTCACGGCCTTTGAATGCTTACTTAACACCCCATGCGCTTTTCCGATCAATTCCTCGACGAAATCCGCCAGCGCTTGCCGATTACGCAGGTGGTGGGCGAGCACGTCATCTGGGACAAACGCAAGAGCCAGCCGGGCAAAGGCGACATGTGGGCCTGCTGCCCCTTCCACGGCGAGAAAAGCCCGAGCTTCCACGCCGACGACCGGCGCGGGATATACCACTGCTTCGGCTGCGGCGTGTCGGGCGATCACTTCCGGTTTCTGACCGAGAAGGCCGGCATGAGCTTTCCCGAGGCGGTGGAAAAGCTTGCCGGCATGGCCGGGGTGCCGATGCCGGCGCGCGACGAGCGGGCCGAGAAGCGCGAGGCCGAGCGCAAGAGCCTGATCGACGTCATGGAACTGGCGACGAAGTATTTCGAGGCCGCGCTGAGCCACAATATCGGCGCCCGGGCGCGCGGCTATCTGCTCGAGCGCGGCGTATCGGCGCAGAGCCAGACGCGGTTCCGGATCGGCTTTGCGCCGGACAGCCGCAATGGGCTCAAGGAGCATCTGGCGCAGAACGGCGTCTCGGCGCAGGACATGATCGATACCGGGCTCGTCGCCAGCCACGAAGACGATCCGCTGACCTATGACCGGTTCCGCAACCGGGTGATGTTCCCGATCATGGATTTTCGTGGCCGCGTCATTGCTTTTGGCGGCCGCGCCATGTCGGCCGACGTGCCGGCAAAATACCTCAACTCGCCCGAGACCGAACTCTTCAGCAAGCGGCGCACGCTCTATAACGGGCAGACGGCGCGGCAGGCCGCACGTGACGGCAGCACGGTCATCGTGGTTGAGGGCTATCTCGACGTGATCGCCGCGGTGTCGGCCGGTTTCGAGGGCACGGTAGCGCCTCTGGGCACGGCGATGACCGAGGAGCATCTGCAGATGCTCTGGCAGATGACGCCAGATCCGGTGCTGTGTTTCGATGGCGACAAGGCGGGTCTCAAGGCCGCCGAGCGGGCCGCCGATCTCGTCATGCCCCATCTCAAGCCCGGTTTCACGGTGCGTATTGCGACCCTGCCGGAAGGGCAGGACCCCGATGACCTGATCAAGGCCCAGGGGCGCGGCGCCTTTGCCGACGTGATCGACCGGGCGCGCAGCCTGTCGGACGTCATCTGGAGCATGGAAACGGGTGGGCTGGTGCCCGAGACGCCGGAAGCCCGGGCGGCCCTCCAGGCACGGCTGCGCGAACGGGCCAACAGCATTGGGGACAGTTCGGTGCGCTTCCACTATGCGCAGGCGTTCGACGAGAAGCTGCGGGCCTTCCTCGCGCCGGTGCGGCAGAACCGCTTCGAGCCGCGCGGCGGGCAGCAACGCTATGGGCAGAGCGGGGCCTATGGCTATCCGGGCCGCGGTACGCCGCGCCTGGTGGTCAGCGATACGCTGCGCAATTCCCGTCTGCTGAAGCCCGGCTCGGTGGCCGAGGCGACGCCGCGCGAGGCGGCGATCATCCTGAGCCTGGTCAATCATCCGGCGCTGGTCGAGGACAAGTTCGAGATATTGGCGGCGCTCGATTTCGATACGCCCAGCGCGCAAAAGGTGATGAGCGAAATCCTGAGCCTCGTGGTGCGCCACCATGACATTTCCGCCGATGACCTCAAGGCGGCGCTCGGGGTGCGCGGGCATGGGCCGGCGCTGGGCAAGATGAGCGATGTGCTGAACCGGCAGGGCGTGTGGCAGATCGCCTCGGAGATCGCCCTTGTGGACGCCGAGACCGGATTGAGTCATGCGCTGGCCTTGCATAACAAGAAAGTTCAGCTAAATAGGGAACTCAAGGCAGCCGAAGCGGCGCTGGGCGAAGACCCAAGCGAAGAAACCTTTGAAAGGCTGCGGGACATCAAGAACCAGATTACCACTGTCGATGGCACAGAGGCATTGATCGAAGGATTTGGTTCGTTATCGGGACGCGCGACACGCAGCTTTTAGGGGAGACTCTGAAAGTCGGCGGGTACGCGCGATTTTGCATATGGCGATATGTGAAGTCATCTGAGGCGAACCACGGTCGCATCCCAGGCGTTAACGCCTGAGTGACCAAACCTTTACCTTGCCTTGAGGTGTCACCACTTAAGCCTTACCCGGACCCGGGCGCTCGCGGGTTCCGACGGAGTACCACATGGCCACCAAGGCAGCACCGAAGACCACCAAGGAAACCGAGAAGCCGGAAGCCGGCGCCCCCGAGGCGACGAACGATTCCCCGCTGCTCGATCTTTCCGACGCCGCCGTAAAGAAGCTCATCAAGGTCGCCAAGAAGCGCGGCTATGTGACCTATGAAGAGCTGAACGCGGTCATGCCGTCCGACGAGGTGTCGTCCGAGCAGATCGAAGATTTCATGTCCATGTTCTCCGACATGGGCATCAACGTCGTCGACGAAGACGAGGTCGAAGAGACCGAAGTCGAAAAGGACGAGGAAGACCAGGGCCAGGAGGTTTCCACCTCCAGCAGCAGCACTGCCGTTTCCACCACGTCCAATACCAAGGCTGGTTCTGATCGCACCGACGACCCGGTGCGCATGTATCTGCGCGAAATGGGCTCGGTTGAACTGCTGAGCCGCGAAGGCGAAATCGCCATCGCCAAGCGCATCGAGGCTGGTCGCGAGACCATGATCGAAGGCCTCTGCGAGTCGCCGCTGACCTTCCAGGCTATCATCATCTGGCGCGAGCAGCTGGCGCAGGGCGAAATCCTGCTGCGCGACATCATCGATCTCGAAGCCACCTATGCCGGCCCCGATGCCAAGCAGGCAGCGCCGTCGCCTGATATGGTGAGCCTCAACGCCGCGCCCAAGATGGAAGCGGTCGCCGAAAAGCCCAAGTCCGCCCCGGCCCCCAAGCGCGCCTCGTCGGGCGACGAGGATGACGACTACGTTCCCGAGGAGCCGCAGGCCCCCCAGGATCCGGTTGAAGAAGACGACGACGAGTTCGAGAACGCGCTGTCGCTGTCGGCGATGGAAGCTGAACTCAAGCCGCAGGTGGTCGAGACCTTCGATCGCATCGCCAATGCCTATGGGCAGATGCGCGAAATGCAGGACAAGCATGCCGAGGACCGCTCGGCCTCGGTGTCCGATGCCGAGACCAAGAAGCTCGACGTGCTGCGCGGCGAAGTCATTGCCGACGTCAAGTCGCTCTCGCTCAATGCCAGCCGTATCGAAAGCCTGGTCGAGCAGCTCTACGACATCAACAAGCGCCTGGTGAAGCTGGAAGGCCGCCTGCTGCGTCTGGCCGAAAGCTATGGCGTCAAGCGCGAGAAGTTCCTCGAGAGCTATTACGGCCAGGAAGTGAACCCCGCCTGGGAAGCCGGCCTCGCCGATTTCGACGGCAAGGGCTGGGGCGAGTTTGCTCGCCGCGAAGCCGACACCATCCGCGAAATTCGCGGCGATGTGGCGACGCTGGCGACCGAGACCGGCCTCAACATCGCCGAATATCGCCGCATCGTGCACAAGGTGCAGAAGGGTGAGCGCGAAGCTGCCATCGCCAAGAAGGAAATGGTCGAGGCCAACCTGCGTCTCGTGATTTCCATCGCCAAGAAATACACCAACCGCGGCCTGCAGTTCCTCGACCTGATCCAGGAAGGCAATATCGGCCTGATGAAGGCGGTCGACAAGTTCGAATACCGCCGCGGCTACAAGTTCTCGACCTACGCGACGTGGTGGATCCGCCAGGCCATCACCCGCTCGATCGCCGACCAGGCCCGCACCATCCGCATTCCGGTGCACATGATCGAGACGATCAACAAGATCGTCCGCACGTCGCGCCAGATGCTGCATGAAATCGGCCGCGAACCGACCCCGGAGGAGCTCAGCGAAAAGCTGCAGATGCCTTTGGACAAGGTCCGCAAGGTGCTCAAGATCGCCAAGGAGCCGATCTCGCTCGAAACGCCGATCGGCGACGAGGAAGATTCCAACCTGGGCGATTTCATCCAGGACGTGAATGCGATCCAGCCGATCGACGCGGCGATCCAGAGCAATCTTCGCGAAACAACGACGCGCGTTCTCGCGTCGTTGACCCCGCGCGAAGAGCGTGTGCTGCGCATGCGCTTTGGCATCGGCATGAACACCGATCATACGCTTGAAGAAGTCGGCCAGCAGTTCTCGGTGACCCGCGAACGCATCCGCCAGATCGAAGCCAAGGCCCTGCGCAAGCTCAAGCACCCGAGCAGGAGCCGCAAGCTGCGGAGCTTCCTCGACAACTGACAAGAAGGGCCACGAAAGTGGCCCTTTCTATTCATGCCGTCTGTCGAGCCAGCTTGTACGCTGAAAGCGTGCCGACAAGCCCGGCGCCGTGATGGGCCATATCCAGCAGAAAATGCATATCAACGCCGTCCCCGGCGGCGAGATGCTCGGCTTGATGGCCGATAAAGAACAATGTGTAAGCAAGCGTGAGGGCAAAGAGTGCCCACCTTGCCTGGCCCTCGACAAAGCGGGCGCTGAGCTGGCCCAGCACATTCAGACAAGCCACCACAACCATGACCCAGAGGCCTGACGTGCCGGGATCGCGGATGAGGGGCGAAAAATCTCCCCTCATGCCCAATTCCACCAGATCGCTGACAAACATCATCTGCAGCAGCAGGAACATCGCCACGTAGGACTGGGCAATGGTGGCGCGGCGTCTGGCATTTGTTTCCATATCGAGCGGTCCTTTGTTGGGGCATGGCCTTGGCTAGCCGGAAAGGACTGTGCGGGTGAGTACAATCATGACATAAATGTCCGATAATGGACGTCTGGATGAGAATTGTCCGACATGGATCGTCGCATTCGAAAGACCCGTGATGCGCTGATTGACGGTTTTGCCCGTCTGCTGGCCGATCACGATCTGGCGGCGATCAGCGTGCAGAAAATCTGTGACGCGGCGAATGTCGCGCGATCATCGTTCTATGTGCATTTCAACAACAAGCGCGAGCTGGTGACGGCTGTTCTTGCGGCGCTGGAAGCAGACCTGCTGAACGGCCAGGATCCAAACTACGCCGGGCGATTTGCCTTTCTGCCCGGACTGTTGGCGCATATCGAAATACGCAAAAGCCGAGGCAAGGCGCGTTCGAGATTTCTGCTGGAGCCGGGCATGCTCGACGAATTTCGTCGCTTTGTGTTGCGGCTGGTGGAGCGCTCGCTTCAGGCGGGTGGGGGGCCGTCGGATCAGGTACTGCTTGCCTATATCGGCGGCGGGGTATTGGCGGCCATCCAGGCCTGGCTGGACGGTGGTTGCCGCGAGCCGGCAAAACTGCTGGCCCAACGGATCGAAACGATGACGTCGCGCAACTGCGCCTGATGCTGTACCAACAGCCAGCGCAGTTGCCGAGAGTCGAAGAGAGCGGTATATCGCCATGCCAGACGCGTACGACCACACTCCGTTCCGCCTCAAGCTCATCAGCATCCGGGTGACGGCGCCCTTCAAGCTGGTGGTGGCGTTTTC
Source organism: uncultured Devosia sp. (assembly GCA_965650055.1). Classification (GTDB taxonomy): domain Bacteria; phylum Pseudomonadota; class Alphaproteobacteria; order Rhizobiales; family Devosiaceae; genus Devosia. The sequence continues at coordinate 13,174 of CBFGMY010000054.1, forward strand.
CGATGGGTCGCATGGCACGTTTGATGCCGCCGGCATGATCGGGGAGCGGGGCGAGGGCACCGAGCCGTTGCGGGATCGGCGGTTCTTTGGCACGGTCGAACTGAAAAACGGCGTGCCGACCTGGCCGAACCACTTCGACATCTCGCCGGGCTGGCTGCGCGAGGAAATGGAAAAACGCGGCGAACTGCAATTGCCGCTGCCGGTCCGCCGCTTGCGTGGATCGGGACAAAACTAGGAGACGGACCATGTCGTTCTGGAAAAATTTGTTCGGTGGCGGTTCGTCCAGCACCGAGCCGGCTGGCGACAAGGTGTTGGGTGAGGAAGGCTACAAGGGCTTTCTCATCAAGGCGATCGAGATGAAGGCCGGCAGTGAATTGCAGCTGGCCGGGACGATCGAGAAGGATATTGGCGGCGAGCTCAAGACCTATCGGTTCGTGCGCGCCGACCGCATGAGTTCACGCGACGATCTGGTCGTTCTGGCGTTGTCCAAGGGCCGGCAGATCATCGACGAGCAGGGCGAAGGCATCTTCCGCTAAGCCTCGACTAACCCGATTTCTGGCACGCGCCGGGCTCGCGGACCGCAAGGGTCCTGCGGGGCCGGCCTGCCGCACAGGAGAATACCAATGGCCAAGAAACCCACATCACGCGTCGAATTCGTCATGTTCGACGTGATCTATGAAGACGGCAGCCAGCGCTCGAACCGCAAGGTCGATGCGAGCGTGCTGGGCGGACTCGACGGCGACGAGCCGGCTCGCGAAGCGATCATGGAGCAGGATCGCGCCATCGCCCAGAAATCCGGTCTGCCGCCGCTGGCGATCAAGACCATCAAGCGCTCCGGCAAGTAAGGCCATGAGCGACGATCTGCAGCTTGGACGGGATGTGCGGGCGCCGGAGCGGCCGGAAGATGCGGTGCTCGATCCGGTACCCAATCCGCATCCGGACTTGAACTATGTCGCCCGCTACGTGGCGCCCGAATTCACCTCGCTGTGTCCGGTCACCGGCCAGCCCGATTTTGCCCATCTGGTCATCGACTATGTGCCCGACCAGTGGCTGGTGGAATCCAAGTCGCTCAAGCTCTACCTCACCTCGTTCCGCAATCACGGCGCCTTCCATGAAGGTTGCACGATCGATATCGCCAAGAAGATCATCGCCACGATCGCGCCGCGCTGGCTGCGCATCGGTGGCTATTGGTATCCGCGCGGCGGCATACCCATCGACGTGTTCTGGCAGACGGGCGCGCCGCCCGACGGCGTGTGGCTGCCCGACCAGGGCGTTCCGCCCTATCGCGGCCGGGGCTAGTCAATCACGGGGGGGCGACGATGAAGGCATGCCTTTTGGCGGCAGTGCTGACCTTGGCCGCGGCGCCGGTGGCCTCATCGGCTCCACTCGGCTTTGCCGATGGCGAGACGCGCTACGCCTGTGGCAAGCGGTGTCCCGAGACGCAGCTGGTCTGCGTTCGTGATGGACAGCAGCCCGCACCGGCCGGGCTGACGGCACAGGATATCGCCGCCAACATCCCACTGGGTCAGGTGGATTATTGGTTCATGGTCGGAGCCATTGCCGATCGCCCGGAGGGTGGGATTGTCGACTCCCGGCGCTCAAGCGGGCCGGACGTCGTGGCTTTTGGTGGGGCCGACTGGGTGTGGGCGGAGTATGATCTGCCAGCGGCACGGGGCGTCGATTTCGCCGGCAGCCTGGTCATGTGGCCGGAGAGCCACCAGATGGCCATCCTGCGCTGCAGCTTCCTGGCGGATGCCAGCCCCAGGGCGATGATCGAGGAACTGGCGGGCAGTGCGCGGCGCTAGTTCCCGCCGAGGGCGCCCTTCAAGCGCTCAACGCCTTGTCCACGGCGGGCTTCACCACGGTTCCATAGAGCTCGATCGCCTTCATGACCTTGTCGTGCGGCAGCGTGCCGACGCTCAGCTGCAAGCCGAAGCGGTCGTGCTTGAACCATTCGTGCTGCGTCAGGATCTTGTCGATGATCTCCTGCGGCGATCCCATGAAATAGGCACCCTGCGGGGTGGCGCCGGCATCGAACTGCGCGCGGGTGGTCGGTGGCCAGCCGCGTTCCTTGCCGATGCGGCTCATGGCAGCGCTGTGGGCCGGGAAGGCAATGTCGCGCGCGTCCTGGCTGTCGACGGCAATGAAGCCGTGCGAGCTGATCCCGACCGGCAGCGATTTGGGATCGCGTCCGACCTTTTCGGCGGTTTCGCGATAGAACTGCACCAGGGGGGCAAACTGCCTGGGCTGACCGCCGATGATGGCGATCATCAGCGGCAGGCCATAATAGGCTGCGCGGGCCACCGAATTGGGCGTGCCACCCACGGCAATCCAGATCGGCAGTGGGTCCTGTACGGGCTTGGGATAGATGTCGATGCCGGGGATGGGCTTGGTATGGGCGCTGCCGGGCCAGGCGACCTTGCCGCCCTCCCGGATCTTGAGCAGCAGTTCGAGCTTTTCCTCGAACAGGGTGTCGTAATCATCGAGGTCGTAGCCGAAGAGCGGGAAGCTCTCGATGAACGAGCCGCGGCCGGCCATGATCTCGGCGCGGCCATTGCTCAAAAGATCCAGCGTCGAAAACTGCTGCCAGACGCGGATCGGATCTTCCGAGCTCAACACGGTCACAGCCGTCGACAGGCGGATAGTCTTGGTCCGCGCCGCCGCTGCCGCCAGGATGGTCACCGGCGCCGAGGCGACGAAATCGGGGCGGTGGTGCTCGCCCAGGCCATAGAAGGCCAGGCCAAGCTGGTCGGCCAGTTCGATCTCCTCGAGTAGGTCGCGAAGCCGCTCCGCTGGGCTTTGCAGCGTGCCGCCATTGAGCGGATCGGCGGTGTTTTCGGCGAACGAATAAAGCCCGAGTTCCATCGTGGTGGTCTCCTGTTGGCTCACAGATGGCTTGCCCATCGGGACCGATCAAGAACGCACATTGCTGTAACCGATTAAGTTCCACGGAAGCGCCATAATCGAGGCTCAGGTGACGCCGCCGCTGCAAAACAGCGGCTGGCGTGGGCGACCCCGACCGATCCCGATCAGGGTGGTGCAGTCCGCGTCAATTGCGTCATAGAGGACATCATGACAACCAGGATCTTCGCGGCCAGCCTGCTGGCTTTTGCGGCTATTTCCATGCCTGCCTTCGCCCAGGATCACCATTGGGGCTACGAGGGAGAAGGCGATCCCAGCCATTGGGGCGACATTGCCGAGGAGTTCAAGGACTGCGCCGTCGGGCAGGAGCAGTCACCGATCGACCTGACGCCAACCAAGGCTGTCCATGCCGAGTTCAGCCCGGCTGAAGTGCACTGGACTGCGTTCGCGCCGACGGTCGTGGACAACGGTCACACCGTGCAGGTCAACACCAATGGCAAGGGCGGTTATGTCGAGCTGAACGGCGTTCGCTACGATCTGGTGCAGTTCCACTTCCACCATCAATCCGAACACACGGTCGACGGCGTCCACAGCCCGCTCGAGGTGCATTTCGTCAACAAGTCCCAAGCCGGCGACCTGCTGGTGCTGGGCGTGCTGTTGCAGCCGGGCGAGGCCAATCCGGCGCTGGCCGCCGTAGAGGCCGAATGGCCCGCGGTCGGCGGCGAGACGGCCGCTACCGAGATGATCGATCCATCGGTGCTGCTGCCAGCCAACCATGCCTCGTTCCGCTACGAGGGCTCCCTGACCACGCCCCCCTGTTCGCAGATTGTGACCTGGAACGTGTTTACGGACCCGATGCAGGTGTCCGCCGAGCAGATCGAGCTGTTTGCCAGCCACTATGCCAACAATGCGCGGCCGATCCAGGCGCTGAACCGGCGCTTCCTGCTGACCGACGCGAACTAACCAAACTGGCCCCGACCGTCGTTGGTCGGGGCCAGCACTTCTCAGACGTTGCTGCCGGACGGCGTGTAGGCGAAGGGCGATGCAGGGGCGGGCACCGGCTCAGGTGCCTTTTCGCCCGCCGCCTTGTGAACCTCGGCAACCAGCGCCGGTGCGAGCTTGAGCTTGCTGGCCAATGCATCGAGATAGGCGCGCTCGGACGCGGTGTCGGCAGTGATGGCGACCAGCGATGCCGCATAGATCTCGGTGGCATGTTCAGGCGTGTCAGCCCGCGCCGCGACGGCGTTGATGTCCAGGGGACTGGAGAGTTCGTCGAACACCCAGGCCTTCTCCTCGGACGACAGGTTCATCGTCTCGAGCTTGCCGAAGATGGCTTCCTTCTCATCCGCATCGATGCGGCCATCGGCCTTGGCGGCGGCGATCATGGCCCGCACCAGCGATTTGCCGAGTTCTTCCTGGCCGCTGATATCGCCGGTCCGAGGGATGAAGGCCTCTTCCTGCGGGGCAGCCGCGCCCTGCTGGTTCCGCTGGTAGTTCTGCCAGGCGTTGTAAGCCAGCCCACCGACGGCGGCTACAGCGCCGATCTTGACGGCATTGCCGGCCAGCTTGCCCAGGCCCCCGCCGCTCAGCAGCATGCCGGCAGCGAGCCCGGCGGCACCGGTCATGGCGGTGCGCTGGGTGTTGGGGTCGGTCTGGAGGGCTTTGACGATCTGGTCGATATTGAACATTGGAGCTCCCTTCGCATGTCGACTTCGCACATGGTCATGCGCAGGACGCGGCACAAGGGAGCTGAACATGTCGTAATGTCGCGCCACAAAAAGCAAGACCCCGGCGGGGCGGCCGGGGTCTCCTTTCGAAGTCACCAGAGGGAGGGCTGGTGACGTCCGGGAAGTCTGGTCTAGGCGCCGATTAGTTGGTCGGCGCCGTAGCTGGTTCAGTGGCCGGAGCCGGTTCAGCAGCAGGGGCCGGAGCCTCGACGGCGGGGGCCTCGGTGGCCGGGGCCGCGTCAACTGCCGGAGCCTCGGTCATGGGAGCCGCGTCGGCGGCCGAAGCCGCGGGGGCCTCAGTCATCGGGGCCGGAGCCAGAGCCGGATCGGCCGGAGCCTCCGTCGTAACCGGGGCGCCATTGACGTCAACAGTGGTCGACGGGCCAGAGTTGGCCGAGAATACCAGGTAGCCGATGGCCAGCAGGGCCAAGGCCACGATGATGCCGACAAACCAACCGGTCCCACTGCTTTCGCGGGTATAGACCGTGCGGTTGGTGTCGTTGTTGTAAACGGTATCGCGTTCAGGGATAGCCATGATGTCGCTCCTTTGTTTCACCGTATGGCAAAGAAACGCGGGCTTTTTGTTTTCGTTCCCGAATGCGTGATCACTCTATCCGGGGTGGGTCGATGGATTAATTGTGCTTTTGATTCAACAGATTGCGGATCATCGGCGCGGTAGACACGTCACGCCGTATGCGTTTTTTTGAAGAGAAAACGTCACAAATCTGGCTCTTTGCCCTTCCCGGGCTTCCTCGAAATGCGGTCGATCAGGGCCAGGAACAGCGCCGAGACGATGAAAGTCAGGTGGAGCAGGGTGAACCACATGATTTGGTTGTCGGCATATCGCGGCACGTTGAGGAAGATCTGCAACAGGTGGATCGAGGAGATTGCCACGATGGTGGAGGCCACCTTGATCTTGAGCGAGCCGGCATCGATCTGGCCGAGCCAGTGCACATCATCCTCGTTGTCGAAGCGGGATACGAAGTTTTCGTAGCCCGAGATGATGACCATGACGACGAGGCTCGCAATCAGCGCGGCGTCGATCAGTCCGAGCACCTTGAGGATGGTTTCGGTTTCGTCCATGCCCATCATATGGGTGGCGAAATCCCACAGCTTGAACCCGAAGGTAATGGCATAGAGCGCCAGCGCCAGGCCCAGGCCGATATAGAAGGCCACCAGCAGCCAGCGCGAGGCCAGGATCACGCTTTCGACGAAGATTTCGAGCCGCTTCATGGGACGCTCCAGCTTTCGATGCTGGTGCATAGCAAGTTCTGCGCCTGTGGCAAGACGGCGTGCTGGCACAGCGGCTGCATAGCAAAAGGCCGGGCGCGTGGCCCGGCCTCCTGTTCTTGCTGTCGCCGGCGTCAGTTATTGGCGACGGTGATCAGCGGCGTGATGCGGCGGATGGTGACGCGACGGTTTTCGCGTTCCGCGGCTTCCGTGCGGATCTTGAGGTAGCGCTCGCCATAGCCCTGGGTGGCCAGGTTTTCCGGCGGGACACCGTAGAAGTCGGTCAGGATGCGGGCCACGGTAGCGGCGCGCAGGTCCGACAGACCGAGGTTGGAGATTTCCGAACCCACGGCGTCGGTATGGCCTTCGATCAGGAAGGTTTCACCCGGATTGCGTTCCAGCAGCGCCAGCATGGCGTTTGCCGTAGCGGAGAGGGCACCGACCTGGTCCCGGCCAATGGTGGCGGCACCGGTATCGAAGGTCAGGCCGCCGACCTCGAGGCGACGCACGCTGTCACGGATACGGGCAGAGCGCTTCACTTCGTCGATCGAGTAGAGGCGAGCCACCTGCTCGACCGGCGGCTGAGCAAAGAAGTCTTCGACTTCATTCTCATCGGCGTAGCGGGCGTCGAGGATGTAATCCTCCACCGGAATATCGAGGCGCAGCGGCGGCAGGTCTTCGCCGGGGTCGCGCCAGACGATGAGGTCCTCGTCATAGCGGTCGTCGAAGTATGCCAGGACATATTCACGGCCATCGGGGGTGAAGCGCGAGCGACGGAGGACGTCGCCATTGCGGTTACGCACCGTCACGATCTTTGACCCGTCCGGGCGGGTGATGACTTCACGCACACGGCCATTGCTGAGATTCTCGTAGAAAATCTCGTCCTGGTCCGGATTGTAGAAGCGATCGGTATCCTGCCCGACCGAATTGACGATCAGCTGGGTCCCAACCTGCAGGATCACCTGGGTTATCAGGTCGCCTGGATTGGTTGACGCCACAGCGGCCTGCTCGACAACGGTCACGTTGTTCTGCTGGCCGATATTGGTCTGGGTGTTGTTGGTCACGTCACCATTAATAGTGGTGTTGGTCACATTGTTGGTGATGTTGTTGACGTAGTTGTTGATCACCGTCTGGTTGACCGTGGTGTTGTTGGTGGCCGTTACCTCGGTACCCTGTTCGGCCGCAGCGGACTCCATCGGTTCAGCGGCAAAGGCCTTGAACTCTGCCGATTGTGCAGCTGCGTCGTCTGCAGGCAGCGTCTCCAACGTGACGACTGTGGCCTCGGGGGCTGGTGCTGCCGGAGCTGCATCGGTGGGTGCGACCGCCGGATCAACGACGGGGGAGGCTTCCTTGCCCGAATCGGTCAGGGGTGCAGCTTCACCGGTGGTGCCTTCCGGAACGGGTTCGGTCGGCATGGCAGCCGGGTCGGTCGCGGGCTGGTCGGTCACTGGCTGTTCGGTGGGGGCCGGCAGGCCGGGGACCTCGGGCAGGGACAGGCCATACTGTGCCAGGCAGGACGTCACGTCGGCAAAGCCCGCACCCGTGCAAAGCGCGGCGATCTGCGCCTGGGCATCGGCAATCTTGGCCTGCGCGGCTGCGGGGTCGCCCCCAGCCATCAGGTCGGCGACGCCTGCATTGTAGGCATCAACCTGAGCCTGCAGATCGGCGCTGATATCGACAGCGGCTGGCTGGTCGGTACGCGTGTCGGCCGGCGCCTGAGCGGCAGCCGCAGCAGCTTCGGCTTCAGCGGCAGCCTGAGCATCGGCAGCGGCTTGAGCGTCCGCAGCGGCCTGTGCATCAGCGGCAGCCTGGGCGTCCGCAGCAGCCTGTGCTTCGGCAGCGGCCTGCGCTTCAGCGTCAGCGGCAGCCTGGGCGTCAGCAGCGGCCTGAGCGTCGGCGGCAGCCTGGGCGTCAG
>CBFGMY010000055.1:0-20841 GCA_965650055.1 uncultured Devosia sp.
AGGGAGGCGATGGGGCGACCTTGGGAGGCACGATGTCGTCAGTGCGAGGAGCAGGCTTCCCTCCCCGTTGTGGGGAGGGAGTGAGGGTGGGGGTAGCTACACGCTCGGAACGCCGAACCTCACTCAGTCCAATGAATATCCCGCAGCACCAGGCCTTCGATCGGCGAGTTCTGCCACATGCCCTCGAGCCTGGCGTTCCAGACGCCCGTCTGGGCCAGTTCGAACAGGTAGCCATTGACCGCGTCATTGGCGAGAATGGTCTGCGCCTCGATGGCCAGTTCCTTGCGCGCGGCTTCATCGGTCGTGCCGTTGAGCTTGTCGATGAGCGCCTGGAACTCGGGATTGTCATAGCCAAAGTAGTAGTCGGGGTTGGCGTAGTTGCCAATGTCGAACGGCTCGACATGGCTGACGATGGTGAGGTCGAAGTCCTTGTTGGTATAGACGTCTTCCAGCCACTGCGCCCATTCGACGTTGATCAGTTCCAGCTTGATGCCCACTTCGGCGAACTGGCTGGCAATGATCTGGCCCGAGGTGCGGGCATAGGCGACCGGGGGCAGTTTCAGCGTGGCGCTGAAGCCATCGGGCAGGCCGGCCTCGGCCAGCAGCGCCTTGGCCGCCGCGATATCGTGCGGATAGGTTGCTGTCAGATCGACATAGTAGGGGTTGTGCGGGGCAAAGGGCGCGCCGATCGGCGTGCCATAGCCATTGGTCGTGCCATCGATGATCGCCTGGCGATCCAGCGCATGCGCCATCGCCTGGCGGACCTTGAGGTTGTCGAAAGGCGGCTTCTTGTTATTGGTCGAGAGGATGGTCTCGCCCTCGGTGGTGCCGACCAGAATCTTGAACTGCGGATTGCCCTCGAACACCGCCAGGGCGTCGGTGGCGAAATTGTTGGTGCCGTCGATATCGCCGGCCAGCAGCGCATTGGTCATCGTCGCCGTATCGCCGATGAACACATAGCTCGCCTTGGTCAGGTGCACCGGCTCGCCCCAATAGGGGCCATAGGCCTCCAGGATCACCCGGCTGCCCTTGTCCCACTGCGCGAAGGCGAAGGGGCCGGTGCCGATCGGCTGGGTGGCGTTGTTGGCGGCGCTTTCAGGCGCCACGATGACCGCATCGCCGCGGCCCAGGTCGAACAGGAAGCGGCCGATCTGGTGGTCGAGCTTGAACGCGACGGTCAGCGGATCGATCACGGTGATGGCGGTGATGGGCTTGTAGAATTCGGGATGGGCATTGGTGCTGTCGGCGGCCAGGATCCGGTCGAAGCTGAACTTGACGTCTTCGGCATCGAAGGCGCTGCCGTCGTGGAAGGTCACGCCATCATGCAGCTTGAACGTGTACGTCAGCCCGTCCTCGGAAATGGTCCAGCTTTCGGCCAGACCCGGCTGGACGGTGCCGGTCTCGTCGATGCGAACAAGCCCCTCGAAGACGTTCTGATAGACCACGATGTCGATGGCCTCGGCCGCACCCGCGGTCGGGTCGAGTGCCGGCGGCTCCAGCGCCACGCCGATGCGTATCTCGGTCGGCTGCGCCATGGCCATGCCGGCCAGGGCCGTGGAGAGCGCCAATGCCAGCCCGAACGCCTTGCTTGTCTTGTTCATCGTCAGTCCCCGCGCTATGCGCGTTTCCGCGCCTTTGGCCGCATCATATAGGGGAGCCTGACTAACATGGCAGCGGCTTGCCCTGTTAAACTTTCCTACGATCCCCAAGCCGCGTAGCAAGAACGACCGGTACCAGGCCCGCCAGCACGATGACCAATGCCGGCAGTGCCGCCTGGGCGAAAAGTCCGACATTGGCGCGCGAATAGACCAGCGTTGCCAGGGTCTCGATCCCCAGCGGCCGCAGCAGCAAGGTCGCCGGCAGTTCCTTGACGATCTCGACGAACACCAGCGTTGCCGCACTCAACAATGCCGGCATCAGCGTCGGCAGGTCGATCTTGAGCAGCAGCACCCAGCCGCGCGCGCCCAGCACGCGCCCGGCATGCAGCATGGAATCGCCCCGCCTCTTCATGGCTGCGTCGATGGTGGACTGGCTGACCGCCAGGAAGCGGATCGCATAGACATAGAGCAGGGCCGCCATCGATCCGCTGAGGATCAGCCCCGGCCGCCAGTCCATCAGCGTCATGGTCAGGCGATTGAACCACAGGTCGGCCTGTCCCAGCGGCTGCAGCAGGCCAAGCGCCAGCACGGTCCCCGGAATGGCGTAGCCCAGCGTGGCCAGCCGGATCGCGCCCTTGGTGGCTGGTGCCGCGCCATGGGCCAGCTTGGCCGCGCCCAACCCGACCACGACCGTGATCAACGCCCCGGCCAGGGCCAGTGTCACCGTCGGCAGCAGCGCCGCCAGGGTCATGCCCACCGTTTCCGGCAGCACGACGCGAAACGCCAGGTAGCTCAATTGTCCGACCGGAATGCCGAAGCCCAGCCCCAGCAGCAGCAGACAGAAGCCGAATGCCGCCCAGCGCCGGCCGCGCGTCAACTGCTCGCGCGCCGGCGGTACGCGGCTGTCGCGATGCGCCAGGTACACCCGGTCGCGCCGCGCCCGCTGCTCGGCGGCAATCAGCAGACCGATGACCAGCACCACGGTCACCGCCAGTTGCGCGGCGCCACCGAAATCGGAGCGATTGATCCAGGTCGAATAGATGATCGCGGTGATGGCGTTGATGCCGAAATACTGCACGGCACCCAGGTCGTTGACCACTTCCATCATCGCCAGCGTCACCCCCACCACCAGGGCCGGCCGCGACAGGGGCAGCGTCACGCTGAAGAAGGTCCGTATGCCGCCTGCGCCCAAAGTGCGCGCCGCGATGTTGAGGCTGGCCGACTGCATCAGGAAAAACGCGCGGCAAGCCACATAGACATAGGGGTAGAGCACGCTGGACAACACGATGACGGCGCCCCAGTCGCTGCGGATGTCGGGAAACCAGTAGTCCTGCAGCGTCTGCGCACCATTGATCGACCGCAACAATGTCTGCACCGGCCCCGGAAAGCCGAGAAATTCCACATAGCTATAGGCGGCCAGATAGGTCGGCACCGCCAGCGGCAGCACGAGGGCCCAGTCGAACAGCCGTCGCAACGGAAATTCGTAATGGGCGACCAGCCATGCAGCCACGAGGCCCACGCAGCCGCTGGCCAGCCCGACCGAGACCATCAGCAACCCCGTCTCGCGCAGCGCCGTGGGCAGCATGGTCGCCGCCAGCCCGTTGCTGCCGCCTGCTGCCGCCAGGGCCGACCAACCCAACCACAGAATGGGCAGTCCCATCAGTCCGGCCAGCACAAACGCAACGACCGGCAGGGGATTACCCCAGCCGGTCCTGTCAGTCTTTGCGGTCGCCAGCGGCGTCAACGTGCAGTGTCCTTCCTCCCCCACCACGCGTCACCCTCGGGCGTGACCCGAGGGGGGTGCACTTGCGGTGCAAGCGTTCAGTGGGGGGCCCTCGGGTCAAGCCCGAGGGTGACGATCCAGCCTGTGGGGCGCGACGGCCCCATCAGCCTTAGTTCTGCGCACCTTCGTTGAACTTGAGTTCGTCCACAAGGGCTGCGGCTTCCGCACGGTGAGCGGCAACGTCAACCAGCGGCGTGCTCACCGGCTTGAGCGTACCCCAGCTCAGGGTCAGCTCGGACGGCGATACCGAGGGCACCACCGGGAATTCATAGTTGGTGTCGGCATAGATGGTCTGCGCCTCGTCCGAGAGCAGGAAGGCGATCAGCTTGTTGGCGTTCTCGGCATTGGGCGCATACTTGGCGATGAAGCCGCCGGCCACGTTCACCTGCGTGCCATCGCCTTCGGCATCCGGATAGATGATGCGCGCCGAGGCGGCCCATTCCTTCTGCTCGGGCTCGGCATCGTTGTTGAGCATCACGCCCATGTAATAGGTGTTGGTGATGGAAAGGTCGCAGGTGCCGGCCAGGATGTTCTTGACGCCCTCGCGGTCGCCGCCAGTGGGGGGATAGGCCAGGTTGTCGCGCACGGCGGTGAGCCAGGTGCGGGTCTCATCGAGCCCATGTTCGGCAATGCGCTGGGCGATCAGCCCGATATTGTAGGCGTGGTCGCCCGGACGGGTGCAGAGGCGGCCCTTCCACTCCGGCTTGGTGATGTCTTCATAGGTCAGCGCCGTCGCATCGACCCGGTCCTTGGAGACATAGAACACGCGGGCGCGCAGCGACAAAGCGGTCCAGTTGTCGTCGTCATCGCGGAACGCTTCGGGCACGCGCTCGTCCAGTACCGGCGTGGTGATCGGCTGGGTCAGCCCCTGCTCCTCGGCGCCAACCAGGTTGCCGATATCGACTGTCAGCACGACGTCGGCCGGCGACAGCTCGCCCTCGGCGGCGACGCGTTCGAGCAGGCCGTCGCCCGCATAGAGCACATTGGCCTTGATGCCGGTTTCGGCGCTGAAGCGGTCGAGCAGCGGCTGCAGCAGGCTCTGCTCGCGATAGCTGTAGATATTGACTTCGCCACTCTGGGCGAAAGCGGGGACAGCCGATCCGGTCAGGACGACCGAGCCGAGCAGGGCAATGGCAAGGCGCGAGGTCTTGGTCATGTTCGTTCTCCTTATGCGGAGGTCTATGCCCCGCTAGTGCGGCGCGTTCTGCGAAATATGACGATGCAAGTCAATATTGCGAAGAGAATTCAAAGACTTACAGTCTGGAATGGTTCAAATGTTGACGCGCGTTATCCAGCGAAATCAGGCAATTAGCTGACTTTGGAGTTCCAGTTATTTCCCCTGCGGCAAAAAGGCAGCGCGGCGCCCGGGCTATTCTGACTGAACCGGCGCCGCGGCTTGATCGACCAGGTCGGCGGGGATGATCAGGGTGAACAGCATGCCCTGTTCCCCAGCCGGGTCGACCGACAGCGAGAATGCATTGACCGCCAGCAGCGACCGCGTCAGCGCCAGCCCGACGCTTGAGCGCACGGGGGCCATCATCTGCCCGTCCTTGCCCACCCCGTCGCGGAACACGACGAAGCGTTCGGCCATGTCGACGGCATTGGTCGAGCTGTCGCGCACGTGGACGGCGATGCCCCCATCATCCTCCCGCTGCGCCGAAATCACCACAGCGCCACCTGATGGTGTCTGGTCGATGGCGCTGGCCAGCAGGTTCAGCACCGCCTGGGTGAGCGACGCCTGGTCGGCGGTAATGCGCGGCAGGCTTTCCGAAATCGCGTTGCGGACGATGACCCGAGCACCGCTGGCCTGCTGGCGAATGCGGATCACGCAGCTTTCGAGCAGGCTGGTGAGCTCGATGCTCGCACGCTGCGGCATATAGCGGCCGTCGCGCAGCCGGGCATAGTCATCCAGCTCGTCCACCAGCGCCGCGATTTCCTGGCCCGCATTGGCGATATCCTGCGCATAGGCTTCGTAGCGCTCGTTCTGCAATGCGCCAAAGGCTTCCGAGCGGATGAGGTCGGAAAAGCCGATAATGGTATTGAGCGGCCGGCGCACGCCGCGGCTGACACGGGCCAACAGCGTCGGGTCGGCATCGGTCGGGCCGGTGAGCCGCAGTGGCGCCGGCTCGCGCCCCCGCACAAAGCCGAAATAGCCCGTGACCACGCCCGCCTGACCCTGCGCGAAGAGGGTGATTTCCGCCGAGCCCGACGCCGAGCGGAGTGTCAGGCAGGGGCGGGCCGTTTCGGCAAACCGTGCTGGCCGCTCGAGGAATTCCCGCAATTGCTGCAGGTCAGCGCCGGCCACGAGGCCCGACAGCGCCTTGCCCTCCAGGGGCCCTTCAACGCGCAGCAGGCTGGCGCTGCGTGGAGTTATGGCGCTGACGACGCCGGCCCGCGTAGCCTCCAGGAAGCCGTCGCCGCGCATGTCGGCAAAGCTCTGGGCAAAGGCGCTGACCGCGGCCTCATGGCCGGTACGAACTTCGGTCGTGCTCGCCGACAGCATCAGGGCAGGGCGCCCCTGCCAGGAAATCGACTGCAGCCGCGCGGTCACCGGCACCAGCGTTCCGTCGCGCTGCACTAGGTGATTGACCGGCCCGGCATCCTGGCCATCCGGTCCGGCGGCCGGGAATACTGCCGCCAGCCCCGCTGCGCGCAGGCTTTCCACCGAATCGTAGCCCACCATTTCGGTAATGGCGCGATTGGCGAACAGCACCTGCTGGTCGCGGAACACCAGGATGCCCAGCGGCAGGCGGTTCAGAACCAGCGTCTCGCCGCCCAGGTTGATCAGCGCACCGCCGCGCGGCGTCTCCGCAGGGGGCTTTGCCGGCTGTGCCGCATCCCCGATGCGGTCGTTGAGAATGCGCGACAGCTCATCGAAATTGTAGCGCGATACCCGCTCCACGGTTTCGACATCGGAGACCGGGGCCGGCGCAAGCTCTGCCATTTCCCTGGCCAGGCGCTGCACGGCATCATCTTCGGCGCTTTGGGCAGGGGTCGGCTGATCGGACACCTGTTCCGCTGCTGGCTCCGGCTCAAGCGCCGCCAGATCGGCCAGGTCGGCCTCGGCATCGTCCTGCTCCAGCCCCGGATGCTGCGGCACAAAGCGCCGGCCGGTGACCCTGAACAGCGTGCCCGGGGCCGGCTCGGCCACGGCAGCAACCTCGGCGGTCGCGCCGGGAGGTGGATTGTCGTCCGCTTCGGTCAGCGGTGTGAACAGGGCCTCGTCCGATGCGAGGCGATCAACCAGCCGGCTCAGCCGGCTGACCGGCGGCGCTTCGGGGTCCGTGCTGTCGTCAACGGGCGCTACATCTTGGACTGGCAGCGGCGCTTCGGGGTGAGTCTCCTCCCCCGACGGCACGTCGTCAGCCGGGAGCGTGCCGCTCTCGGCGGCGTCGGCAGGCGGCGCCTCATCTGTAACGGGCGTGGCCTGTTCGACGGTGGCGAGCGCAGCGCTGCCATCGGGCTCCGCATCGCGCCAATTCGCCAGTTCAAGGGCATAGGCGTTCTCGTCGGTCTCGATCGACGCGCTCGCGGTGCCATTGGCCACCTCGGGCAGCTCCATCTCCGGCTCGGCCAGTGCGCCGTGCGCGGCAGCCAGGTCGTCGTCCGGGGCAGGGGGCTCATGGCGGTCGGGCTCGGCTGTGGCCGGCGCCTCGATGGCGTCCGACGTCCCGATCTCGCCTTCCGCGGTCGCCGCGGCCACGATGTCGGCGGCGATGGGGTCGACACCCACCACCAGCAGCACAGTCTGTCCATCCTCCCAGACCAGTGGCGTGGTCGCGCAGGTGCTGGATGCCGGCTTGTCCCCGGCGATGAACTGGATACGGGCCAGGCTCGTACGGCCGACCGAACCGAGCCGGATGTTGCGCGCAATCTGTCCCTTGATCGGCATTGCCGGCGGAGCGAGCTTCAGTCCGTGCTTCTTGAGCTTGGCCAGAAACAGCGGCGCGGCCGCGTTCTGCCACAGCAGCGACTGGCCGTCCTGCGACCACAGCCATGCCGGTCGCGAATCCCCCTCATGCTGCTGCACGCGGCGGGCGCTCGGCGATGTGGTCCAGTCAGCATCCATCTACGACAAGTCTCTCCGTTCCGGGACGCGCGACACGCGTTTTCGTGCCATTTCAGGACAATTTGCGCCCGGACGCTAAGGTTTCTTCAATATAGGGTGCATTCCCCAGGGTCCAGTGCGGCACGTCGGCAGGGCCTGCCGTTCGGGTGAGATGGTTAAATGCGGCACTGTCTCCGGCAGGTCGTCAGGTGGCAAAATCGGTGCTTGTCATCCCGGGATTCTCCACCTATGTTCCGCCCGCTTTCGGGACGCGCCTTCCGCCGCCCCTTGCAGAGCATTTGCCGCCTTAGCTCAGTTGGTTAGAGCGCTAGATTGTGGATCTAGAGGTCCCCCGTTCAATCCGGGGAGGCGGTACCATTCCCTCAGTGGCACTATTGAGCCAGGCGCAGAGCTGACAGGTCGTTGGCGATTGCCTCGAACGTGGTCTTGAGCTCGCTGGACGCTTCGGGGAAGCGCGCACGATCTGCCGTTGTCGCGCAGTTGGTCAGCAATGCCTGCACCACCGCTGGGGTGCTCTGGGTCACCGTGCTTGTCGCCAGCCCGATCGTGTAGACCGTGATCCCGGCCGCCTTGGCATTGGCGCAGGTTTGGGCCGTGCGGTCATTCATCTGCGTGACCAGTTGCGCGTTGGTGGCGGTCACTGGACCCAGGCGCGTGACGTTGCCCCCACTGGTCGAGTTCGCATTGGTATTTTGCGAATTGTAGGGGAAGCCATAGGCGCTGTTATACGCGGAGCCATTGCCGTTGTTGGTCTGGTAGGCGGTGTTCTCGCCATCGGTCATGATGATCATCACCTTGCTGATGGCTTCGTCATAGGCGCCGCCCTGGGTGAACGGCTCGGTGGGTGACAACACCCGCATGCCCCAAACCGCCCCCATGTGGATATTGGTGCCGCCTTCGGCCTGCATGTTGTTGATCGTGCTGATCACGGTGGCCGGCGTCGCGGTCAGTGGCAGGATCGGCGTGCGCGTGCAGTCGGCATTGGGGCCGCTCGAGAACGTGCTTCCCGATGTTCCCTGATAATACTTGCAGACCCGCTCCTGGAGCTCGCGATCGCTCAGCCCGATGGGCACGTAGCTGCCCGTGCACGTGCCGTTGCGGGTCTGCACCGAGCTGTTGCCCGACCAGCTTGAATAAGTTGCGCTGCGGCAGGTGCAGCCGGGTGGCCGGTTGCCGTAGAACGCGTTGGGATAGAGGGTATTGCTGGTAAAATTGGTGGACCCGCCGGTTATGGTACTGCTGATCACCGTGGGCGTGCTCCAGCCCGACCAGCTCGACGTGCGCCGCTCGACGAAATCGCAGCGGGGATTGCCGTTGGACGGCCGGTCGCAGATTGCCGGACTATCGTCGATGTAGTTGTTGCCACCCACCGCGCTGGGCATGTCGGGCGAGAACAGGGGCACGAATTTCGTGTTCCCCGCCAATGGTGTCGTATCGTCGGTGTCGAGATATTCGGTGGTCAGCGTGCCGCTCTTGATGTGTGGCCTTGCCTCGACGCAGCCACGCCAGGCTTCGCCGGTCGCCGTGAACAGCGCAGAGCGCGTGGGCAGCGCCACAGTGGGAGCGACATCCTCGTCGTCATCATTGTCGAAGTTGTCGTTGGCGATGACGGAGGCGCCGCCCGTATCCATCCAGCTGGCACCGGCATTGCCGGCGCCGACATTGACGAACATGGTGAAGGGGACAATGCCGATGCGGACGTCTTCCACCAGTTGCGCGCCGGCGGCCGGCACACAGGTATTGGAATTTCCCGGCGCGTCGACCACCTTGTCATACATCAGGATGTAGGTGGCGCATTTGGCGGCGTCCACCAGCCTTGTCATGCGGCTGGAGGACTGCATCGAGCCCGAATTGTCCAGCACCATGACCACTTCGAGTTCGAGTTTCTTGCGCGTGGCTTCCGACTGAATGCTGGCACTCATGGTCGGCACGCCCACCAGGCTCACAAAGGTTGTCGGCATTTGCATCTTGGCGACCAGCAGGAGCGAGCCGTCGTCGACATTGACTTGAATGTCGGACACCTCGGCGGTGACGCCGAACTGGCCCGACCCGCTCACAATGCCAAGCCGGTCGCGCAGCAGGGCCTGGGCCTTGGACTTTATATCGGCGGTGTTGAGGGGCTTCACAAAGATCAGCGGCTGCAATGCGAGCGCCGCCGCATCCAGCGCGACCTGCGACCGGTTCCTGGTCTGCTCGAGCGACACATAGTCCACCACGGCACCGGCCAGGGCCACCAGAACAATGGCCATCAGGCCGAACAGCACGGCGAATACGCCGCGCTCGTCACGCCCGAAACGTCTGGCCAGGGAGAGGAAGCGATGCATGGCGCGGGCACCCATGGGTTCTCGGCCCCACTGGGGAGCCGCCCGAATGTCGCGGATAATCCTTATTAAAGGACAACGACCTTCGTATAAAGTTGTACGCGATCATAGAGGTCGATCACGTCGGCATTGGTCATGCGGATGCAGCCGGACGACACGTTCTGGCCGATGCTCCATGGCTCTGTCGTGCCGTGGATGCGGTAGAGCGTCGAACCCAGATACAGCGCCCGCGCCCCCAGGGGATTGTCCGGGCCGCCCTCCATATGGCGTGGCAGTTCGGGCCGGCGCTGCAGCATCTCGGCCGGCGGTGTCCAGCTCGGCCATTCCGCCTTGCGGCTAATCTGGTGCGTGCCGCTCCATTCAAAGCCCGATTTGGCGACGCCAATGCCATAACGCAGGGCACGCCCGTCCCCGAGCACGAAGTAGAGGAAATGCGCCTGCGTATCGACCACGATCGTGCCGCTGCGCTCGCTGGTGGGATATTGCACGACCTGCCGCAGATAGATCGGGTTGACCTGGGTGTTGCCCTGCAGCGCCAGTGCATGACGTGGCGCGCCCTGGACGATGGTGACGCCCGGCGGCGGCGCAAAGCGCCAACCCGGCTGCAACCCCGCGCCCTGGGCCGGCACCAGCGCCGACAGGCAAACCGCTAATGCCAGCAGACCCGTGCCGGCCGTCTTCATTCCGATCATGGCGACATCCACATTCCGCCGGCGACCCGGCTTTGGCTGCAGACTGCCGCAAAATGGCCAATACGCCGTGAAGCGGCATGGTTAAGCCATTGATCGCACTGTTGGTTAGCGGTTGGTAAGCAGCCTAGAGGAACACAGAGCCGTCGCCCGAAGCCTGTGCCCCGCTGCCCAGCACCCGGCTGAGCGCGGTGCCCAGCTGGTCGGTGGTGAACGGCTTGACCAGCACCTCGTTGACGCCCAATTCACGGGCCCGCGCAATATTGTCCCGGCTGGCATAGGCCGTCATCAGGATGACCGGCGTCTGCGATGCCGCCCCGAGCCGGGGATCGCGCAGCACCGTCATCACGCCCGCGCCGCTCACATCGGGCATGTACCAGTCCATCAGCATCAGGTCGAACGGCTCGCCGAGCAGCGCGAGTATCGCCGCTGCACCGCCTTCGGCCTCGACGATCTGGCCGACGCCCAGTTTCTTGAGCCCGTTGGCGGATATGGCGCGTGCATAGGCGTTGTCGTCCACGACCAGGGCTCGCAGGCGTCCGGGAATAATCACCGCATCACGTCCTCGAAAATCCGCGCCGCCGCAAATTGAGGCGGCTGGTCGTTGCTGGTTCTTTGTCGAATATAGGTGTGCCGCGATTCCAACGGGTGAGCGGCCGTCTAAGCATTCCCACGTCCTCGATTAGTGAAAGTGCGTTGCCCATGTCAATCGAGTCGGATGGCCTGCCGCGTTGTCCCTGGGCCGGCGATGATGCGCTTTACCGCCACTATCATGACCGCGAATGGGGCCGGCCGGTCACCTCGGATATCAGGCTGTTCGAGAAGATCTGCCTCGAGGGCTTCCAGTCAGGTCTGTCCTGGATCACCATCCTGCGCAAGCGCGAACGCTTCCGCGAGGTGTTCCACGGTTTCGACATTGCCAAGGTCGCCGCCATGGACGAGGCTGACATCGAGCGCCTGCTGCTCGATCCGGGCATCATCCGCCATCGCGGCAAGATCGCTGCCACCATCAACAATGCCCGGCGCGCACTCGCCATTCAGGCCGAATTCGGCTCGCTCGCCGCCTATGTCTGGCGCTTCGAAACCCGCCCTGAACACCGCCCCGATGACCTGAGCTGGGAAAACCTGCGCCGCCTCGCCCAGACCGAGGCCTCGGTGCGGCTGTCCAAGGATTTGCGCAAGCGCGGCTTCGCCTTTGTCGGCCCCACCACCTGCTACGCCTTCATGCAGGCCATGGGCCTGGTCAACGACCACATCGAGGGCTGCTTCTGCCGCGACGAGGTCGAAGCCGAGCGCCACGCGCTGGTGCGGCCGAAATAGAGCGGACGCTCAGCCGGTCACCCTCCCCCTTGCGGGGAGGGTAGTGCAGCTAGGCCAAAGGCCGTAGCGAAACTAGGGTGGGGGGTGATAAGCCCCGACATGCGGGCCAAACGCCCCCCACCCTTGATCCCTCCCCGCAAGGGGGAGGGAGACGACTGGGAGTCCTGGGTGACAGTGTGCTCTCCTTGCCACACTCGGCCGGCACTGCGACAAGCCGCCACATCCCTGCTTGCAGATCACGGAATCGCGAGCTAGAAGCCAATCGTCCATCAAAGCCAACCCGAGGGAGGCAGCTACATGACAGTCATGTTCGAACTCCGCCAGGGTGATCACGCGCGGCATTGCGCGCGAGGTTAAAGCCTCGCTCCCTGCCATCTCGGTCCTCGCGACCGCGGACACTTTCCTAGCCACCACATCGCGATGAACTGAACCGGGCCGTTTTGCGTCCCCGATTCCAGCCCATCCACCCAACCCATCAGAGGCCGGTCCGCGTCTTGACGCGTCCGGAAACCGTCATGACTTACAACACCCTCCCCGAGGGCAGCATCGTTCTGCGCCTCGAATTCTCCATCGCCGACGCCGTCCATCAGCGCGGCCTGCTCTCCGTGATTGCCACGGCGATCAGCGCCTGGTGGAACCGTCCACGGTTACCCGCAGATTTGCCCGCTTCGTTGCGGGCGGACATCGGCCTGCCGCCGGAACCACAGCCTGCCCATTGGCTGCAGATTTCGGCCAGCTCGAGTATTCCAGATCCCCTGCGGAGACCTGGCATGTAGGGGCAGGGGGCGCGGATTTCGGTTCGCCTCCCGGCTCAAACCATCCTCAACAGAAGGACGGCGCCTGTGCGCGCCGGATTCCGTTATGTCGTATGATGCACTCAGCGAGGGCAGTACTCTGCTGCGCCTCAATTTCAACGTCGTCGAAGCCGTCCAGCATCGTGGACTCTTCGCTGTTCTGCGCGTGGCCCTGGCCGCGTGGTGGAACCGGCCCCAACTGCCGGACGATGCCCGCCTGCGGGCCGATATGGGCCTGCCACCCTTGCCCAGGTCGGCCTTCTGGCCGGAGCCTTCGGGCGATAGCCTGCAACTGCCTCCGCCTTTCTGGAGGCTGGGCTCCTAAGGACAGGGAAGGTCGGGAAAATTCCCGGCCTTCCCTGCCGCTCTCCGTCTCGCACTGTTGTTTCCATTTCACCGATCCGCTAGGAACGGCGCGACTTGTCAGGACTTCCAGATGACCGAAAAGACCAAGCTGATCACGCCCCGTCTGCCGCGTGGCTTCGAGGATCGCACGCCCGGCGAAATCGCCGCCGTCGGCGCCATGATCGACAAGATCCGGAAAGTCTATGAGCGCTATGGCTTCGACCCGGTCGAAACCCCGCTGCTCGAGCTGACCGAGACGCTCGGCAAGTTCCTGCCCGATACCGATCGGCCCAATGCCGGCGTCTTCTCCATCCAGGACGATGACGAGCAGTGGATGAGCCTGCGCTACGACCTCACCGCGCCGCTCGCCCGCTATTTCGCCGAGAATTTCGAGACCCTGCCCAAGCCCTACCGCTCCTACCGCCAGGGCTACGTGTTCCGCAACGAAAAGCCAGGCCCGG
The DNA here is from genome assembly GCA_965650055.1 of uncultured Devosia sp. GTDB lineage: Bacteria > Pseudomonadota > Alphaproteobacteria > Rhizobiales > Devosiaceae > Devosia. The sequence continues at coordinate 13,381 of CBFGMY010000055.1, forward strand.
GCCGCTTCCGCCAGTTCATGCAGTTCGACGCCGATACGGTCGGCGCCGGTGGCCCCGAAGCCGACGCCGAAATGTGCATGATGATGGCCGATGTCATGGATGCGCTTGGGCTGGCCGGGAAGTACGTGGTTCGGGTGAATAGCCGCAAGGTGCTCGACGGTGTTTTGGAAGCTGCCGGCGTAGCTGATAGTGCCAAGAAGCTGGCCGTTCTTAGGGCGATTGATAAGCTCGACAAATTTGGCCTCGAAGGCGTCAAGCTGCTCTTGGGCGCCGGACGTAAAGACGAGAGCGGCGACTTTACCAAGGGCGCCGAGTTAACCCCGTCCCAGGTCGACGCTGTTGTGATGGGTATCACGTTCAAGGCGTCCACAACCGGTGGCCCGGGGGGGAGTGCGTCGCACATCGAGTTCAAAATTCCGGCCTCTGTTGGCCTGCAAGGTCTAAACTCCGACCTGCTGGACGAAGGTAATGCCGAACTAGGGGCAATGCAGCGACTCTTTGATGCCGCCGGCTACGGCCCCGACCGCATCCGCATCGACCCCTCTGTCGTTCGTGGCCTCGAATATTATACCGGCCCGGTCTTCGAGATCGAACTGACCTTCAAGGTGCAGAACGAAAAGGGCCAGGACGTGGTGTTCGGCGCCGTTGGCGGCGGTGGCCGCTATGATGGCCTCGTTTCCCGCTTCCGGCGTGAGCCCGTGCCGGCCACCGGCTTTTCCATCGGCGTGTCGCGCCTCGCCAATGCGCTCAAGCTCACCGGCAATCTCAATGCCACCGAACCGGCTGGCCCGGTCGTTGTCCTCGTCATGGACAAGGAACAGATGGCTGGCTACCAGGCCATGGTCGCCGAGTTGCGCCAGGCCGGCATTCGGGCCGAAATGTTCCTCGGCAACACCAAGAATTTCGGCAAGCAGGTCGCCTATGCCGACAAGCGCAATTCGCCCATCGTCATCATCGAAGGCAGCCAGGAACGCGAGCAGGGGATCCTGCAGATCAAGGACCTGATCGCGGGCAAGCAGGCCGCATCAGCCATCTCCGACAATGCCGAATGGAAGGCCGCGCGGCCGGGCCAGTTCGAGATCAAGCGCGAAGAGCTGGTCGCCGCCGTGCAGAAGCTGTTGAGCGAGCAATGAGCACTGGCGCGCTTCGTTTTTGGAGCCTCGGTTCCTGCCCTCCCTCCCCCTTGAGGGGAGGGCCGGGGAGGGGGTGGTCAGGTGGTCCCCTAACGGACCCCCACCCTCGGTCCCTCCCCTCAAGGGGGAGGGATGCAATGGGGCCGATGGCCTTGTTCCTGCAAAGCACGGACGTAGCACCATGACCGGCGCCGCCATCCGCCGCGCCAATCTTGAAGCCCTCGTCGAAGCGCAGGGGGCCTGCCGCGCCACGCCGCCGCTGCTGCTTTCCGCCGACCCCTATTTCGATCTCGCGGGCGAAGAATTCGGCCGTCGTCTGCTGTTGACCACGGACACGTCGGGCGCCGAATATTGCCTGCGTCCCGATTTCACCCTGCCTATCGTCACGTCCTATATCGCCGATGGCGTGGGCGAGCCTGCGGCCTTCTCCTATCTGGGTCCCATCTTCCGTCAGCGCGAGACCGGCCCCGCCGAGTTCGACCAGGCCGGCATCGAGCTCCTCGCCCAGCCCGACGGCGATGTGGCGCTCGATCAGGTGCTGACCTTCGCCCGCGCCTCGCTCTCCATCTTCGGGGTGGCCCCCGATATCCGCCTGGGCGGCGTTGGCCTCTTCGAAGCGCTGCTGGTGCAGGCCGACATGCCCGAGGCCTGGCGTCCGCGCATCCGCAACCGCTTCGGCCACACCGAAGCACTCGATCGGCTGCTCACCCGCCTTGAGGCGGCGCCCGATGTCCCGCGCGAACAGCAGCCGAGCCGCCAGGCGCTGGTCGATGATATCACCGAGCAGATGGTCGCCGCCGGCCTCAGCCTCTCCGAGGGTCGCACGCCCGACGAGATCGCCGATCGCTACCTCGAACAGCAGGCGCTCGACGCCGCCCATGTCCCGGCGAGCACGCTCAAGCTGCTGCGCGATTATCTCGCCATTTCCGGCCCGGTCTTGCAGGCCCTGACCCAGGTCGAATCGCTGGCTGTCAGGCACAAGTTGATGCTCGGCGCGCCCATCCGCGCCATCCGCCGGCATCTCAACAGCCTGGGCGAAGCCCGCGTCACCTTCGACGCCAGCTTCTCGCCCCGTCTCGACTATTATACCGGCATCGTCTTTGAAATGACCGGCCCGCGCGGCGAAATCCTTGCCTCCGGCGGCCAGTATGATCGCCTGCTCGAGCGCCTGGGCGCCACCGCGCCCATCGCTGCGTCCGGCTGCTCGGTCTGGGTCGACCGTCTCGAAGCGGAGGTCGCGCCATGACCGGCAACTTCCTTACCTCGCCCCTGAGGGGAGAGGTCGGCGCGCAGCGCCGGGTGAGGGGTTCACATTCTCGGCTCGAGCCGAGGGGCCTTCACCCCTCACCCCAGCTTTGCCAGGTCGCTGCGCTCCCGGCGTCGCTACCCTCTCCCCTGAGGGGCGAGGGGACGACAGGCCCTTGTGGCTTCGTAGCCGATGGAGCCCACCCATGACCGGCATTACCCTGGCCGTGCCCTCCAAGGGGCGCCTCGAAGAACTCACCCGCGAATGGTTCGCCGCCAATGGGCTGACCATTACCCGGCCCGGCGGCGCGCGCTCCTATCTCGGCGCCATCGAAGGCCTGCCCGAGGTCACGGTGCGCTTTTTCCCGGCATCCGAAATTGCCCGCGAACTGATCCGCGGCACTATCGATTTCGGGGTCACCGGCCTTGATCTGATCCACGAGACCAGCGAAGCCGGCCCGGCTTCGGTTGTCGTTGCCAAGCCACTGGGCTTCGGCCAGGCCGATGTTGTGGTCGCAGTGCCCGATGCCTGGATCGACGTCACCCATATGCACGATCTGGCCGATGTCGCGTCCGATTTCCGCAGCCGCCATGGCCGCTGGCTGCGCATCGCCACCAAATACATCACCATCACCCGCCAGCATTTTGCCAAGGCGGGCATCGCCGAATACCGCACCGTCGAAAGTCTGGGCGCCACCGAGGCCGCGCCGGCCTCCGGCGTGGCCGATATCGTGGTCGACATCACCACGACTGGCTCGACGCTGGCGGCCAACGGGTTGCGCGTGCTCGAAGACGGCGTAATGCTGCAAAGCCAAGCCTGCCTGATCGTCTCGCGCACCGCCCAGTTTTCGCCAAAGCGCAAGGGTCAGCTGGACGCGGTGCTGGCCCGACTGGGAACCACTGCAGGATTTTAGGGAGCGGCCGATGAACGGGGAATTGGTCGAGTGGTTGGTCATCGCCGCGGCCGTCGCCGTGATCTTCTACATCCTGTGGCGCAACAATCAGGGCCGCAACGGGCCCGGCAATGGCGGTCCGGGCTAGGCGCGCAGAATGACCGTGATCTATGGCAGCGCCATCCTTATCGCGATCATTGTCGGCACGATCTACATCGCCTCCCTGCCGCGCGCGCCACGCCGGGGCGGCAGTTCCTCCGATAGCGGTCCTTATGGCGACAGTGGCGGTCCGGGCCATGACAGCGGCGGTGGGCATGGCGGCACCGATGGTGGCAGCAGTGGGGGCGGCGATGGCGGCGGCGGCGGAGGTGGCGACTAGCCGGCCATCGCCATGCCCCGCATTGCCAGGGATCGCCGATTCACGGCACAAGGCTCACAGAGGGCCTGGGGGGCATGTTGGCCGATACGCTTGAACTGACCATCCTGATGCCCTGCCTCAACGAGGCGGAGACGCTGGCCGCCTGCATCGGCAAAGCCCGTGCCTTTCTCGATCGCAGCGGCATAGCGGGCGAAATCGTCGTCGCCGATAACGGCTCGACCGACGGATCGCGGGCAATCGCCGAGCGCCTCGGCGCGCGTGTCGTTCCGGTGCCAGAGCGTGGTTATGGCGCGGCCTTGGGCGGTGGCATCCAGGCGGCCCGCGGGCGCTTCATCATCATGGGCGATGCCGACGACAGCTACGATTTTTCCCGGCTCGATGCCTTTGTCGAACAGCTCCGCGCCGGCGCCGACCTGGTCATGGGCAACCGCTTCAGGGGCGGCATAGCGCCGGGCGCCATGCCCTGGCTGCATCGTTACATCGGCAATCCGGTGCTCAGCGCCATCGGCCGCCTGTTCTTCCGCGCCTCGATCGGGGATTTCCATTGCGGCCTGCGCGGCTTCTCCCGCGCGGCAATCGTCTCGCTCAACCTGCGCACCGCGGGCATGGAGTTCGCCTCCGAAATGGTGGTCAAGGCCACCCTGGCGCATCTGGACGTACGCGAGGTTCCCACCACCCTGGCCAAGGATGGTCGCTCGCGCCCGCCGCATCTGCGATCCATCCGCGATGGCTGGCGGCACCTGCGCTTCCTGCTGCTGTTCTCGCCGCGCTGGCTGTTTCTCTATCCCGGCATCGCCCTTCTGGCGGTCGGGCTGGTCATCGGGGCCATCCTTCTGCCCGGCCCGGTGCAGTTTGGCCGGATCTCGATCGACATCCACACCTTCCTCGTGGCGGCGCTCTGCATCATCGTGGGCCTGCAGTCGATCTCCTTCGCCATCATCGGCCGCCGCTTCGCCTCGCGCTATGGTTTCATTCCGCGCTCGGGCAGCTATGATCGCGTGCTCGAGGCGCTGACGCTCGAGCGCATCCTGCTCGTCGCCCTGAGTCTGATGCTGGTCGGTATTATCGCCCTGGTCTGGGGCGTATCGGAATGGGCCACCCGCGATTTCGGCCCGCTCGACCCCAGCAGCACCATGCGTCCGGTCATCCTGGCTTTGACTGCCCTGGTCTCGGGTTTCCAGATGATGATGAGCGGCTTCATGTCCTCGATGATCAACATCCCGATCTACGAGCGCCGCATCGCCGACGATCCGACACCGCGCCAGAACGCGCCCTGAACCTCCTGGATTTTATGCTCGATCCCCTCATTCTCCTGGCGCTCGCCGCCGTCGGCATGCTGGCCGGTTTTGTCGATGCCATTGCCGGCGGTGGCGGCATGATCGCGCTGCCCGCCCTGCTGTCAGCCGGACTTCCCCCGGTCTCGGCGCTCGCTACCAACAAATTCCAGTCCGTGTTCGGCACGGGCATGGCGGCGCTCACCTATTGGCGTCGCGGCTTCGTTTCGCTCAAGGCGCTGATCCCCGCCATCGCGCTGACCTATGCCGGCAGCCTCGTCGGTGCACTGGTGGTCAAGCAGATCGATATCAGCCTGCTCGATGTCGCCGTGCCGGTGGCGCTGATCGGCATCGCGCTCTATTTCCTGTTCGCGCCCAACCTCTCCGATGCCGACAAGGCTGCGCGCCTGCCGTTCGGGCTGTTCGTGCCGGTCATGGGCATGCTGATCGGGTTCTATGACGGCGTCTTCGGGCCCGGGACCGGCTCGTTCCTGACCATCGGTTTCGTCATGCTGTTCGGCCTGGGGCTGACGCGGGCGTCCGGCAACACCAAGATCCTCAACCTGGTATCCAACCTGGCCGCGCTGACCATCTTCATTCCGGCTGGCGACGTCGTCTGGCCCGCCGCCATCGCCATGGCCGCCGGACAGCTGATCGGCGGCTACATCGGTGCGCGCACCGGCATCCGCTACGGCGCGCGCATCATCCGGCCACTGGTTGTGGTCGTGTCGATCGCCCTGGCACTGCGGCTGCTGTTCTTCTAGAGCGCCGAGCCGAAAGCGGCCTCGATGGCGCGCTGCGTCGCCGGCCCGAAGCTGCCGTCGACCGTGCCGGTATAGAAGCCGTCGCGCTTGAGCATTTCCTGGATGGCGCGACGATAGTTCGGCGAGGTATCGGCGCTGCGGATATCCTTGAACTCATCGAGCGCCACCTGCAGCCCGTTGGTCAGCGCCAGATAGGCCAGTTCGGCGGCCCGCTGTGTGTCCTTGCCGACGCCATCGCCATAGAGATAGCGCAGCGACAGCGACCAGTGACCGTTGGCATCGCCGCCATCGGACGCCTTCTGGTACCAGGCCGTGGCTTCTTCGGCGTCCTTGGCGACGCCGTTGCCCGCCAGGTACATATCGCCCAGCGCATACATAGCATAGGCATAGCCGTTATCGGCCGCCAGGCGGAACCAGTGCAGCGCCTCGGCATAGTCCTGCCGCACGCCATCGCCGGCATTGTACATGCTGCCCACATTGCTCTGCGCGGCGGGCAGGCCGGCTTCTGCGGCCTTGAGATACCAGTTGAAGGCCTCGTCGAAATCCTGCGCCACATACTCGCCGCGGTCATACATCAGCCCGACGCGGTTCATCGCATAGGCATCGTTTGCCTCGGCGGCCAGCGAATACATCTCGAAGGCATATTGGTAATCGGGCGTCTGGCCTTCATCGACGAAATAGGCCGCGTCGCCCTGGTCGAGGATGGTCTCGAGGTCATCCGGATCGTTGGGGTCGAGCGTGTTGCTCTGCGGCTGGGTGACTTCGGGCGTGCTGCCCTTGGTCTTGGTCTTCTGCGCAAAAGCATCGCCGGTAGCTGCCAGATTGAGCGCCAGCAGCAAAACCGCAGCCAGAACAATACGCATGGACATCTTCAACCCCCCTCACTCCAATCCCCTGGAAAATGAAACGTCGGCACGTTGCTGTCAAATGCCGAAAGGGGCACCCCCTTGTAGAGGGGTGGGGAACTATTCGAGCCCCGCGGCCACACGCAGGGCGGCATTGATCCGGTCCTGCCAGCCCGGACCGTCGTCCTGGAAATGCTCAAGCACCGCGCGATCGAGCCGCAGCGTCACCATTTCCTTGCCGCCTGGGGGCGTCAGCGGCTTGGCTGGCGCCGGCTCCGCGGGCTTGGTGGTTGCTGACTTAAAGGCGGCCTCAGCCTGGTCGAAGGCGCTGCCGCGCCGGGGTGTTCGCATGGAAGGTCTCGCTACTCAATCAGTTCGCGGCGTGCCGCTGACGCCAGAAAGGCCGACCGTGTCTGGCCTCTTGAGCGGGCCTCTTCGTCGATCGCCCGCAACAGGCCAAGGTCGAGGGAGACGTTGATACGCGTGGTCGAGCCAAGGTCACGGACGAGCGCAACAAGCGCAAAACTGGCCCCTTCGAGGTCCTCGGCAAATTCGCGGTCGTTGACGATCTCTTCGAGCGGTCGCGGCTCGGGAATTTTGTCGCCATCTGCCTCCATGCCCCAGACATGCAGGGCCAGCGCCTCGGCGCCGTTGGCGATAACTTCATCCATCGTGTCTCCGGCCGAGATGCAGCCCGGAAAATCCGGGAAGCTGATCCCGTATGCACTGTCTGGATCCTTATGAACGAATGCGACGTAACGCATGTTACCTCTTCAGCCAGCCGGCCTGCCGATAGACCGATCGGAGTGTTCCGATGGCGATGTCTTTGTTGGGATGAGGAACGGTCACCCGGCCGGGACGTGTAGCGTGTTTGAACTGGTGGTGGTCGCCCCGGACTTCCACGAGATACCAGCCATCTCGCTCCAGC
>CBFGMY010000056.1:0-20456 GCA_965650055.1 uncultured Devosia sp.
GTCGGACTGCAACGGGCGAGGATCGAGGCCATGCCGTCCTCGACAAAGCGCAGACTGGGCTCGGGCATGGGATATTTGTAGTGCAGCTGCAGCTGGTCGCGGACGGTGCCGCGGAAATCGGTGAGCAGCAGCACCGTGCTGCGCCGGCCGATCTTGCAGCCGAAGGACAGCACGCCGCCTTCAGCCAGGCTCATCGGCACTGAAGGCTTGCCGACCTTGCCCTTGATCGGCATGCCGCGGGCCAGCAGCCCCTCCGCTTCCATCTCGCGCAGGATGATCGAAACCGTCTGCGGCGACAGGTTCGCCATGCGCGCCAGGTCGCTGCCGGCGGTGGGGCCATTGCGCTGCAGCAGGGTCAGCAGCAGCCGTTCGTTATAGTCGCGAACGCCGCTCTGATTCACACCGCTGCTGAGAGATCGGATGATTGTTGGGCCCATGGCGGCACCATAGTGGGAGGTTTTGAAAGGCGGAAGGCAGATAAATAAATAAAGTAGATTTATATATTGACGAGGCGGTTTGAACTGGCCACGATAGGGGCGTCCAATCAGCGATAGGTCAGCGAGAGAGCGGGGAGGAGCCCAGTTCATCGCCGGCCAAAGGGAGAGAAAATGAACAAGCTGCTTCTGAGCACGGCCATGTGCCTTGCCGTCCTGTCGGCACCCGCAATGGCGCAGGAGGTTTCGGCCTGCCTGATCACCAAGACCGACACCAACCCCTTCTTCGTCAAGATGCGCGAAGGCGCCGAGGCCAAGGCCGCCGAGCTCGGCGTGTCGCTCAAGTCCTTCGCCGGCAAGGTCGACGGCGATCATGAAACCCAGGTCGCCGCTATCGAAACCTGCATTGCCGACGGCGCCAAGGGCATCCTGATCACCGCCTCGGACACCTCGGCCATCGTCAAGTCCGTGCAGCAGGCGCGCGACGCGGGCCTCCTGGTGATTGCGCTCGATACGCCGCTGACCCCCGGCGATGCCGCCGACGCCACCTTCGCCACCGACAACTTCATTGCCGGTGAACTGATCGGCAAGTGGGCTGCCGGGACTCTCGGTGCCGAAGCTGCCAATGCCAAGATCGCCATGCTCGACCTCGCCGTCAGCCAGCCCACCGTCGACGTCCTCCGCGACCAGGGGTTCCTCCAGGGCTTCGGCATCGAGCTTGGCGATCCCAACAAGTGGGGCGACGAAAGCGATCCGCGTATCGTCGGCCATGACGTCACCGCCGGCAACGAGGAAGGCGGCCGCAAGGCCATGGAAAACCTGCTCGCCAAGGATCCGATGATCAACGTCGTCTATACGATCAATGAGCCCTCCGCCGCTGGCGCCTATGAAGCGCTCAAGTCGATCGGCCGCGAGAACGACGTGCTGATCGTTTCGGTCGATGGCGGCTGCCCCGGCGTTGCCAACGTCAAGGACGGCGTCATCGGCGCGACCTCCCAGCAATATCCGCTCGACATGGCGGCTTTGGGCGTCGAGGCCATCAAGACCTGGGCCGATAACGGCAGCAAGCCGAGCCCGACCGAAGGCAAGGATTTCTTCGACACCGGCGTGAAGCTGGTGACCGATGCGCCGGTCGATGGCGTGGAGTCCATTGACACCGCCAAGGGCGCGGAGCTCTGCTGGGGCTAAGGTCCGGCTTGTCTGACAGACATGAGGGGCGGACCGAGCGTTCGCCCCTCGCTTAGCAACTGGGAGGAGAACCCATGTCCAGCGAATCCGATCTGGACGCGGCCAACGTCGCGCGCTCAGAAACCGTCGCCACTTTCGATCACGAGCCAACAGGATTGCTGTCCCGGCTCCAGCACGCACTGCACAGCTCGCCATCGCTGGTGCCGCTGATCGTCCTGGTGCTGTCGGTCGCCATCTTTGGCGCGCTGCTCGGCGGCAAGTTCTTTTCCACCTTCGCGCTGACGCTGATCCTGCAGCAGGTGGCCATTGTCGGTATCGTGGGCGCGGCGCAATCGCTGGTGATCCTCACCGCCGGCATCGACCTCTCGGTTGGCGCCATCATGGTGCTGAGCTCGGTGATCATGGGCCAGTTCACCTTCCGCTATGGCCTGCCGCCCGCGCTGTCCATTCTCATCGGCCTCGCCCTCGGCACCTTTGTCGGCTTCGTCAATGGCTGGCTCATCGCCCGCATCAAGCTGCCGCCCTTCATCGTCACGCTGGGCGTGTGGCAGATCGCGCTGGCCGCCAACTTCCTCTATTCGGGCAATGAGACCATTCGTGCCCAGGAAATCGAGACCAACGCGCCGCTGCTGCAGTTCTTCGGCCAGACCATCAATATCGGCGGCGCCGTCTTCACCTATGGCGTGATTTTCTTCGTGCTCCTGGTGCTGCTGCTCGCCTATGTGCTGCGCCACACCGCCTGGGGCCGCCATGTCTATGCGGTGGGCGACGATGCCGACGCGGCCGAGCTTTCCGGCGTCAACACGCGCAAGGTGCTGATCTCGGTCTATATGCTCTCGGGCCTCATCTGCGCCTTTGCCGGCTGGGCCCTGATCGGCCGTATCGGCTCGGTCTCCCCCACCTCGGGCCAGTCCGCCAATATCGAAAGCATCACCGCCGTGGTGATCGGCGGCATCTCGCTGTTCGGCGGCCGCGGCTCGATCCTGGGCATGCTGTTCGGGGCGCTGATCGTGGGCGTGTTCTCGCTCGGCCTGCGCCTGCTCGGCGCCGACGCGCAGTGGACTTACCTGCTGATCGGCGCGCTCATCATTGCCGCCGTGGCGGTGGACCAGTGGATCAGAAAGGTATCGGTCTGATGGAACCCATTCTCAAGGCTCGTGGCCTCTCTAAGCGCTACGGCAAGGTCACCGCGCTCGACAATTGCGACTTCGACCTGATGCCGGGCGAAATCCTGGCGGTCATCGGCGACAATGGCGCGGGCAAGTCGTCGCTGATCAAGGCACTGTCGGGGGCCATCACCCCCGATAGCGGCGAGATCTTCCTCGAGGGGCAGCAGGTGAGCTTCAGCTCCCCCATCGCCGCCCGCCTGGCCGGCGTCGAAACCGTCTATCAGACGCTCGCCATGTCGCCGGCGCTGTCGATCGCCGACAACATGTTCATGGGGCGCGAACTGCGCAAGCCGGGCATCATGGGCAGCGTCTTCCGCCAGCTCGACCGACCGGTCATGGAGCGGATCGCCCGCGAAAAGCTGAGCGACCTGGGGCTGATGACCATCCAGAACATCAACCAGGCGGTGGAAACCCTGTCGGGTGGCCAGCGCCAGGGCGTTGCCGTGGCCCGGGCCGCCGCCTTCGGCAGCAAGGTCATCATCCTCGATGAACCGACCGCGGCGCTCGGCGTCAAGGAATCGCGCCGGGTGCTGGAGCTGATCCAGGACGTGCGCGGCCGTGGCATCCCGATCATCCTGATCAGCCATAACATGCCGCACGTGTTCGAGGTGGCCGACCGCATCCACGTGCACCGGCTGGGCAAGCGCCTCTGCGTCATCGACCCCAAGGACTATACCATGTCCGATGCGGTGGCCTTCATGACCGGCGCCAAGGCCGCGCCGGGTCTGGCCCTGGCCTAGATGCTGACCGCCTCGCCATCGCGCGAGGCGGAAAGCTTGATCGCATCCCACAGCCGGGCAAAGCGCAGCCCATTGGCCACGGTGGACGGGTTGGCGAGCCGCCCGTCCCGCACCGCCTGGAAGGTCTGCATCGGCGTATCGCGGGTCTCGCCTTCCGCGCGCGGCTCGACGACGCCACCAACGCTGACTTCGCGCCACTTCCCCCACGCATCGATGCGGACGATGGCATTGGTATAAAAGAAGGTGATGGCCGAGGCGCAGCCCGGCGGGCCCTCGCCGGCTGCATTGAGGCTGACCACCGCACCATTCGCAAGCCGCCCGGCGACGGCAGTGGCCAGGTCCACGGCGAGGCCGCGATTGTTGGCATAGGCCGAAAGCCGGGCAAACTCGGCATCGGCCAGCACGCAGACCGTGTTCATCATGTGGGCGCCGGTATCGAACATGAATCCGCCGCCCGATATGGCCGGGTTCTGCTTCCACTGGCCGGCATAATTGGTCTTCCAGCCTTCCCAGATCGAGGCGCTGACGCTGACCAGCTCGCCGAATTCACCGCGCCGCGCCCGGTCTCGCGTGTCATGCACCAGCGGCGACAGTCCGCCCTGGAAGGCGATGACCACGGTGCGGCCGGTGCGCTTTTCGGCATCCACCAGCGCCAGGGCTTCCTCCACCGTAGTCACCATCGGCTTTTCCAGCAGCAGGTCGTAGCCCGCTTCGATCACCGCAAGCGCATTGGCCCCGTGAAACACATGGGGCGTCGAAACATAGACGGCATCCATCTGGCCCTGCAGGGCGGCAAGCATGCTCTCGGCATCATCGTATTCGGCTGGCCGGGGGGCGCCGGCCGCCTCGCAGGTATCGGCGAAACGCTTGCGCGACACCGCACTGACCTCGGCCGTGGCGACAATGCGCACATCGTCCATCGCCGCCCAGCCGCGCGCGTAATCCGCCGCCTTCAGACCCGCTCCGATAACCCCCAGCCGCAGCACCATGACCGACTCCACCAACACGCAACGGCCGGCAGAGGGACATGCAGGCGCAGCCTGGTCAAGGCTGCACGTCGGCCAAGATTCAATCAGCCGATCAGAGCCGCTGCCCGGCCGCATCGAAGGCGAGGCACGCCGCCGGGTCGATGCCGATATTGACCTCGGCACCTGCCGGAATGGCGGAATGACCCTTCTGCTGGATGGTGATCTTGGCGCCGTTGCGACCCGTGGCATAGACGTACGATACGCCGCCAAGCTGCTCGACCACCTGCGCGGTGGCGGTCAGCACCGTGCCGCCCGCTTCCAGGAAATGCTCGGGGCGGATGCCCATGGTCACGCTGTCGCCGACCTTGGCCGATGCGCCGCGCGTGCGCACCACGACCGGATTGCCATCGAAATCGCTGGGCTGCAGCGTGGCTGTCTGCCCATCGGTGGCGACCACGCTGGCGGCGAGGAAATTCATGCGCGGCGAGCCGATGAAGCCAGCCACGAAGATATTGTCCGGATTGTCATAGAGCTCGATAGGCGAGCCCTGCTGCTCGATACGGCCGGCGCGCAGCACCACGATCTTGTCGGCCAGGGTCATGGCCTCCACCTGGTCATGCGTAACATAGACCATGGTGGCGCCGAGCTCCTGGTGCAGCTTGGCGATTTCGATGCGCATCTGCACGCGCAGTTCGGCGTCGAGATTGCTGAGCGGCTCGTCGAACAGGAAGGCCTTGGGCTGGCGCACGATGGCGCGACCAATGGCGACGCGCTGGCGCTGGCCACCCGACAATTGCCGCGGCTTGCGATCGAGCAGGTCGTTGAGTTCGAGCGTCCTTGCCGCCTCGGCGACGCGGGCGGCAACCTGCTCGCGCGGCATGCCGCCCATCCGCAGGCCAAAGCCCAGATTCTGCTCGACCGTCATGTGCGGGTAAAGCGCGTAGCTCTGGAACACCATGGCCACGCCACGTTCGGACGGATCGAAATCGGTGACATCCTCGCCCCCGATAAGCACCTGGCCGGCGCTGGGTTCTTCAAGGCCCGAAATGGTGCGCAGCAGCGTGGACTTGCCGCAGCCGGACGGGCCGACAAACACCACGAATTCGCCATCGGCAATGTCGAGATTGATGCCGTGCAGCACCGGCACGGTGCCGAAGCTCTTGTTGATCCCGCGCAGTTTCAGCTCGGCCATTCTCTGTTTCCTCCAGTTCGTCAGCGCCGATGGTCTGGGCCATCTTGCGCCGTGGCCAGGCATGCCCGGCCGCATTGGCATTTAGTGAGTCATCAAAACTAAAAGGCAAGGCCTTTTGCCGTCCCCAATCGTACGAATTGCAGATATCCGTTCATAAGGTACTGAATTAACACAATAATATCATGAAACGAGTTTGGACAGCATTCCTGACCTAGCAGTGAGGCACGTACCTCTTGCCTATCTTTTACGGAATGCGTAGAAAGTATCAAGCGGGGATTGTGCGGAGGATGCGCGGCCCTGTTGCAGCCGGGAAGGTCCGCAAGAGCCACCTCGAAAGCTGTCGTGAGGACATGAGGAGAAACCGATGAAGCGTTTTGCGCTTGCCGCAATGCTGGGACTGGCTTTGGCCATGCCTGCCCAGGCCCAGACTGTGGTCAAACATTTGCACATCACTTCCATCCCCGCCGAGGTGGAACTGATGAATTCGATTGCTGCCGACTTCATGGCGGCCAATCCCGATATCAAGGTCGAACTGCCCTTCCTTGAAAACGAGGCCTTCAAGGCCAAGCTGACGACGCTGCTGCAGTCGGCCGACGCGCCGGACGTGTTCCACTCCTGGGGCGGTGGCGTGTTCTATGAGCAGGCTGCGGCCGGCGTGCTGCGTCCGATCGAGGATGTGCTGAGCGAAGAAGCCAAGGCCAATGTCGGCACCGCCGGCGTGTCTGCCTTTACCGCTCCGGACGGCCACCTGTATGGCGTCGCCCGCGACGTCAGCGAAGTCGTGCTGTGGTATAACAAGACCCTGTTCGAGCAGGCTGGTGTCGATCCGGCCAGCATGTCGACCTGGGAAGGGTTCCTGGCTGGCGTGCAGGCCTTCAAGGATGCCGGCATCACCCCGATCGCCATTGGCGCCAAGGACAAGTGGCCGGCCCATTTCTGGTGGTCCAAGCTGGTTATCCGGCTGGCCGGTCAGGAAGGCTTTGAAGCGGCCGCACGCGGCGAAGGCGACGGCTTTGCCGGCGAGGATTTCGTCAAGGCTGGCGAATATTTCCTCCAGCTCGCTGCGCTCGATCCCTGGCAGGAAGGCTTCCTCGCCGCCGACTATGGCAGCGCCTCCGGCCAGTTCGGTGACGGCCTTGCCGCCATGCACCTGATGGGTGACTGGGACTACGGCGCCATGAAGGACAACTCGGCCAACAAGCTGGGCATCCCCGACGCAGAGCTGGGCATCCTGCCCTTCCCGACCATCGAAGGCGGCAAGGGCGATCCAACCGACACGCTGGGTGGCCTGGGCGGCGTGCTGTTCTCCAAGAACGCCTCCGACGCGGCCATCAAGTGGATCGAGTTCTTCAACAATGCGGAGAACCAGGCCAAGTACGCCAAGGAAGCCTACTACATCCCGATCGCCAAGGGCGCGGCTGACGGCATGACCAACCCCTTCAAGGCGCAGATCGCCCAGAACATCGGCAATGCCCACTGGCATGCCAACTTCTTCGATCAGGCCCTAGGCCCCAACGTCGGCGGCGTCGTCAACGACGTCTCGGCTGAACTGGCCGGCAATGCCATTAGCGCGGAAGAAGCCGCCGAGCTGATCAAGGAAGCCGTCGACGACTCGCTCTGAGTTCGACACGGAGCGCACCGGCGGACGGTAATCCCTTTCCGTCCGCCGGGCGCCACTACACTAACCTGCCCTTGGGCAGGAATGCCCGCCTCCGGCAGGGCGAGTATGGTCGGGGAGGACCACAATATGGCCAGTGTCGCCACCGGTGCAGACATACCGACAGTCGTGGGCGCGCGCCCGAGGCGCTACATGGAACGCAAGAGCCTGGTGCCGCTGCTGCTCTTCCTGCCCCCCGCGCTCATTCTGTTCACGCTTTTCGTCGTCCTGCCCATGGTCGACGCGGCGACATTCTCGTTCTTCGACTGGAACGGCTATGGCCCGATCACCGATTTCGTCGGCTTCGAAAACTATGCCGACGTGGTGACCCATCGCAATTTCGGCACCGCAATCCGCAACAGCCTCATCGTCGTCGCCGTGTCGCTGCTGATCCAGCTGCCGCTCGCCATGTGGTGCGCCATCGCGCTGTCCGAGCGCGGCCTTCACATCAACGTGCTGCGCGTGCTGTTCTTCCTGCCCTACATGCTGGCCGAAGTCGCTGCCGGCCTGATCTGGAAATTCGTCTATGACGGTAATTACGGCCTGCTCCCGGCCATTGGCAGCGCCATCGGCGTCGATATGCCCTTCGTGCTGGGCGACAAGCTGTGGGTCATTCCCGCCATCATGCTGGTGATCACCTGGAAGTATTTCGGCTTCCACATGATGATCTTCATCGCGGGCCTGCAGTCCATTTCCTCAGAGGTCATCGAGGCCGCCCGGCTCGATGGCGTCAAGAAGTGGCAGATCGTGCGGCACATCAAGATCCCGATGATCCGGTCGGCCATCGTCATCTCGGTGTTCTTCGCCATTACCGGCGCGCTGCAGCTGTTCGACCTGATCATCCCGCTATCCAATGGCGGCCCGTCCCATTCGAGCCATACCATCGTCACCTTCCTCTACCAGTTCGGCATCCTGCGCATGAAGCTGGGCTTTGGTGGCGCCGTCAGCGTGATCCTGTTCATCGCCTGCGTGATCGTCGCGCTCGCCTATCGTCGCATTCTCTTCAGGGTGGAGCAGAACTGATGGCCGCAGCCTCCAAGAAACGCCAGCCGGTCCTCTCCCCCGTCCAGTGGCTGACGCTGGTCATCGTGGCCGCCTTCGTCATCGTGCCGTTTTACACCACCGCCCTGGGTGGCTTCAAAGAGATCGGCGAGTTGCGGGTCAATCCGTTCGGGCTGCCCGCCAGCTGGGATCCGGTGCGCTTCATCGAAATCCTGGGTGGCCCGCGCTACTTTTCCTCGCTCGGCAATTCGTTCCTGATCGCGGCGGGCACGGTGGTCCTGTCCACGCTGGTGGCATCCATGACCGCCTTTGCCCTGGCCCATATCAAGTTCTTCGGCAGCAAGTTCATCCTGGGCTATCTCATGCTGGGCCTGCTGTTTCCCACTGCCACCGGCATCCTGCCGCTCTTCATCAAGATGCGGGACCTTGGCATGCTCGACAGCAAGTGGGGCATCATCATCGTGCAGGTGGCGTTCAGCGTGTCCTTCTCGGTGCTGCTGTTCCACAATTTCTTCAAGGAGCTGCCAAAGGAGCTGGTCGACGCCGCGCGCATGGACAATTGCGGCTACATCAAAATCTACTGGTATGTGACCCTGCCGCTCAGCCTGCCCATCATCGCTACCGTCGGCGTGTTCAATTTCGTCGGTAGCTGGAACAGCTTCCTCTTGCCGCTGATCGTCCTCAACAGCGAGGACAAATATACCTGGCCGCTCGGCATCATGCAGTTCCAGGGCCAGTATGGCTCGGACTGGCCGCGCATCCTGGCCTTCCTGACGCTCTCGATCATGCCCGCCATTGCCTTCTTCCTGCTGGCGCAGCGCTACATCATCTCAGGCCTGACCGGTGGCGCCGTGAAGGGCTGACGCCGACGGCGCTGCCACCTGCATCCCCGCCCGGCGCCACTGCCGGGCGTCGGCACCACCCCCACCAGAGGGTGGCCCCACCGGGCGCATTCTGCCAAGCTGGCGAAAACTGGTGGGAGAGCCCGATCATGAGTTTCCGCGCGCTGGTGACCGACAAGGATGCGGACGGCAACGTCGCCTCGTCCGTGCAGATGCTGGCCGATGATCGCCTGCCCGACGGCAATGTCACGGTCGATATCGAATGGGCCGGTCTCAACTACAAGGATGGGCTGTGCCTCACCGGCGGGGGCGGGCTGGTGCGCGCCTATCCCCATGTCGCCGGCATCGACTTTGCCGGCACGGTGCGCGACAGCCAGGACCATCGCTATGTGCCGGGGCAGGCGGTGGTGCTGACCGGCTGGCGCGTCGGCGAGACGCAGTGGGGCGGCTATGCCGAGCGCGCCAAGGTCAATGCCGACTGGCTGGTGCCGCTGCCAAAGGGCCTGACGACGCGCGACGCGATGATCGTGGGAACGGCGGGCCTTACTGCCATGCTGTCCATCGACCGGCTGGAAGCGGCCGGACTGAAGCCAGGAACCGGCGAGGTGCTGGTGACCGGCGCCGCGGGTGGCGTGGGCAGTATCGCCACCGCGTTGCTGGCCCGGCTCGGCTATCAGGTCGCGGCGCTCTCCGGCCGGCCGCAGCATGGCGAGGCCTTGATGGCCCTGGGCGCCGCCAGCATCATCGATCGCACTGCGTTTCTCGCGCAGCCCGACAAGCCTTTGGAATCGGCGCGCTGGGATGCTGCCATTGACTGCGTCGGCGGCAAGGTCTTGGGAAAGCTGCTCAAGCAGGTGAAATATGGTGGCGCCGTTGCCAGCCTTGGCAATGCCGGGGGCATCGCGCTCGAGACCAATGTGCTGCCGTTTATCCTGCGGGGGGTGACGCTGATCGGCATCGATAGCGTCATGCAGCCCTATGCGACGCGGATGGCGGCGTGGAAGCGGATTGCCGAGACGTTTGATGTGGCGGCCTATGGCGAGCTGGTGCGCGAGGTGGGGCTGGAAGAACTGCCCGGCGCGGCAGCGGAGATTTTGGCAGGCGCGGTCAAGGGGCGCGTGCTGGTGAAGGTAGGCTAGCGGCGAAGGCGCGTCGTCGTGGGATACCCCCTCCTAACCTCCCCCTGATAGGGGGAGGAACAGATCGCGTCTGTGGCGCAATCTTCGACAACCACCGGCCGGATTCCTCCCCCTTTTCAGGGGGAGGTTAGGAGGGGGTATCCTTCCTGCCTTCTAGCGATACCCGGCCGCCTGCAGCTCGAACAGTTCGGCATAGCGCCCGCGGCGCGCCAGCAGCTCCTCATGCGAGCCGGCCTCCTCGATCGCGCCATTCTCCAGCACCAATATCCGGTCGGCCATGCGCACGGTCGAGAAGCGGTGCGAGATGATAACCGCTGTCTTGCCCGCCGCGAGGCTCTTGAAGCGGCTGAACACTTCGGATTCTGCCTTGGCGTCGAGCGCCGCGGTTGGCTCGTCCAGGATGATCAGGTCCGCGTCACGCATATAGGCCCGGGCGATGGCGACCTTCTGCCATTCGCCGCCGCTGAGATCGCGCCCCTTCTTGAACAGGCGCCCCAATTGCTGGTCATAACCCTGCGGCAGCTTGGCGATGACCGCATCGGCGAGGCTCCGCTCGGCGGCGTCTTCGATGCGATCGAGGTTGTCCTGCTCCTCGATGCGCCCGACGCCGATATTCTCGCGGGCCGACAGGCTATAGCGGATGAAATCCTGGAAGATCACCCCGATATGGGCGTGGATATCGGCGACGCTGAACGCCTTGAGATCGATGCCATCGATGGTGATACGGCCCTCATCGGGGTCATAGAGCCGGGTCAGCAGCTTGACGATCGTGGTCTTGCCCGCCCCGTTCTCCCCCACCAAAGCCAGCGTCTCGCCGGCTTTGAGGGTAAAACTGAGGTGGCGAATGGCCCAGCCATCGGTATCGGGATAGCGGAAGCCGACATTCTCGAAGGTGATGCCCGCGCGGATCGGCTGCGGGAATGGCTGGGGATTGTCCGGCGACAGGATGGTCGGCTCGATCTCGAAGAAGCTGAACAGGTCATCCAGATACATCGACTGGCCGGCAATCTGGGTGAAGCCGAGCAGGATCTTCTGGAACAGCCCGTTGAGGCGAAGGAACGAGCCCGAAAGAAACGCCAGGTCGCCGATGCTGAAATCGCCGCTGATCGTCCGCCAGACGATGAAGCCATAGGCGCCATAATAGGTCAGCGTCGAAATGGCCGAGAACAGCGCACCCCATAGCGCCCGCTGCGTCGAAAGCGCCCGGTTTTCGAGATAGATGGTCTGGGCCAGCCGCTTGAAGCGGGTGATGAGAAAATCGCCCAGCCCGAACAGCTTGAGCTCCTTGGCCGTCTCGGCGCTGGCGCCGATATAGCGGATATATTCGAGCTCGCGCCGTTCCGGCGTGCGCCAGCGGCTCATGAAATAGGCCAGCGTATTGAAGCGCGTCTCGCCCCAGATGGCCGGCACGAAGCTGAGCGGCAGCAGCAGGATCAGCCAGGGCGCATAGATGAAAAGGCCGGCGCCCAGCGTCACCACCGTGATCATGTCCTGCGCCTGGCCAAACATCTGGCTGAGGAGCGCATTGCGACCGGCCGCCTGCCGCCGCGCCCGCTCCAGCCGATCCTGGTATTCCGCCGATTCGAAATGCATGAGATCGAGCCGGGCCGCATGTGCCATCAGCTCGACGCTGACCTGGTTGGAATGAAGTTCCGACAGCACGGAATCGACGAGGCCCGTGGCCCGGGCCAAGAGATCGGATGCCACCACCAGCGCCAGCTCCACGGCCAGCAGCACGAGAACCGTCGACAGCACCCCCGAACTCCACCAGTCGGCAAAGCCCGGGCCGGGCGGGGTGATGGTGGTAAGGCGCACCACCTCGTCGATAACAAGCTTGCCCACATAGAGCATGGCCACCGGCTGCACCGACGACACCAGCCGCAGGCCGATGCTGGCGGCGGTGAGCGGTCGGCTGGTGCGCCAGATCTGCGCCACGAGCCGTCCCAGATGGCGAAGATTGTCGATGCGCTCGCGCAGGGTAGGGGCTTTGTCAGGCGTGGGCGGCGGGCGGCGGCCGGGAAGATCGGTCATATCAGGATGATAGCGGGGGCTAAGGACGGGGCAAACTAAATTTGCGGCAATCTATCCCGCCCACCGCGCGTTACCTCCCCCTTGACGGGGGAGGCTAGGAGGGGGTGGAGTTTAGCCCCCATATCGGGGCCAAACGTTCCCCACCCTTGATCCCTCCCCGCAAGGGGGAGGGTGTCGACTGAGATTGCAGTCGATCAATACCGCTCGAAGGCCTTGGGCTTGTTGCCCATGATGGCTTCGATCTTCTCAATCACATCTGGCGTCAGCTTGGCCTTGGACTTCAGCGCCGACAGGTTGTCCGCCAGCTGCGCCTTCTTGGACGCGCCCAGGATGACCGTCGAGACATGGGGGTTGCTAAGGCACCAGAGCAGAGCCAGGTGATGCACCGGCAGGCCGACGTCCTTGGCCAGAGCTGCCAGCTGCTTGATCGTCTCGAGCTTCCGCTTGCCCTCTTCGCTGGTCCATTCTTTCTTGAGCCACTCATAGCCCGGCAGGTTCATGCGGCTGTCGGCGGGGATGCCATCGTTGTACTTGCCGGTGAGCGCGCCCGAAGCCAGCGGCGACCAGATCGTGGTGCCCAGGCCCATCAGGTCATAGAGCGGCAGATAGTCGTGCTCGACCTTTTCGCGGACGAAGAGGTTATATTGCGGCTGTTCCATCTGCGGGCCGATGAGGTTGTTGGCGCGCGCGAAGGCCCAGGCTTCGGTGAGCTGCTGGGCGTTCCACTCCGACGTCCCCCAATAGAGCACCTTGCCCTGGGTGATCAGGTTATTCATCGCCCAGACGGTCTCTTCGATCGGCGTATCGATATCGGGGCGGTGGCAGAAATAGAGGTCGAGATAGTCCACGCGCAGGCGCTTGAGCGCGGCATGGGCGGCTTCGGTCACATGCTTGCGGCTCAGGCCCTTCTGCGTCGGCTTGCTGCCGCCCCAGAACACCTTGGACGACACGGCATAGCTGTCGCGGCTCCAGCCGAGCTTGCTGAGTGCCGCGCCCATCAGCGCTTCCGATTCACCGGCCTCATAGCCTTCGGCATTGTCGAAGAAGTTGACACCTTCGTCATAGGCCAGGCCCATCAGGTCGAGCGCGTCCTTCTCGTCCACCTGCTTGGAGAAGGTGACCCAGCTTCCGAGCGACAGTTCGCTGACCTTGAGGCCAGATTTGCCCAAGCGACGATATTCCATGACACTGTTCCTGATGGTTTGCGGCCGCCGGCCGCCCTGCGATTCATCGGCAGTTGCCGATGGAGTAACGCTAATACTGCGTGGCGACGTGTCTGTAAAGCCGTGGCACGAACGTCATTGAACCAGGACGGACGCCATCGCGTTCGTTGAGCAAAGCGGAAGGACAGGACCATGCTGAAAGACAAGGACTCATCGGCCATCGTCGCGGTCAGCAATATCGCCGCCGCCCGCGGTTTCTATGTCGATACGCTCGGCCTCGAGCCTGATCAGGACGATGCCACCATGCTGGTCCTCAAGACCGGCCGCACCAGGCTGGTCGTCTACGTCTCCGACTATGCCGGAACCAACAAGGCCAATGCCGTCGCCTGGGGCGTGGGCGAGGAGATCGAGGCCATCGTCTCGGCCCTCCTGGGCAAGGGCGTCGCCTTCGAGCACTACCCGGACATGGGCATGGACTATGCCGGCGGCATCCATTCGAACGGCGGCTTCAAGGGCGCCTGGCTGAAAGATCCCGACGGCAACATATTGCATTTCAACAACATGTAGGCGTGACGGTCGGAACTCTCAGTCGACACCCTCCCCCTTGCGGGGAGGGATCAAGGGTGGGGGATGTTTGGCCCGCGTGTCGGTGGCTCGCCCACCGCCAGCGTCGCTAGGCGCCAAGCTCTCCCGCTCTCCCCGCAAGGGGGAGGGTGTGTCGACTGCGGGCTCCGTGCCGCTACGGCCGCTCCCGGAGGAACCGCGCCAGATCATCCGTGATGTGGTGCACATGCGGGCCGACGGCGCGGCCCAGTTCCCAGGCTTCGACCTGTTCATGGGCAAAGTCTTCGCCGGCGACCACCTGCACGGTGGCCATGCCCACTTCATGGGGCACGACGAGGTTCTTCTCGAGGTCGTCGAACATGACAGCCGTGGTCGGGTCGATGCCGTGCAGCGTGAGGAACCCGTCATAGGCCGCCTTGTGCGGCTTGGGCAGGAAGGTCATGGCGCGGATATCGTGCACATGCTCGAAAATGTCGTCGCAGCCGAGGCGCCGCAGCACCGCGCGGGCGTGGCCGGTATCGCCATTGGTGAGGATGAACTTGCGGCCGGGCAGGGCGCGAATCGCATCCACCAGGTCCGGATGGGCATCGACCGGCGAATAGTCGATGGCATGGACGGTGTTGAGGAAATGGTCCGGGTCGATCTCGTGCCGCAGCATCAACCCGTTCAACGTCGTGCCATAGTCCCGATAATAGCTCTTCTGCAGGTCGCGGGCCGCCTCGAAATCGAGCTTGGTCACGTCCATCACATAGCTGGTGATGCGCGTATCGATCTGGGCAAACAGGTTGCAGCTGCGCGGATAGAGGGTGTTGTCGAGGTCGAACACCCAATCGGTAATGTGGCTGAGACTGCGCGGTGCAGGGGACGTCATGTCGTTCATGGTCGAGACAATATAGTGCAGAATCCTGAACGATTCACGTCAAGCGTTAGGGAGCGTCAGGTCGGGGTGGTTCGTTAGCGGTGAAAGTGGGACCGAGCAGCGGGACAATAGCAGTCTTGGCGTTCGTCGCGGCGAACATGAGCGAGATGAATGTGACGGGCGCCGGAGGATCAATCCGCGCCTCCAGGCTGGACGGTTCGGCCAGGAACGCGCGCAGCGCCGGACGAACCAGTACCGCCAACGCCGGAGCACCGAAGGCTTCTATCACGGTCATCCCCGCCTGTTCAGCCTCAGCCAGAACGGCCTCGCGGTCGCCTCGCTCATCGGTCAAATAATCGATGACTTCCTTGAGGAGAGGGCCGGCCTCGATACGAACACTGGCGTCGTCAACGACGATCCCCATCAAGGCGCTAGCGAGTGCCTGGAGAAAGTCGGGGCCGGCCTTCGGCACGGCGATAAGCTTCTCCACCTTGTCCCGGGTCAAACCGCTGACGACAACTTCGGCCTGTGATGCGCCCAATTCGTCAACGCTGGCATGGTTGGTATAGGTGGCAAGGCCACTATCCTTCCAGACGATTGAATGGCTGTAGTCGAACGGAAGTTCGTCCACCTCTAACGCAACCAGAGTTTCGACAAAGGTATTGGGTTCCTGCGAAGCGTCCTGCAGGTCGATCGTCATGCCTTTGACAGAAGCCGACATTGCCAGAGCGGTAAGGGCCTCGCCGGTGAATGTCGGCTCGATTTTGATCGAGAGGTCTTTGATAGGCCTCATTGCGAAATAGCGCCAGGTGAATAGGTCCGCATGTAAAGAGAAGGAAGGAAACGTTCCATCCGCACCGGATTCACCCGGCACCGCATAGCCGGTCAGCGAGAAGTCCTTCAATTTTGCCGTGACAACCTCGGTCGAGTGGTCACGAAGGACGATCTCCGGCGCTGTGATGGACTCCACGACATAGCCGCCGTCAGGCTGCATCGCTATGCCGGCAAAGGTAAATTGCCCTTCGAAAACGTACGTCGTGTCCCCAAACTTTACGCCCACATTGTCCACGACCACAGCGTCGCCCTCGGCCCTGGCGCGGCCGAGATACGTCAGGCCCCCGACCCCGGCGGTCTCAACACGCTGCGCAAAGGCTTCGGCGTCGATCGCGAAAGCGGGGATAGCCGCCAGCGCCAGGCCCGCGCCGAACAAAGCACCCAGTATCTGCTTGCGCGACATAACATTCTCCCCCAGGTGCCCACATTCTCATCGCCTGAAGCGCCACCATTTCGCAAGTGGGCACCCCCACCAAAAGCAAAAGGCGGCGCCGGGATGGCGCCGCCTTCAAAGTGTTGATCGAACGAGCTGATTACTCAGCCGCGGTGTTGGCTTGGACGGCCAGGCCCAGAGCGGCGATGAGGCCTTCGGGGTTGGCGGCAGCCGCCATCAGCACCAGCAGCGGGGTCGGCGAGGGCGGAGCCACCTTGACTTCGAGGCTCTTGGGGTCGTCGAGGAAGGTCGAGACCGGCGGCACGACGAGGTCGTTGAGCGCGGGAATGCCCGACTCGGCCAGCATCATCGGCAGCATCGACTTGAGGCCTTCCACGAACGTGGCGCGGTCGGCGCCCGACTGGGCGGCGAAGAAGTCGAGCAGCTTGGGAGCAAGGCCGGCATCGTCATAGCGCACCGAAGCGCCGATGATCGACACGCCCTGCATGATGGCCATGCCCTGCATCATCTGCGCCTGTGCCTGCTCTTCCGTCGGCTCGGCGCCCATCGAGGCCTGCATGGCGTAGATCTGGTCGAGCACTGCGGGGGTGAAGCCCGAAATGTCGGTGGTGATGTTGAACGCGCCGATATCGGCGAAGTCGAACAGGAACTCGCCGATGGTCATGTGGCCATCAGCCATCGACCAGGTGAAGTCCCCGGTGACGTCGCCGGAAATGGAGGTGAGGCCCAGGGCTTCGATGACGGCGCCGGCCGACGGATCTTCTTCGCTCACGGTGCTCAGATCGGCGGTGATGCCTGATATAGCCAGGGACGAGGTCAGGTCGGTCAGCTCGGTCGAGCCGTGCTGCGGATTGAAGGTGGAGCCGGCTTCGATCGAGTCGATCGAGATGACTTCCTCGCCATCGCGGGTGATCGACAGCGCGCCGGTCGAGAAGCTCTCATAGAGCTGCATCAGGCCGATCGCGGGAACCGGGCTGCCGGCGGGCAGGTAGAAGCCGTCGACACGGATATCGACCAGGCTCACATGGCCGGTCGGCTCTTCGGCGAAATCGGTGTCGATGTCGGGAATGGTCAGCGATTCAGCCATGTAGCTGCCATCGGCATTTTCGGTAACGCCCGAGAAGGTGAGCGCGGTGTCAAAGGTCAAGGTTTCCATGCCAGCGTCGGGCGTGGAGACGACCGAGATGCTGCCGCCATCGATGGTGATGGTGTTCCCGTCCAGGGTGGCTTCACCCAGGGTCACGTTGTAACCGATGGTCTTGTAGACCTCGATGATGCGGTCGGCGAAAGCCTGCGCTTCGAGCGCATTGGCCTGGCCCATCAGCACGGCAGTGGCCACGCCGCCAAGCAGCATCGTGGTAGCAATTTTGGTGATCTTCATCGACTTCTCCGGCTTTGTTTGTTTTGCTTTGGCGGGGCAGGCGCTGAACAGTAGAGTAGGGCCCATCTCCCCCGCAGATGGCCCCTTGTCCGATGATTTGCAATAGAATCCGCCGCTGTTGCGGCCCAAGATTTCTATTGTCGGTTTATTGCGACATAACGATGTACCGCAGATGAACGTCCCGTTCACCCGCGTTCATGATCGAGAAACTGCCGATAGGCGGGGTTATTGGTCTCATCCCAATAGGGAAAGCCGATGGCGTCGATATGGGCGATGAAGTCATCTCGCGTCGCCTCCGGCACCTGCACGCCGACCAGCACGCGCCCGTAGTCGGCGCCGTGATTGCGATAGTGGAACAGCGAGATGTTCCACTCGTCATTGAGCCCTTCAAGGAATTTGAGCAACGCCCCCGGCCTTTCGGGAAACTGGAAGCGATAGACCACCTCGTCATTGAGGTCGCTGACCCTTCCGCCCACCATGTGGCGGACATGCAGCTTGGCCACCTCGTTGTCGGTGAGGTCGGTGACCTTGAGGCCCTGCCCCTCGAGCAGGTTGATGATCTCGAGCTTTTCGGCGTCGCCGCGCGTCAGCTTGATGCCGACGAAAATCTTGGCGCTGGCGCCATGGGCAAAGCGATAGTTGAACTCGGTGATCGAGCGCTGGCCCAAAAGGCGGATGAAGGCGCGATAGCTGCCGGGGCGCTCCGGGATTTCGACGCTGAACAAAGCCTCGGCCCGCTCGCCGATCTCGGCCCGTTCCGCCACATATCGCAGGCGGTCGAAATTGACATTGGCGCCCGAATTGATCGCGATCAGCGCGCCGGCGGGCGCCTCGCCCCGTTCCACCTGCCGCCGCAATCCGGCCAGTGCCAGCGCGCCGGCCGGCTCGGCAATGGCCCGCATGTCGTCGAAGATATCCTTGATCGCCGCGCAGATTTCGTCGGCGGTCACGGTGACGATATCGTCGAGCAATTCGCGGCACAGCCGGAATGTCTCGGTGCCCACCTGCCGCACGGCCACGCCATCGGCGAAGAGCCCGACCTGGTCGAGCGCCACTGGATGGCCCGCCGCGATAGCGGCCTTCATGCTCGCCGCTTCCTCGGGCTCGACACCGATGACACGGATATCGGGGCGCAGGAACTTGACGAAGGCCGCGATCCCGGCCGCCAGCCCGCCGCCGCCGACCGGCACGTAGATGGCGCCTATATCGCCCGGATGCTGCCGCAGCAACTCCATGCCGATAGTGCCCTGGCCGGCAATGACATCGGGGTCGTCGAACGGATGCACCACCACATAGCCGTGCTTATCGGCCAGCTCGGCGGCATGGGCGCGGGCGGCGTCGAACCCGTCGCCGAACAGCACCACTTCGCCGCCCAGCCGGCGCACGGCGCCCACCTTGATGATCGGTGTCGTGGTGGGCATCACCACCACGGCGCGAATGCCCAGGCGCGTCGCGGACAGCGCCACGCCCTGGGCATGGTTGCCGGCCGAAGCGCAGATGACGCCGCGGGCCCGCTCCTCGGCCGTGAGCTGCGCGATGCGATTGTGGGCGCCGCGGATCTTGAACGAGAAAACCGGCTGCATGTCCTCGCGCTTGAGCAGCACCTCTGCCCCCAGCCGCGCCGACAGCAGGTTCATGGTCTCGAGCGGCGTCTGCTCGGCCACTTCATAGACCGAGGAGGTAAGAATGCGGCGGACATAGTCCTGCATGGCGGGGCACTCCGGTGTTCTGCCCGGAGGGACGCCGCGGCGGCGCATTTGTCAACTGCATGCTGACGCCCCATATCCGGCTTGACCCCACATACCGCCGATGGAACTATCGGCAATCGACGATGAAAGGTTTCAGGGAACAAGCATGAACGATTTCAACGCCAAGGTCGTCGCCGATTTCAACCGCAAGGGCGGCAAGCCAGGCGGCTACTTCAAGAATGCCCCCGTCCTGCTGCTCCACGCCATAGGCGCCAAGTCCGGCGAGCCCCGCATGCAACCGCTGATGTATCTGCAGCGCGAACCAGGCGGCCCCATCTATATCTTCGCCTCCAATGGCGGCGCCCCCAGGCACCCGGCCTGGTTCCACAATCTGGTCGCCCATCCCGATATCGACATCGAGATCGGCGACGGCACGACGATAGAGCGCGTGCCTGTCCACGCCCGCGTCCTCGATGGCGAGGAACGCGCGACCGTCTATGCCGAGCAGGCCGGGCTGTTTCCGCAATTCGCGGGATATGCCCGGAAGACGACGCGTGAATCCATTCCCGTGGTTGAACTGACGCGTCGCTGATCCCAGCGCACCTGCTTGCCATTTGTTCCGTATTTGTTCTATCCTGCGACATCAGGTTGAGTCCGCGGGAGTATGGGCATGTTCAAGCAGCAACAATCGGTCGGGCAGGCGCCGGAGTCCAAGCTCAAGACGCTGGTGGTGCTGAGCGCCTTCGTGCGTGACGAGGAGGGTGAATTGCGGCCCGCCTTCGAGCCGCGCGAGCTGCCCTCCGCCGACAAGGCCAAGATGGATGCCCGCCGCATGGCGGCCCAGGGCACCTATGCCGGCGTCATCAGCTGGTCGCGCTCCGCCGATCTCGTCAATGGCGAATTCGGCGATCCGGTGGTCCTGTTCCAGCACGGCGACGTGCCGGATATGGAATGAGCGCCCGGTTCCCGCTCGACGCGCTTAGGGCTCTTCGGTCTTGGCATAGAGGCGGACCATGGTCAGGGGCTGGCCGATAGGCTGCCAATAGACCTTGGCGACCAGGTCACGCTTGGCGCCGCTTCGGACGACCTGAATGCCCAGGGCGTCGCGCGCGGCGGCTTCGGGAGATTGCGCGCCGTCGATGACGATGTCGGTATCCTCAAGCGGCGCATCCTGCCGCGGGTTGCGACCGGCGAAGCGATCCTCGCCATCT
>CBFGMY010000057.1:0-20448 GCA_965650055.1 uncultured Devosia sp.
GTGCTCACGGCCAAACCCCCCTCGGCTACCGCCCCCGGCCCCCCCCCCCCCCTTCCGGGGCGGGCCGGGGAGGGGGTCGAGTGGTTGGGGATAGGTGGTGCCACATACCGGGACCCCCACCCCCGACCCCTCCCCTCAAGGGGGAGGGGAGGCAGACTTCAACATCGAGGACTTAACATGGCTATCACCCAACGCGGTGAAATCGACGCTGTCATTGGCGGGGAGACCCGGACGCTTTGCCTGACGCTGGGCGCGCTGGCGGAGCTGGAGAGCCGGCTGCAGGCGGGGGATTTGGTGGGGTTGGCGGAGCGATTTTCCGGCGGTCGGATATCGGCCCGGGACCTGACGGCGATTTTGGGGGCCGGGCTGCGCGGCGGGGGCAATGCCATCACCGACGATGACCTGGCGCGGTTTTCGATCGAGGGCGGGCTCAAGGGCGCGGCGGAGATCGCGGCGCGGCTGTTGCGGGCGACGTTTGGAGACTCTGCATGACGCCGTTTCCCTGGGACAGCGCGATGCGCTTCGGGCTGGGCGTGCTGCGACTGCCGCCGCGCGATTTCTGGCGCATGACGCCGCGCGAGTTGGCCGCCGCCTGGGGCGCCGTCTTGGGCGATCGCGGGCCCCTTGCTCGCAATGAACTCGACGGATTGATGGAGCGCTTTCCCGATGGTCGATAACCTGTTTCCCGACAGCTTTCACGACGAACTGACCAGCGTCGAAATCGAGCTGGGACGCATCGGCAACCTGGCCGATGGGGTGGCGCGCTCGATCAGTGCCGGCTTCCGCGGCGCGCTGCTCGAGGGCAAGTCGCTCAAATCCGTATTGGGCGACATCGCCCGCAGCTTTGCCGACATCGCGCTCAAGGCGGCGATCAAGCCGCTGGGCGACATGGTCGGCGGGCTGATTGGCAACCTGTTTGCCGGAACCAATCCGGCGCTCGGCAATGTCACACCCTTCGCCAAGGGCGGGGTGATCGCGACGCCGAGCTACTTTCCGCTGGGTGCTTCTCCTCCTGTGGGCCTAGCGGGGGAAGCGGGACCGGAGGCGATCATGCCTCTGGCCCGCGGCCCCGACGGCCGGCTGGGCGTGGCCGGGGGCGGCGGCGGTGCGGTGAATGTGACCTTCAACGTGACGGCGAGCGACGCGCGCAGCTTCGCGGCGAGCGAGGCGGAGATCAGCGCGATGCTGCTCAGGGCGGTGAAGCGGGGGACGCGCAGCGCTTGATATTCAGGTGATGCCGGCCTGCAAGCGGCAGGTTTCTGCGCTTCCGGTGCTCACGTACCCAAACGTACGCTGCGCTCCGGTTCTCGAAACCCGCCCCTTTCGGCTCGGCCTGACCTGAATCTCTTCGCGCTGTGGTGCCACAACGGGAGACTAGAAATGGCCTTTCACGCAGTGCGGTTTCCGCTCGACGTTGCTCTGGGTTCGCGGGGCGGACCGGAGCGGCGGACCGATGTGGTCACGCTGGCCGGTGGCGGCGAGCAGCGCAATGGGCGGTGGCAGCATTCGCGGCGGCGCTACAATGCGGGCTATGGCGTCAAGTCGCGGGCCGACATGGCTGATGTGCTGGCGTTTTTCGAGGAAAGGCGTGGGCGGCTGCATGGTTTTCTGTGGCGCGATGGGCTGGATTTTTCCAGCGGCGGTGCCACCCCGACGGCGCTGGATCAGCCGATCGGGGTTGGCGATGGCAGCCGGACGGGCTTCCAGCTGACCAAGCGCTATGGCGCGGCGTTCGACCCGTATTTCCGGCCGATCACCCGGCCCGTTGCGGGGAGCGTCCGTGTGGCGGTGGCTGGCGTCGAGCTGATGAGCGGCTGGGGCGTCGACGTGGCGACGGGGCTGGTCGGCTTTGCCGTGCCGCCAGCCAATGGCGCGGCGGTGACGGCGGGATTTCTGTTCGACGTGCCAGTGCGGTTCGATACCGACCGGCTCGATGTGGAACTGACCAGCTTCGACGGGGCCGAGGCGCCTGTTATTCCGCTGGTGGAGATCTTGCCATGAGGGTGCTCGATATCGGGCTCGCGGCGCATCTGGCGCAGAGCGAGACGACGCTGGCCACCTGCTGGAAGCTGCTGCGCGGCGATGGCGTCGTGCTGGGCTTCACCGATCATGACCGGACCTTGAGCTTTGGCGGCGTGGATTTTGTGCCGGCACATGGGCTCGATGGCGGCGAGGTGCCGGCGCGGCTGGGGGCGCAGGTGGAGACATCGGAGGTGCTCGGCGTGCTCAGCGCCGATGATATCACCGAGGACGACATTCTGCTCGGGCGCTATGACGGCGCTGCGGTGGAGACCTGGCGGGTCAACTGGGCCGATGTGAGCCAAAGGGTTCGGCTGCGCAGCGACACGATCGGCGAGATTATCCGCGAGGATGGGGTGTTCCGGGCGGAGCTGCGCTCGGCGCACCAGGGGCTCAACGCGACGCGCGGGCGGATCTACCAGGGGCTGTGCGACGCGGCGGTCGGCGATGCGCGCTGTGGGGTGAACCTGACGGCGCCAGCGTTTCGCGGCTTTGCCACGGTGACTGCCATCGAGGATGCCCATCGGGTGGTGGTGGCGGGGCTGAGTGGGTTCGACGAGGGCTGGTTTGGTTTCGGGACTGCGCAGTGGACCGACGGGCAGCGGACCGGGCTGCGCGATGGCGTGGTGACGCATCAGCGGGCCAGTGGCGGCGATGTGCTGGGTTTTGGCGTAAGCGTGGGCGACTGGGTCGTGCCGGGCGATACGCTTGAGGTGGCGGCCGGCTGCGACCGGCGCTTTGCCAGCTGCCGCGGCAAGTTTGCCAATGCGGTCAACTTTCGCGGCTTTCCGCATATTCCGGGCAGCGATTTCGTGCTGCGGCATCCGCGCAATGGTGACGCGTTGGATGGCAGGGCGGTGGTGAAATGAAGGACGCGGTGGTCGCGGCGGCGCGGGCATTTCTCGGCACGCCCTACCGGCACCAAGCCTCGCTGGTGGGCGCGGGCTGCGATTGCCTCGGCCTGCTGCGCGGGGTGTGGCGGGCACTTTATGGGGCCGAGCCGATGCCCGTGCCGGCCTATCGCGCCGACATGCGCGACCCCACCCATGCCGGGGCGCTGCGGCGAGCGGCCGAGGCACTGCTGGTGGCCGAGCAGGGCCCGTGGGCGGCGGGGCAGGTGCTGCTGTTCCGGCTCGGCGGCATGGCCGAGCCCAAGCATTGCGGGATTCTGGTGAGCGCCACCAGGTTCATCCATGCGCAGGAGCGACTGGGCGTGGTCGAGGCTGATTTGACGGAGCCATGGGCCCGGCGGGTGTGCGGACGATTTCGGTTTCCGGACCTGTTCTTGGACCACTGAATGTCCAGTCTACACCCTCCCCCTTGCGGGGAGGGATCAAGGGTGGGGGATGTTGGGCCCGGATATCGGGGCTCTCAACACCCCCTCCCAACCTCCCCCGTCGAGGGGGAGGTGCCGCTCCGTGGATGCGGTGAGACTGCGCCACAGGTCAACCTCACAAGGCCCCCTCACCCGACCCAAGAGGGTCGACCTCTCCCCCCAAAGGGAGAGGTGAAGAAAGGATTTCGGCATGGCCACACTTGCGCTGTCCCTGGCCGGGCAGTTTGTCGGCGGCTTTGTGGGTGGGCCGTTTGGCGCAACCATCGGGCGGGCGCTCGGGGCGCTGGCGGGGAGTGCCGTGGACGGGCTGCTGTTTGGTGACAGGCAGGCGGCCACCGGCAGCGATATCAGGCTGCAGGGTTCGAGCGAGGGCGGCGCGGTGCCGCGGCTGTATGGCTGGAGCCGGCTTTCGGGAAACATCATCTGGGCGCGCGAGCTTGAGCTGCTCGGCGGCGAGAATGCCGGCGCCAAGGGCTTTGGGCTGGGCGAGGATGAGGATGTGGTCGGCGCCAGCTTCGCCGTGGCCTTCTGCGAGGGCGAGGTGCACCGGCTGGGCCGGATCTGGGCGGATGGGCAACTGCTCGACACGCAGGGGCTGACGCTGCGCTTTTATCGCGGCACCGAGGACCAGCTGCCGGACGGGCTGATCGCGGCGACGCAGGGTGGCGTGGCCCCTGGATATCGCGGGCTCTGCTATCTGGTGGTCGAGCAACTGCCGCTCAACCGCTTCGGCAACCGCATTCCGCATCTCAGCGTCGAATTGTGCCGGGTGGTCGGCGACCTGGAGCCTGACATCACGGCCGTGACGGTCATCCCCGGCGCGACCGAGTTCGGCTACGACCCGGCGCCGCGCGTGCGCATTGCCGGGCGCGGGCAGACGCTGGGGGAAAACACCCATGTGTCGGCATCGGTGAGCGACTGGACGGCATCGATCGACGAACTGGTGGCGCTCTGCCCCAATCTCGAACATGTGTCGCTGGTGGTGGCCTGGTTCGGCAACGACCTGCGCTGCGGCGAGTGCACCATCGGCCCGCGGGTCGAGGCGGCCGAGCGGACTGTGCTGGGCACCGAGTGGCGCGTGATGGGCCTGGGGCGGGGCGATGTGCCTGTCGTGTCGAGCCACGAGGGCGGCGCGGCCTATGGCGGGACGCCGAGTGATGCCTCGGTGCTGGCGGCCATTGCCGACCTCAAGGCGCGCGGGCTCAAGGTGACGCTCTATCCAATGGTGATGATGGACATCCCTTATGGCAACGGCCTGCCGGACCCCTATGGCGGGGGTGGGCAGGCGGCCTATCCCTGGCGTGGGCGGATCACCTGCCATCCGGCGCCGGGGCGGCCGGGCACGCCGGACCAGACGGCGACCGCGGCAGCGCAGGTCGCGAGCTTTGCGGCGCGCTATCGACAGATGGTGCTGCACTATGCCGGTCTGGCTGTGGCGGCAGGCGGGGTCGACACGCTGATAACAGGCTCGGAAATGCGCGGGCTGACGACGGTGCGCGGGGCCGGCAACAGCTTTCCATTCGTTTCGGCGCTGGTGACGCTGGCCGGCGATGTCCGGGCCGTGGTGGGGGCGGGCACAGTCCTCACCTATGCAGCGGACTGGAGCGAATATTCGGGCTATCAGCCCGGTAGTGGCGAGAAGTTCTTTCACCTCGATCCGCTCTGGGCCTCGCCCCATATCGACGCGGTCGGCATCGACAACTACATGCCGCTGGCCGATTGGCGCGACGGGCAGGGGCATTTGGATGCCGCACAGTCGGCGTCGGGTCATGACCTCGATTACCTCGCGGGCAACATTGCCGGCGGCGAGGGATATGACTGGTTCTATGCCAGCGAGGGCGATCGACAGGCACAGCTGCGGACGCCGGTCACAGATGGCGCGCATGGCGAGCCGTGGGTGTGGCGGTTCAAGGATATCCGAAACTGGTGGAGCCATGCCCATCACGACCGCCCGGGCGGGGTGCGCAATGGGTCGCCCACGGCCTGGATGCCGGGGTCGAAGCCGGTGATCTTCACGGAAATCGGTTGCGGCGCGGTCGAAAAGGGGGCCAACCAGCCCAATGTCTTCGGCGATCCCAAGAGCGCCGAAAGCGGGCGACCGCATTTCTCGACGGGCCTGCCCGATCCGCTGATCCAGCGGCAGGTGTTGCGGGCGCATCAGGCCTGGTGGCGCGATCCGGCCAACAATCCCGCCGGCATGGTCGATGTGACGAGGATGTATCTCTGGACCTGGGACGCACGGCCCTATCCGGCCTTTCCGGGACTGACCGATGTGTGGGCCGATGGCCCCAACCACCGCAACGGCCACTGGCTGACCGGGCGGCTGGGCGGCGTGGCGAGCGACGAACTGGCGGTGGCGGTCGCCGCCGATCATGGCGTAGCGCTGAGCGCGGAACCAGCCGCACCGCTGGTGGGCGGGCTGGTGCTGGGAACGGCGACGACGGCGCGCGAGGCCCTGGAGCCGGTGATGGCGACGAGCGGGCTCAGCCTGCGCAACCGGGTCGAGGGCTTGCATCTGGGCGTGGCCCGGCGCGGCGACGCGGTGGCGATTGCGGCGGAAGGTCTGGCGGCGGGGGAAGGCGCGACCTTGTCGCGACGGCGCGGCGATCCGGCCGAGGCGCCGGGGCGGCTGGCACTGACCTATCTCGACCGCGAGCGGGACTACCTGACCGGAACGGTGACGGCGCTGAGCCGCGCCGATGGGCCTTTGGCGGGCGAAACCAGCGCCATGACGCTCGATGCTTCCGGCGCTCGGCTGGCGGCGGAGCGGATGCTCGATGCCCGCAATGGGCAACGCGAAACGCTCGATTTCACCCTGCCACCATCGGCGCTGGCGCTGGAGCCAGGCGATCTGGTCGAGATCGAGGGCCTGGCAGAGGGGCCGTTTGAGATTGCTGAAATCCGCGACGGACTGGCGCGACGGGTGACGGCGCGGACCCTGCCGTCGGGTACTTCTGTCGCGACCGGTATTGATCGGCCACTGGCTGCGGGCGCGGGGCCGGCGGTGCGGTCCCTCCCGCATGTGGTGGCGGCGCATCTACCGCCATTGCCTGCGGACACGGCGCGATCACGGCTGGTGGTTGCGGCCTATGCGCAGCCCTGTCCGGGCAGTGTGCAACTGGTGGACGACGCCACTGGCGCCTTGGCAGTGAACCTGCCGCGGCGCGGGTTGGTCGGGACGGTCGTTACCTCAATGCAATTGGGTCCGACCGGTGTGTGGGACCGTGCCGGTATCATCGAGGTGATGCTGCTCGCGGGGCATCTGAGCTCAGCCGAACCGCTGGCGGTGCTGTCGGGCAGCAATAGGCTGGCCATAGAGACCGATGCGGGCGGCTGGGAGGTTATCGGTTTTGCCCAGGCCGAACTGGTCTCGCCCGGGCGCTATCGGCTGAGCCGGTTGTTGCGCGGGCTCGAGGGGACCGAGGCGGGTGCGGCCGCCGCTGGTCGATCCGTCATGGTGCTCGATGCGCGGGCGATGACGCTGCCGGTCGAGCAAGGCTGGCTCGGCGAAATCAGGGACTTCCGCGTCTATGCGGGGGCTACCGATAGCGAAGGCGTGGTGCTCGCGGTTTCGACAGGTGTCGCGGCGACTCTGCCGCTGCCGCCGGTGCATCTGCGGGCCGCGCGGGCTGGCGGTGGCGACGTTGCCATCCACTGGGTCCGACGCAGCCGGGCTGATGGCGATGGCTGGGGCGCTGCCGACAGCCCGCTCGAGCATGTGCCGGAGGGATATCGGCTGACGATCTTCAACGGCACTTTGGCGGTGCGGAGCTTGGTCGTGGCCGGGCCCGCCGGCCTCTACACCGCCAGCGACCAGGTCGCCGACTTTGGTGCGCTGCCTGATGCCTTCGCCTTCACGGTGGCTCAGCTCAGCCCGGTTTTGGGCACGGGGCACGCCGCACAGGGAGAATTCCATGGCTAGGAGCCGGTTCGACATCTGCCTCGATGAGGTGCTGCGGCACGAGGGCGGCTATGCCGATCACCCTTCCGATCCCGGTGGTGCCACCAATCTGGGCGTCACGCACAAGACCCTGGCGCGCTGGCGGCTGATATCGCCGTGGTGGAAGCTGCCAAAGAGCGCTGTGATGGAGCTGCAGCGTGGCGAAGCGGCGAAGATCTATCGGGCCAGCTATTGGGACCGGGTTCAGGGCGGACAATTGCCGGATGGACTCGACCTGGCGCTGTTCGACTTTGCGGTCAATTCCGGCCCGGATCGCGCTATCCGCACGCTGCAGGCCGAACTCGATGTGGCGGCGGACGGTCAGATCGGCCCGCTGACGCTCGATGCCATCGACGCCTACGCTGACCGCAAGGGACTCGGCACCCTGATCGGCGCCTTCTGTAACCGGCGGCTCGCCTTCCTCAATCGCCTGCCGACCTTTGCCACCTTCGGCAAGGGCTGGACGGCCCGTGTCGCCGCCGTGCGCAAAGCGGCACTGACCGCGGCCAAGGCGACGTCAAATCCTCAAACCACGATTTCCCAATGGAGACTGCTCATGGACATGCTCAATGGCTACAAGACCTACATCGTCGCCGCCTTCATGCTGTTGGCGGGCCTGGCGCAAGTGCTCGGCATCGACCTGCCGGCGCTCGACGGGGGCTCGGCCGGTCACCTGATCATGGAAGCGCTGGCCGTGCTGTTCCTGCGCAAGGGGCTGAAGGGGGATATCGGCCGGGCGTGAGTCTAGAGCGGGCAAGCCTGACGCAAGGACTTGAGACAGCCGCTTCTTGCGCTATATTCCATGCCGAACCGCCACGGTTTCGGAGCCTGCATGAAAAAGCTTCTGGTTACTGCCCAATGGGACGATGAAGCGAAGGTGTGGGTGGCGACGAGCCAGGATATTCCGGGGCTGGTCACCGAGGCTCCTAGCCTCGATGCATTGCTTGAGCGGGTGCTGGCGGTTGCCCCCGAATTGCTGGAAGACAACGCCCACCTCCCTGACGGGGCAGGTCATCCTGGCGACCTGATCGATATGCTTATTGAGTCGCAGTTCCGTCCCGACGGGGCTGGCGCTCACTAATGGGGCAGGGCTTCTACCGACAGATCGTAGAGGCCCTGAAAGCCGCTGGCTGCGAGTATCGCCGGCAGGGTAAGGGCGACCACGAGATCTGGTACAGCCCGATCACCGACCGGACCTTTACGGTGGACAAGGGCTCGCTGTCGCGTCACACAGCCAACGCCGTGATGAAGCAAGCCGGGATAGAGCATCATTTCTGAATTTCTGGCGGAAATTGCCGCTTTGCCTCATTCATGTCCCATTCAGCAACAGCGCCCTATGGTGCT
Organism: uncultured Devosia sp.; assembly: GCA_965650055.1. Taxonomy (GTDB): domain Bacteria; phylum Pseudomonadota; class Alphaproteobacteria; order Rhizobiales; family Devosiaceae; genus Devosia. Next base: position 8,640 of record CBFGMY010000057.1, read on the forward strand.
GTCATGAAAACCTTGACCTCAAACTTCCTTGCTTCGGTTGCCGTCGCGCTGGCCATTGGGCTGGCCGGCGCCGCTCCGGCTTTTGCGCAGGCATGCCTCGATAACCGTCAGATTCAGGAGGCGGTATCGTCGGGCCAGATCATGTCGCTGGCCGATGTGCTGGCTTCGGCGGGCATCGATGGCAGCGCAGAAATCCTTTCCGTTCAGGTATGTGACGAAGGCAGCGGGCTGGTCTATATTATCGGCGTACTGAAGCCTGACGGGGAAGCACAGAACCTTGTCTTGAGCGCGCAGTAAGACGCACCGGGGGCCTGCAATGCGTATTCTAGTTGTCGAAGACGATACCAATCTCAACCGGCAGCTCAAGGAAGCGCTGACAGAGGCGGGCTATGCCGTCGACGTCGCCTTTGATGGCGAAGAGGGACATTTCCTCGGCGACACCGAACCCTATGACGCTATCGTGCTCGATATTGGCCTGCCGCAGATGGACGGCCTCAGCGTGCTCGAGGAATGGCGCCGCGCCGGCCGGACCACGCCGGTGCTGCTGCTGACGGCGCGCGATCGCTGGAGCGACAAGGTGCAGGGCATCGATGCCGGCGCCGACGACTATGTCGCCAAGCCGTTCCACATGGAAGAAGTGCTGGCTCGCATCCGCGCTTTGGTGCGCCGCGCCGCCGGCTTGGCGTCCAACGAGATCGTCGCCGGTTCGGTACGGCTCGACGCCCGCTCGGGCAAGGTGACGGTCGACGGCCAGTCGGTGAAACTCACCAGCCACGAATTGCGGCTCCTGAGCTATCTCATGCATCACAAGGGTAAGGTCATTTCGCGCACCGAACTGACCGAGCACCTCTACGATCAGGATTTTGACCGCGACAGCAACACGATCGAAGTGTTCGTCGGGCGCCTGCGCAAGAAGCTGCCGGAGGATTGCATCCAGACTGTCCGAGGTCTCGGCTACCAGATCGCTGAAGACTAAGCGCAGGAGCGCCTGATGCGGAAGGGCTCCATCGCGGCGTCTTTGTTCTGGCTGTCGGCTGGCTGGCTGATCTTGGCGCTGGTTGCTACCGGCTTTCTGTTGACCGATCTTTATTCGCGGGCGCTCGATAGATCGCTTTCCGACACGCTGGACTTCCACGTCGAGACCCTTGCCGGCGATCTGCTGGAGGCGGGCGATCCGTCCAGCCCCGATATCGCGCTGAGCGATCCGCGTTTCGAACGGCCGCGCTCGGGCTGGTACTGGGCCATTCGCAATGCCGATGGCACACTCTACAACCTCTCGACCTCGGTCGTCGGCATCGACCTGCCCGTGATGACGGGCGCGTTCAATGGCGGGCGCCGCACGGCCATCATGGATGACGTGTTCGGCACGCGGATGCGCGTGGTCGAGCGCTCGGTGACCCTGGCGCCGGATACCTATCAGATCGTGGTGACGGGCAATCTCAGCGAAATCCTTGACCTGGTGGGCAATTTTCGCGGCCAGGCCTTCATCGTGCTCGGCGCGGTGGGGGTCATGCTGGCCATCATGAGCGCTATCGTTGCCCGCTTTGCCATGCGGCCCATCGACCGGCTCAGCGCCGCCATCGAAAGCGTGCGCGAGGGCGAAAGCGTTGCAGTGACCGGTACCTATCCGCGCGAGATTGCGCCGCTGGCCGAGGAGGTCAACGAGCTGCTGCGCTCCAACGCCCAGATCATCGAGCGGGCGCGCAATCAGGTCGGCAACCTGGCGCATGGCCTCAAGACGCCGATTGCCGTTTTGCGCAACGAGGCGGCCAACAAGAAGGGCGCGCTGGCCGACGTGGTGATCTCGGAAAGCGAGAAGATGAGCACGATGGTCGCCACCTATCTCGAGCGGGCCCGGCTTGCCGCACGCACCTCGGTGGTGGGCAAGAAGGCCGACCCGACCATGATCATGCTGCGGCTGACGCGGGTGATGCGCAAGATCAACCCCGACTGCACCATTGCCTTCCAGCGCCCCGATGCGTCGCTGCCCTGGTTCCGCGGCGACGAGGCGGACCTCGAGGAAATGGCGGGCAATCTGCTCGACAATGCCTGCAAATGGTCCAAGGGTCAGGTTGGCGTGCGGCTCGACGCCGAGCGCAGCAATGTCGGCACCATGCTGTTGATTCGCATTGACGATAACGGACCCGGCCTCAGCGAGGCCGACGCCGAGAAAGTGTTGCGCCGCGGTGTCAGGCTGGACGAGAAAACGCCCGGCAGCGGCCTGGGGCTCGATATCGTCAAGGAACTGGTGGATGTGTATGGCGGCAGCCTGGCACTCAAGCGCTCGGCGCTGGGCGGGCTGCTGGTGGAGTTGCGGCTTCCCACGGCACGCCTGGGCGCCATGGCCAGGCCCAACGCGGCCTGACGCACTTTCGCCGCATTACGACAACAAGAGCCTCTGACCGATCACGAGATTTGCACCCATGAACCGTTTCGCCCTCATTGCCGCGCCGCTGCTTGCTCTGACCCTGGCCGGTTGCGCCAGCACCGGTCCCACCCAGGTGGCGCAGGCCCCGGTGGTGATGGCGCCGGTGACCCCGCAGCCGCTGGTGGCGAGCCCGGCGCAGACCACGCAGCAGGCGCTGCTGACCACCAGCGTCGCCAATGGCTTCGTCGATCCGGCGGCACTGGCGATCATGACGGCCAAGGACTCGGCTGAAGCCAACAGCGCCCAGTTCTATGCCCTGCAGTTCGGCCGTCCCGGCGCGCCGCGCCAATGGGCCGGCGACAAGGGCACGACCGGCACGGTGGCGGTGGGGCCCTATGTCCGCGTCAATAATCTCGATTGCCGCGACTTCACCCACACGGTCAAAGCCGGTGGCAAGGACTATGTGAAAAAGGGCACGGCCTGCCGCGAGCAGAACGGCAATTGGGCGGTGGTCCAGGGCGCCGCCTGATTCACTTGGACGGCCGGCTGATAAGGATTGTTTACCAACGCGCTTTAGTGTCGGAACTGCATAGTTTCCAAACCCGCTGCGTTAATGTCTCAGGCCGCCAATCAAACTGAAATGCCCGTCGCCGCGGCTGCCCGTCGGGCTGGCCGCGGCGCGGTCCGGCCGTTTGCCGGCCTGATCGACGTTGTCCTGGTGCAGGACCCGGTACCATTTCCCTTTGCCGGTTCTGTGTCGCGCAAATATGCCGAAGCCGGCTGGACCTGGATCCACCGCGATCTCTGCCCCGACCTGATTTCGGCCGAGGGCGTTGCCAACGGCAATTTCTCGGCGGCAGACCTCGAAGTCGTGCTGCCCGAAGTCCTGACCCGCACGAAGAACGCCCTGGCCGTTGTCGCGCAAGACCCCGAGAAGGATCGGCGCCTGCGCTCGGCGCTGGGCAGCACCGAGGCGCGCGACGCGCTGCCTATCATGATGATGGCGCTGCGCAGCCGAACCCTGCTGGCCAAGGCGCAGGCTTTCGGCAAGGCCATCAACACCATAGCCGACGACGCCGCACTGGGCGTGGCCCTGCAGTCCATGCCGCTGCAGGACCCGCCGCTGGCCTCGCTGCTGTTCCATGCCGCCATCGGCCAGATCGCCAATCCGACCCGCCTGATCACCACGCTGATCCGGCTGGCCGGGAACGCCACGGAAGCCTCGATGATCCGCATGGGGTTCACGCCTGTGATCGACGCGATCCTGGCGCATGCGCAGAACCAGCTGCATGTGCTGCAGCCGATGGGCGCCTTTGCCGATATCGACCTGGTCTGCCGCAGCCTCGACCGTTTCCACCGGCTGGTGCGCTCGCTGACCGGCTACATTGAATTTGCCCGCGGCAGCCGCTGGGCCATGGTGCTCGCGGCGCTGACCAAGCAGGCCTCCGACCGTATCGAGCCGCGCCTGCGCGACGTCGTCTCAGACCTCAACCAGGCTCTGCGTCGTGGCCGCGAGGGCAGCGACCGGCTCGACGACGACCGCATCCTGGCCGCCATCAACGGTGTCTATCTGCTGGCGACGATGCGCGAATGCCGCGACTCGCTGGCACTCAACGCGCTGTTCGAACAGGCCTGGAGCCAGACGGGACAGGCGCTGGAAATGCACCTGCAGCGCAATCTCGACCTGATCCGCCAGCATCCGGCCGATCCGGTGATCGGCGCCAGGCTCGACGCCGGCATCAAGATGGCCGAGGTGCGCTTCAACCCTGAATATGCCGAAACCCTGCGGCGCGCCCGGGCCTCCGCCGAGCGTCGCAGCTAGGACGCGCCAAGCGTGTCCAGCGGCATGCCTTCGCGATAGGGGGCGACCAGCCTGATGCCGACAGCACGGCCGGGCTCGCGCACGCTCGCGGCCTGGTCTTGCTGGCCGGCGACCAGCGCAACGGCTTTCCCCTCGACAATCCGCACGACCACGCCAATCGCCTTGAGCGGGTCGGTTTCGTCTGCGTCACGGTAGATCAGCGCGCCGACATCGAGCACGCGAGCCTCCCTGGGTATGACGACCCACAGGCTTGCGCCCTGGTAGCGGCCGCGGAGATAGACAGGGGGCAGGGGGACCGGCTGCCGCTGCGGCTGGTCGTCGCCGTTGCTCTCGATGACCACCATGGCGACGCGTTCCTGCGCCACGATGCCAGCGCTGGCCGCAGGGATGGCGCCCAGCTGCACCCCGGCCGCGATATCGGCAATGTCGAGCGGCTGCGGCGTGTCGGCGAGCGACCAGCCGGGCGTCGCCGGCGCAAATGGCAGCCAGTTCGGCCAGCGCGACGCCTTGAGACGCGGCCGCTCGATGTGGCGCCAGCCGCCGTCGAGATAGGCCGCAGGCGCAACTTCGTCCGGGGTGTCGCCGATCGGCGCGGGGGCGTCCGGCGTCTCGTAGATCGGATCGATGAGGTGTTCCTCGACGGCACGGCGCTGGCGCCCGATCAGGGCGTCGACCGCATCGCCACCGCTGGCGACGCAGGCGCTGCGGCTGAGCCAGCCGCCGGCGCTGCCCGCCAGTGCAATGCCCGTAAGCATGCCGCGGGGTTCGAGGCGTGCCCTGGTCGCGCTCCAGGCGCTCTGCCCGCCGGCCATGTGCCAGAGCGTCAGGTCGGGCTGCCAGCCGCCGCACACCACGAGCCGGTCGGCCGGCAAGGGCGGCTCGCTCCGCGTAAAGCCGCCAAGCGCCACCTGCGGCGTGGCCACCAGGCTCCGGCCCTTGGGCCCGGCAGCGGTCGAGGCGATGATGGTCCCCGCCGCCAGGGTGATGCCGTAGGCCTTGGAGAATTCGATGAAGCGCGACTGCGGATGCGGGCGGGAATCGACGATGCGGGGCACGGTGATGCCGGCGTCCGATGCCAGCATGGCGAGCCGATAGGCGGGACTGCTGCTGGTGGCGACAAGGGCGGACGTGCCGGCCCAAATGCCGTAGCGCTGGGCCAGCTCGAACGCCTCGAGCGCGCCGATGGCGCCGGGCAGCCGGTTGCCTGGGAAGACCGGCAGCCGCTCAAGCGATCCGGTGGCCAGCACGATATGGGGCGCCCGGATCTCGATGACGCGGCCGGTGGGCGCGCCGTCAGCCATCTCCACCTGATGCAGCCGCACCACGCCGGCGCGCAAGGCAAACACCTCGGCATTGGTGAGCACAGTGATGGCATCCGACTTGGCGATGGCGGCGGTCAGGCGCCCAATCTGCTCGTCGGGCGTGTGCTCGCCCTCCAGCGTGCCGAATAACCGGGAGTTGCCGCCGAGCACCGGGCTGGCCTCGATCAGCGTCACGCGCAGGCCGCGCTTGGCCGCAGCCAGGGCGGCCGAAAGGCCGGCGACGCCACCGCCCACCACCACCAGGTCGGTTTCGGCCCCCGCCTCGGCCGGGCTGCCGATCCATGGTCGAGCCAGGGCATCGGCACGGTCGAGGTCGATATGGAGCGAGTGGCCACCCTGTCGCAGCAGACGCCCCAGCGGATTGCGACGCAGCTTGCGCGCCGTGGTGACATAGTCAGCCCCCGCAGTGGCCAGGGTTCGCTCCATGGGCAGAGTGCGCTGGGGATCGGCTGCAAGGGCGGCGAAGCTGATGGTCGGGGCATGGCGTTGCGACAGTGCCAGGGTTGCGCCATCGCGCTGGCCGATCGTGTCGACGCCCGAAGCCAGAACGGCGCTCAGCACCGTGTCGCCGGCAAAGCCCGACACCACGCGGCCATCCAGCCGGAACTGCAGCGGCCGGCTGCGATCGATGGCGCTGCCTTGCAGATGATGCTGTCGGTCTATGCCGAGGCGATTGGGCTGGCCCTTCATGCGGCGGCCCCGAATTCGGCAACCGGGGAAGGCGACGCCTTGCGGTCCACCAGCCGCGCTGCCAGCCAGTCGTTCTCTGCCGATGTGGCCTTGCCGCAGAGCCAGCGGGCAATCGATGGCGCGAGAAACGCGCCGGCCGGCCCGAGCCCGGCCAGCACGTCGGGCCCGGTGCCTCGCAGCCGGCCGACCACCGGGGCAGCATCGGCGGCGAGAAGCGTTTCATAGCTCGATTGCCCCGCCTGGCGGAACTGGCGCTCCTTGTCGAGCAAGACACCCAGGGCGGCCGCAAACGGATCGATGGCACCCGGACCCATGGCGGCAATTCCCCGGCCGGCCTGCTGCTGCACCAAGGTCAGGCCGGTATCGAGCCGGTGCATCACCGGCGCGGCTATCGGCCGGGTCGGCTCGGTCAGGATGGTGCTGGCGACGCGGCGCACCAGCAAGGCGGGCCATTGCGCCGCGGGAATGTGCGCGATGATAGCCGGGTCGTCGGCCAATATGGTTTGGGCGATCTCGAGGCGGTCTTCACCCGAGACGAGCTCGGCGCTGCCATCGGCCCGGACGGTCAGCACCTCGTCGTCGCGCTGGCGACGCACCCCGTGCTGGTCCATCCACTTGTCGAGCGCCACCTCAAGGCTGGGGCGATGCAGCAGAACCGCGTCGCGCAGCATCAGGCCGTCGCGGCCCGGCCCTATGGTCTTGGCGGCAATGCGCTCCGCCGCATGGCCGAAGGCAAGGGCCATATGGCGGATATGGGCCAGGGCCTCCTGGCCCGCCGCCGCTTCGCTGAACAGGATCGGATCGACGCGCGACCAGAACCGGCGGCCGCCAATGCGTGAGATCAGTTTAACGGTCTCGGGCAGGCCCGCCTTGAGCAGGGCCCAGGTATCGGGGCGCGTGATCGGCGCGACGGACAGGTCGACACCTCGTGGCAGGCGATAGCCGGATTGGCTTTCGCCTGAAAACACCACGCTTTTGCCATGCGCCGACGCCAGCAGCCCGGCGATCAGCCGTGCGGTTGGGGTCGATCCGACGATGGCGAAGTCTGCGCGGGCTTCGGTCATGCCGCGGCGCTTGCCGGTGGCAATGCGTCCGCCCGTCCGTCTACCTGTGGCAATGCGTCCGCCCCGCGATCGCGTGTTTTGGTGGTTTTTCGCTGCATTGGGCTTATAGATGGCGCTCTCTTGTCGCGCGCCGGCGAGAGGAGCCTTGCGTGATCTGCAACAGCCAGATCATCGGCTCTAGGTTTTTTTATCGCAAGGTTATCAGCGAAAAGCCGGTTCCCACCTTTTCGCACCTTGCTTGAGCGTCCAGGGGCCATGCTTTTCTGGTTTATCGCCATCGCCGTTACCGCCGTTGCGTGCGCTGCACTTTACTACGCAGCCGGCTGGCGCGTGGTCAACGCGGCGCCCACTGAATCGGACGATGCCAACAACCATTTTCGCCTGGTGCTCGCCGGGATCGACGCCGACCTCGCCGTTGGCAAGCTCGGTGAAGGGGAGGCGACTGCCGCCAAGGGCGAACTGGCACGCGAAATTCTCCGCCTGAAGTCCGAAGCCGGCCGCGTGGTTGGTACCGGATTGGCCTTCGGCAGCGGCGCACTGCTCGGCGGGCTGGTGCTCGTTGCTGGGCTGGCGCTGGGCCTTTACGCCTGGCTCGGCAGCCCCGATCTGCCCAGCCAGCCCCTGAGCGGTCGCGCCGATGTGGCGGCGCAGGAGCTCGATCTGGATACGGCTATCGCACGGATCGAAGCCCAGCTCACGGCCAATCCTGAAGACCTGCGCGGCTGGACGGTGATTGCGCCCGCCTATGTCGAACAGGCGCGCTATGCCGACGCCGTGCGGGCCTATCGCCGGATCATCGACCTTGGCGGCGCCACCCCCGACCTGCAGACGAGCCTCGCCGAGGCGCTGCTGCTGGCGGGTGACGATGCGGGCACGGACGAAGCCATCGCGCTGTTGCAGGCCGCCGCAGCCGCCGATCCCGCCCACGTCATGTCGCGGCTTTACCTCGCTTCGGTACTGACCGGCGTGGAGCGCTATGAGGAAGCCGTCCCGATCTGGAAGGACGTCATGGCGCTCGCCAAGGGCGACGAGCCGTGGCTGGCCAGTGCCCGGCAGGGGCTTGCCGTGGCCGAGAATGGCGGCGCGGCTCCCGCCAATGACCAGGAGACCGAGATGATCGGCCAGATGGTCAGCGGCCTTGCCGACCGTCTCGCCGCCCAGGGCGGCAGCATCGAGGAATGGACCCAACTGGTCCGCGCCTATCTCGTGCTGGGAGACACCGAACGCGCGCAGGCCGCGTTCGACGCCGCCGTCGCCGCCTATCCGCAGGCCTTTGATCGTGGCGACCTCGATACTCTGGCGCTCGGCGCCGGCCTGACCATCAATGGAGCCCAGCCATGACGACCGAGACCGCCATCCGCAAGAAGGGCTGGTCGCGCAAGCAGAAGCGCCTGGCTGTGATCGCCGGGCTCGCCGTGGTCGTGGCGCTGGCGACCACGCTGGTGCTGACGGCCCTGCGGGACCAGATCGTCTTCTTCTATGCCCCGTCCGACGTCGTGTCCCGCCAGGTTGCCCCCGGTGTTCCGATCCGGCTGGGAGGCCTCGTCAAGGACGGCTCCTGGGTTCGCGACGGGCAGGACAACAGCTTTATTGTCACCGACGGCGCCACCGACATTGCCGCCCGCTATACCGGCATTCTGCCTGACCTGTTCCGCGAAGGGCAGGGCGTGGTGGCCGAGGGGAGCCTCGGGCCGGACGGTTCGTTCGTGGCCACCAACGTGCTGGCCAAGCATGATGAGAACTACATTCCCAAAGAGGTCGTGGACGCGCTGAAAGCCAGCGGCGAATGGCGGCCGGAGGGCGGGGAGTGAGCTTGGTGCGGTATCGGGCCCCCCATTACCCCCACCCTCATTCCCTCCCCACAAGGGGGAGGGAAGCCTGCGCAGTGTTCACCCGGATATCGTGCGCACCGGTGGTGCAGTCATCTCCCTCCTCCTTGTGGGGAGGGATCAAGGGTGGGGGTGATGCCTCAGCAACATCCACGGCCGGGGCCGCCTACCGATGAGCATCGAACTCGGTCACTTCGCGCTCATCCTCGCCTTCGCCATCGCCACCGTGTCGGCGATCGGCGGATTTGCCTTCTGGCGCTCCGGCCAGCGCATTGCGCTGGTGCTGAGCCAGGGTGCGGTGCTGCAATTCGTGCTTGTCGCCGCCGCCTTCGCGGCGCTGATCCAGGCGTTCGTCACCTCCGATTTCAGCCTGTTGCTGGCCGCCAACAATTCGCATTCGCTCAAGCCGCTGGTCTTCAAAATATCGGGCGTCTGGGGCAATCACGAAGGCTCGATGGTACTGTGGATTTCCATCCTCGTGGCCTTCGGCGCCATGGTCGCCGCCTTCGGCCGCCGCCTGCCCAGTGACCTGCTGACGCTAGTGCTGGCGACGCAGAGCCTGCTGACGGCGGCCTTTGCCGGCTTCACCATCTTCACCTCCAACCCGTTCATCCGGCTGATCCCGGCACCCCTTGAGGGCAATGACCTCAATCCGGTGCTGCAGGATATCGGCCTCGCCATCCACCCGCCGCTGCTCTATGCCGGCTATGTCGGCTTCTCGATCTGCTTCTCCTTCGCGGTCGCCGCGCTGGTTTCGGGCCGCATCGACCAGGCCTGGGCGCGCTGGGTGCGGCCCTGGACCATGCTGAGCTGGACCTTCCTGACCCTGGGCATCGCCATGGGCTCCTACTGGGCCTATTACGAACTGGGCTGGGGCGGCTGGTGGTTCTGGGACCCGGTCGAAAATGCCAGCTTCATGCCCTGGCTCGCCGGTACGGCGCTGCTGCATTCGGCGCTGGTGATGGAAAAGCGCAACGCGCTCAAGATCTGGACGATCTTTCTGTCCATCATCACCTTTTCGCTCTCCCTGCTCGGCACGTTCCTGGTGCGCTCGGGCATTCTGACGTCGGTCCATACCTTTGCCAGCGATCCGACCCGCGGCCTCGTCATCCTGACGCTGCTGGCGCTGGTCATCGGCGGGGCATTTGCGCTTTTCGCCTTCCGTGCAGCGTCGCTGCGGCAGGGCGGGCTGTTTGCGCCGGTGAGCCGCGAGGGTGCGCTGATCCTCAACAACCTGTTCCTGGCCACGGCGGTCGGCGCCGTGCTGGTCGGCACGCTCTATCCGCTGCTGCTCGATGCGCTGACCGGCACCACCATCTCGGTGGGGGCGCCGTTCTTCAACCTCACCTTCGGCGTGTTGATGGCGCCGCTGCTGCTGGTCCTGCCCTTCGGGCCGCTGCTGGCCTGGAAGCGGGCCGATATCGTCGCTGCCGCGCAGCGGCTGATCGGCGCGGCAGCGCTGGCAATCTTTGCCACGATCCTGATTTCGGCGCTTGGCGGCGCCACCATTTCGCTGGCGCCGCTCGGCTTGCTGCTCGGTTTCTGGGTAGCCTTCGGCGCCATTGCCGAGCTTGTCGACCGCAGCAAGCTGGGCCGCATTCCGCTGGCTGAAAGCTGGCGCCGGCTGGTGGGCCTGCCGCGCACCGCCTGGTCCACCGCCATTGCCCATTTCGGCATCGGCGTCACCGTGCTCGGCATTGTCGCTACCACCGCCTGGGAGACCGAGCTGGTGACCACGCTCAACCCGGGCGAGACCGCCGAACTATCGGGCTATGTCGTGGCCTTCGACAGCTTCAACACGGTGCAGGGGCCCAATTACATGTCGGACGAGGGCCACTTCACCGTTACCGGGCCCGGCGGGGAGACCCGCCAGATGCTTGCCGATCGCCGCACCTATGTGGCCTCGGGCATGCCCACCACCGAGGCGGCCATCGAGACCTATGGCTTCTCCCAGCTCTATCTGCAGCTGGGCGAGCCACTGGATGACACCCATGTCGTGCGCATCTGGCACAAGCCCTACATCACCCTGATCTGGCTGGGCGCCGTGCTGATGGCGTTGGCCGGCGTCCTGTCGCTGACCGACCGCCGGCTGCGCGTGGGTGCGCCGCGCCGTGCTGCCAAGCAAACCCCGCAGGCCGCGCAATGACCTGGCTTCGGGCACTCCTGCTGGCACTGTGCCTGGCGACACCGGTTGTGGCGCTCAGTCCCGACGAGATCCTTGACGATCCGGTGCTCGAGCAGCGCGCCCGCGATATTTCGGCGGGCCTGCGGTGCCTCGTCTGCCAGAACCAGTCGATCGACGACAGCGATGCCGATCTCGCCAGGGACCTGCGCGTGCTGGTTCGCGAACGCCTGGTGGCCGGCGACAGCGACGAGGCGGTGCGACAGTATCTGGTCGATCGCTATGGCGAATATGTGCTGCTCAATCCACGGGTGAACGGGCACACGCTGCTGCTCTGGATCGCAGCGCCGGCGCTGCTGTTGGCAGGGCTGGGGACGCTGTTTGTGGTGGGCCGCAGGCGGCGCGTGGTTGAGGCCGGGCTGAGTGCCGAAGAACAGGCCGCACTGGACGAGCTGAAGTAGCGTGGGTCTGGTGCTCGGGCCTTTCCTCCCCCGCCTGCGGGGGAGGGGGACCGCCATTGGGCGGTGGAGGGGGAGCCGCATACCCGGTGCGGTGGATAATGACCAACAACTACGCCCCTTGCGACCCAGAC
>CBFGMY010000058.1:0-20190 GCA_965650055.1 uncultured Devosia sp.
CAGGTTCTTGCCGCCGCTCTCTTCCTCGCCCTCCAGCATCAGCGAGACCTTGACCGGCAAGCCGCCGGTCACCGTCTTCCAGGCGCGGCAGGCTTCGATGAAGGTCAGCATCTGGCCCTTGTCGTCGGAGGCGCCGCGCGCCACGATGATCTTGCGGCCCTGCGCGTCGGTCTTGAGCACCGGCTCGAACGGGTCGGTGTGCCAGAGATCAAGCGGGTCGACGGGCTGCACGTCATAATGGGCGTAGAACAGCACATGCGGGCCGGCCTGTTCGGGGCCATGCGCCACAACGACGGGGTGGCCCGGCGTGGGGCGCGCCGCCGCATCAAAGCCGAGGCCGTTCAGTTCGGCGGCAATCCAGTCGGCGGCGCGCAGGCATTCAGCGGCATAGGCCGGATCGGTGGAGATGGACTTGATGCGCAGCAGCGCATAGAGGCGCTCGAGGCTCTGGTCGAGCCCGGCATCGACGCTGGCAAGGACGGCATCGAGTTGGCTGGTGGTGGTCATGCGGCTGATTCCCTATTTGCCGCTACACTCGCCGCCGTCAGCGCCCCTGTCCAGCACCGGTTGCCCTGCGGCTTCGGGTCGGATAGTTCATATAGTAACACTAATGCGGCCAGGGGGACTGGCGGCGCCGAACGGCAAGGGAGCCGCCAATGGTCACACGCGAGGTGCCGGAAAGGACGACGGGCGATCTCATCGCCTCCATCGCCGGCCGCGTGCCGATGCGCAACCTGCACTCGCAAGTGCTCTGGCAGCTGGGCGTGGCCATGGTCCGGGGGGACTATCCGGAAGGCTCCATTCTCCCCTCCGACACCGATCTGCTGGCCCGTTTCTCGGTATCCCGCACGGTGCTGCGCGAGGCGCTCAAGACTCTGGCGGCCAAGGGCATGATCGAGGCCCGCGCCCGCATCGGCACGCGTGTACTGCCGCGCCAGCGCTGGAACCTGTTCGATTCCGATGTGCTGTCTTGGCATTTCGAAGCCGGCCCGGATGTCGAATTGCTGCGGAGTCTCGCTGAGATCCGCATCGGCGTCGAAGTGGAGTCGGCGGCGCTGGCCGCCGTGCGTCGGACCGACAGTCAGGCCGCGGCCTTATTGGCTTGCGCCGTCCGCATGGGCGAAGCCAGGACAGCCGAGGAATTTGCGCGCACCGACCTGCAGTTCCACCGAACCGTCGCCGAGGCTTCGGGCAACCCCTTCATGGCTTCGATCAGCGCCCTGGTCGAGCTGGCGCTGACCGCGGCGTTCACCATCAGCTCGCCGGTCGAGGACGAAGCTGCCATGCGGGGCACAGTGCGGGCCCATGGGCGCATTGCCGAGGCCATCATGGCCGGCGATGCCGAAGAAGCGCGCCTCGCCATGAAGGCCGTGATCACGGAAGGCTTCGGTCGTGCCGCGGGCCGCATGGCGCAAAGCGAGCCGGCCAAGGCCTGATCAGGTGGTTGCTAGACCCCGAGATGCTGCAAGGTCGCCGAGGTGAACTGACCATTCGCGGTGAGGCCATTATCGGCCTGGTAGGCCTTGAGCGCCGCTCTGCTCTTGCTGCCGAAGATCCCGTCGATCGAGCCGGCATAGTAGCCGAGTCCCGCCAACTTGATCTGGATGGATTTGAGACGGGCAATCGACAGGGACAACGGCGCCGAGGCGGCATCAGCGGCCGAAAGCGGCCACGGTACCAGCCCCTGCACCTTGGCCAGCCAGTTGAAGCGATCCTGTAGCCCGGTGGTGCCGCCATTGATCCCCTTGGTCACCCCGTTGAAATCGCCGGCGTCGCATTTGGGATTGAGCTTCTTCCAGGTCCAGAACGCGCAGGCCACCCGCAAAGCGTGTTCGGGGTCGAGCGCCAGGTCAGGCTGGGTTTCGAGCGGCAATTGGGCAATGGCGCCCACCTTCTGGTATCCATCCCGCCCGGTGATCTGGATGTAGCCCCGCCCACGATAGGTCCAGCCGTCGTCGGGCTTGGTATTGCCCATGCGCCCGCCATAGACATTGTTGGCCAGGGCGCGCGGATTACCGGCGAGGCCATTGGTGTCGGACAGTTTCTTGAACCGCGACGGCCAGACCACCATCATCCGCGCGGCCGAGTAGTTGAGGTTCTCCTCGCTGATTTTGAGGCCGCCCGATTCGTGCCCTATCTGCGCCAGGAAGAAATGCAGGCGGTTTTGCGTCTTAGATATTTCGTAGGTCGCCAGCAGCGCCGGCCCCTGCGCGGCAAAGGCCGCGATGCTTTGCGGGCTTGCCGACGGGTAGAGTTGGGCGAGCAGATCGGTGCTGAGCATGAAGGTCACCTGAATTGGAATTGCTGCCGTCAGGGCACGCGGGCAAAGCCCAGAAGCTTGTCGATGGCGCCCAGCGTGTAGACGAATGAACCGACCTGGGAGGTCTTGTTGCCTTCGATGGTGCGGACGATGCCGTTGTCGTAGCTGTGCACGATGCCGATATGCCCCTTCCAGCTCGAGGGTGCCTGCCGCCACCAGACGATGATGTCGCCGGGGATCGGCAGATGGGTGCTGTCCGGCTGGACCGCCCAACCCTTGGTCTTGAGCTGATCGAGAATGTTCCTGGCGCCAACCGAGTATTTGAACGGCATGGGCTGGCCGGACGTCGCAAAACAGAAGCTGACAAAGCCGGCACACCAGTCATTGGGCGTCCCGACGATGCCGTTGAGATATCGGGCGACATGGGGGCCCATATTGTTGCCGCCGACCTCGCCATGACCGGCATTCATCTCGTTGACTGCCACGGCGAGTGCCGCCCGGGCAGTGGCCGAGCCGCCGGCTGGCACATTGGGGGCGCCGCCGCCGGCCGAGGCAGGTGTCGGGGTCTGTCCGAGCCGATTGGCGATGGCCCAGCCCGTTACGGGGCCAACCACGCCATCCACGACCAGCGGGCGCCCCAGGCTGTCCACATTCTGCATCTGGAAGGCCTTGACGGCCCGCCGCAGGTTATCGTCGAACGCGTTGATGGAGCTGCCGGCAAAGTACCCCAGTTGCTTGAGGTCGCGGCCCAGCTTGGCCACGCCGGGTCCTGTGTCTCCAAACCGGATCGTCATCGCCGCCTACCCCTCTTCGCCTGTGGACGAATGCTGTAAAACCGAGGGTGTTTGGCGCGAGCAGTCCTGGGCGCCCGTCAACCAAGTCGGGCGCTGAAGTTGCGATTATGTCGATCGGCCAGTTTACCCGCAAATACTGTATTGCCGGCGGGCAATGCTTGGATATTAGGGCCTTTCCGGATGGCCCGGGCCGCGGCGGAAAGGTTTATCGACGCTGTGGGATAGTATCGGAATGGTGGAGCTGAGCGGGATCGAACCGCTGACCTCGTCATTGCGAACGACGCGCTCTCCCAACTGAGCTACAGCCCCGTTCCGACGGTGTTGATATGGACAATAATCGGAACGAGGGCAAGAGCTGGTCGGCACTAAACCTTGCCGATGGCGATGAGGCTGCGGGCGGTGTCCACGGCGGCCTCGGTCGCCCCGGTCAGCGGCCGTCCCAGGCGATTGCTGGCGCGGCTGCCGTTGACGCGCTTGGGCTTGCCCAGCTCATGCAGATTGTCGCGTATATCGCGATCCAGCGGCGCCATGAGCCGCACAATCCAGTCCGGCACGTTGCGGGTCGGGATACGCCTCTCGGGGAAGGCGGCCTTGAGGCGCTGCCCCAGTTCGCCCATGAACAGGGTCTCGACCGACGCAATGCAGCGCTCGCCGGCGGCGGCTGGGTTAGTCAGGGCATCCACGTGCAAGGCGGCGACGTCGCGGACATCGACAATGGCGAACGAAAGGCGCGGCGCGGCGGGTAGCTTGCCGTCAAGCAGGCGCTTGACCAGGATCGATGAGGTGCCTTCGTCGTCGTCGAGCAACGGCCCCAGAATGGCTGCGGGATTGATCACCGCCAGGCTGTCGTGCCGGCCGGCCGCATCGACCAGGCGCCAGGCTTCCCGCTCGGCCAGCGTCTTGGACCGGGCATAGGTGCCGGTTTGGTCGCTGGCAACCTCGGTCCAGTCGGCCTCCGTCAATTGGCGGGAATAGTCGCCGTGGCCATATTGGATGGCGGCGGTCGACGAGGTGAGCACGATGCGTTCGACCGCACTGGCCAGGGCCGCTTCGATGGCGCGGCGCGTACCGTCGACCGCCGGCCGAATCAGCTCCTCGGGATCCTTTGGCGCACGCACGACGAATGGCGAGGCGGTGTGCATGAGATAGCGGCAGCCCGCCATGGCCTCGTGCCAGCCTTTGTCGCTGAGCAGGTCGAGCGCCACGAAATCGAGTCGCGAGACGTCGGCGCCGTGGCGAGCAAGGGTTGCGCGCACCTTGTCGGCTCTGGCCAGATTGCGCACACTGCCTCGGACGGTGTAGCCAGCGTCCAGCAGCTGGAGGGCGACGTGTCCTCCAAGAAAGCCCGATATGCCGGTCAGCAGGACGCGATCAGAGGTCGAAATCATGAGTGGTCTCCCAATTGACTGAACGATATATACGAATATCGTTCAATTAGTTCAACCGAAAGGCGTGCGATTTGTCGGTGACTGCGACGACCAAGGGTGAGGCGAAGCGGGACCGTATCCTGGAGGCGGCCCGAAAGCTTTTTTTGCGCAATGGCTTGCGCGGTACCACCATGGAAGCGATCGCTCGGGAGGCGAGCATTGCCAAGCCGACGCTTTATGCGCAGTTCCCTGACAAGGACAGCGTGTTCGTGGCCATTGTCGAGCAAATGCTGGCCGCCAAAATTGCCGCCTTCGAGGCAGGGCTCGAGGGGGACGGCCCCGTCGACATCCGCATTGGCACGGCGCTGGCCGCCGAATTCTCCGTCGTTGCCGCCACGGTGGCCGGTTCGCCCCATACCGACGAATTGTTCGCCGCGCATCGCCAGGGCGCGGAGCTGTTCCGGCAATCGGACGAGAAGGTGGCGACGCGTCTGGCGGCAGAACTGACGACAGCCGGCGTCGTCGACGCGGCCGCCTTGGCGCGCCTGCTGCTCGACGCGTCCTTCGGGTTGGCGCAGAAGGCTATCGGGCGCACCGACCTTGGCGCCGATATCCGCCTGTTGGCGACAAGGCTGATCGGTCCGGCCCTGCCGCGCTGAGGGCGTCAGACCGGCGCCCAGGCACCGGACTTCTCGCTGGCAAAGACGGCGTCGATCACCTTCATGGACGCAATCGCATCCTCGATGCCCCAGGGCAACGGCCTTTCGCCGAGCACGGCAAGCGCGAAGGCCTCTGCCTGCTCGGTGTACTGGTCCACTGCCGGCAGGATTTCGCGCCGCGCCAGCGAGCCGTCGAAGGGGGCGCCGGTGTCAATGGTGATGGCGGTGCGCTCGTCCGGTGGCGCGTTGAAGGGGATGATGATCTCGAGCTTGGCCTTGCTCCCCAGCACCTGCACCCGCTGGTGACCGGCGGTCTGGGTCGAGCAGATGAAATTGAGCTGCCGGCCATGGCCGAAATCGGCGATGACGCTGGCCAGCCGGTCGGTGCCGAACGTCTCGTCGCGCTCGACCAGGGAGACGACGCGCCTGGGCTCCGCCTCGAACAGGAACCGCGCGGCGGTTATGGGATAGCAGCCGATATCCATGATGCCGCCGCCGCCGATATCGGCCTGATTGCGCACATTGGCGGGGTCGGCATTAAAATAGGTGAAGACCGCATTGATGGCGCGGACCTCGCCCAGCTCGCCCGAGCGGATGATGTCGCGGGCGCGCTGCCACTGCGGATGGAAGCGCACCATGAAGGCCTCGAGCACGATGCGGTCGGGCGGGCACTGGCGCAAAGCCGCGGCCTCGCCAGCGTTGAGCGCGATGGGTTTTTCGCACAGCACATGCTTGCCGGCTTTGGCAGCCGCCACGGTCATGGGCACGTGGAGATGATTGGGCAAGGGATTGTAGATGGCGTCGATATCCGGATCGGCGAAGAGCTCTTCGTAGGAGCCGTAAGCCTTGGGAATGCCCAGCTCGGCAGCGGCCGCCTGCGCCTTGCCCAGATCGCGCGAGGCGATGGCGACGACCTCGGAATGCGCCGATTTCTGAATCGCCGGCGTGACCTTCTGCATGCCGATATTGGCGGTGGAGAGGATACCCCAGCGGACCTTCTTCGTGCTCATCGTCATCTCCGTGTTTGCCGAAGACTTAGCGGCGGGCGGGCGGCTTGGCTAGTATGGAAGGCGTGCCGAGGCGCTGCCTGGAGCGTGGTTGTCAAAGAACGAGCGGCGGGCGTGGGGGCAGGGATGGCTGGCGTGGCGAGGATTCGGCGTTGACTGAGCGCGGCGACGGCCTATCTAGAGGCGATCCCCGACTTTGATGAAGGTCGCAGCGATGCACAGCGCAATCTACGAAACTTTTGGTCCGCCGCAGCAGGTGCTCCACAGCGCCGAGCGCGAAAAGCCTGTCGCCGGGCCAGGCCAGGCGCTGGTGCGCATGGTGCTGTCGCCGATCCACAATCATGACCTGGCGACCATTGGCGGCAATTATGGCTTCAAGCCTAGTTTGCCAGCGGTGCCGGGGACCGAGGCGGTCGGTGTGGTCGAGGCGCTGGGCGCGGGCGTCACTCATCTCGCGGTGGGACAACGCGTGGCAGGCGGCGCGGCCGAGACCTGGGCCGAATACTACCTGGCCGATGCGCAACGGCTGGTGCCGGTGCCTGACAGTGTCAGCGACGAGACGGCCTGCCAGCTGGTGTCGATGCCGCTCAGCGCCAAGATGCTGCTGGTTGACCTCAATATCGAGAAGGGCGACTGGATCGTGCAGAATGCCGGCAATGGCGCGGTGGGCAAGCTGGTGGCGCAGTTCGGCCCGCAGCAGGGCATCAATGTGGTGAGCCTGGTGCGGCGCGACGCTGCGGTGGCTGAACTGACCGCGCTTGGCATCGGCAATGTCGTTTCCACGGAAAGCGCGGGCTGGCAGGAGCGAGTGCGGGCCATTACCGGCGGCGCACCGATCGTGCGGGCGGTGGATTCGCTTGGTGGGGCGGGCGCCGACCAGGTGGTCGAGGTTGCGGCACAAGGCGCGGAACTGGTGAGCTTTGGCGCGATGACCGGCGCGCCGATCACGCTGACGCCGGCCCAATTGCTGTTCAAGGGGCTGACGGTACGCGGCTTCTGGGGCGCCAAGCCCAGGCTTGCGGGCGAGGTGATCGGCCGACTGCTCGGGGAATTGGTGACCAGTGCCGCCAAGGGCGAACTGGTGCTGCCGATCGAAGCGGAGTTTCCGATTGCCGACGTGGCCAAGGCGGTTGCCGCCAGCGGCGAGCCGGGCCGCAAGGGCAAAGTGGCCATCCGCGGGATGGCGCGCCGCTAAGCCGCGGCGCGCGTCAAATCCAGCCGAGCATCTTTTCCTGGAGCTGGCGCAGGGCCCAGAGGCGGGTGGAGGTATCGGGCTGGCTGTTGGCCGAGGTCAGGAGCTCGCCCTTCTTCACCGCCGCCGTGACCTTGCCGCCTTCGAGCAGGCCAACCGGCACGGCCTTGGCCGCGCGGCTGTCCGATATGGTCATCGTGTAGGAGCGATAGCAGGTCTCGCCGATGGCGTCGAAGGTCTCGCCGGGCTTGAGATCGCGCTTGGCGACAGCGCAGACTTCGGCGACTGGATTGGGCAGCGGCACCATGTCGGGCTTGCCGTGCAACATGATGCGGGCACAGGTCAGGGGTACTTCGAGGCTCGTCAAGTGATAGGGCCGGAAGAAGCTGTAATAGGGGCCGTGGCCGATATGGAGATCATCCATGCGCTCGATGATGCGGGGGTGCTCGGCCTTGACGATGACGAAGACGCCCGGGGCCACGCCCTTGCCGATGGTGAAATCGACGACCCCTGATGTGTTGAGGATGCCGCCATCGGCCTTGGGGATCAGCACCTTGGCCATGTCATCGCGGTCGGCCTTGGGGCCGTGCATGCCCGGCACGTCGGGGACGAGGCCGGTGGCATTGGCTATGGCGCACATTTCCACCATGGTCTTGGACCCGTCGACGAACTCCACCAGCATGCGTGGGTTCATGTTCCGGCGCGTGGCTTCCTCGCGGTAGTCGTCGGGCACGGCGTCATGGCGCAGCGGATTGTTCTTGCCCTTGCCGGCCGCGACGATCGGCAAGCCGAGGGCGGAAACGAATTCGATCAGCTCCATGCAGGAGCTGGGTTCGTCACCCGCGCCCACCGAATAAACCACGCCGAGCTTGTCGGCCTGGGCCTTCAGGTAAGGGCCGATGGTGACATCGGCCTCGACATTCATCATCACCAGATGCTTGCCATGCTCCATGGCCAAGAGGTCGTAGTCGGCCGCGACGCCGGGTTTGCCGGTGGCGTCGATGACGACATCGATACTGTCGGTCGTGACCAGCGTTTCGGCGGAGGTGATGGCGATCTTGCCGGCCTCGATCGCGGCGAGCGCCTGGGCCGGGCTATCGGCGACCTTGCCCTTGCTGTCCTCGCCGTAGGCGATGGTCATGGCCTCGAGCGCCGTGTGAGGCCGTCGGGTGGCGATGGCCGCCATCTCGATGCCGGTCATCAGGCTCATCTGGGTCACGAGGTCGGTGCCCATTTCGCCGGAACCGATGACGCCGACGCGGATGGGCTTGCCCGATGCGGCGCGGGCGGCGAGGTCGCGGGCGAGCCCGGTCAGGGCGATTGTGGTGGTCATGGCAGGTCCAACGCGAATAGGCGTGCTTGGGTTACCCCCCTGCTTATTGGCAAGCAAGAGAAAGTGCAGCCGGGGCAAGGGACTGCTATGGCGTCCTATCGGTGGCATGGCCGGCAGGTGAATTGAATCAGTGGTGTGATTTCGCCCCACGAAACGAACCGCGTTTAGGCTTCTTAAACCGTTCCCGTGGAAAGTGGGACGTGGAGAGAACTCCGGGGGCATGCATTCGCCATGGTCAGCCAGGCCAAGAAATCAGTCGCTTTGCCAGCGGTCATCGATCTGGACGCGCTGGACGATATCCGCGACGGCCTGATCGACGCGATCGAGGAGGGGCCGGTCACGGTCACGGCCGCCGCAGTCGAGCGGGTGTCGACCAATGCGCTGTTCATGCTCATCAGCGCGGCGGAAGCGGCGCGCAGAAACCATTTCGACTTCGCTATTGAGCAGCCAAGCGCGGCCCTCGTGACCGCGATTGAGCGCCTGGGCCTTAGCGCCCAGTTTTCAGGGATGATGAGAGGATGACGACTTTGCGGGTTCTGACGGTGGACGATTCGAGGACGATCCTCGCCATGCTGCATCATACCCTCTCCAATGCCGGGTTCGAGGTGCTGCAGGCCGAGGACGGCAAGCAGGGTCTTGATGTCCTCAAGACCGAGACGGTCGATGTTGTCATCACCGACATCAACATGCCTGTCATGGACGGCATCGAATTCATCAAGAACGTGCGGGCGACGGGCAATCACCAGAGCCTGCCGATCCTGATCCTCACCACCGAGACCAGCCAGGACAAGCGCGACCAGGGCAAGGCAGCCGGCGGTACCGGCTGGATCGTCAAGCCATTCGATCCCGAGAAACTCATCTCGGTCATCCACCGGGTCGTGCACTAACCCATAGAGCCCAGAAGGGTTGGACGTTTCGCATGAGCGATCTCGACGACTTCAAAGCCACATATTTCGACGAGTGTTCCGAGCTGCTGACTGCGCTCGAGGAGGAATTCGCGGCGATCGAGGCCGGCGAGCGCGATGCGGACCGGCTCAACGCCGTGTTCCGCGCCATCCACTCGATCAAGGGCGGCGCCGGGGCCTTCGGCTTTTCGGCGCTGGTGGGCTTTGCCCATGCCTATGAAACGCTGCTCGACTACGTGCGCGATGGTCGCATCGAGATGAGCGACGACGTGGTGACCCTGTGCATCCGCGCCAATGATATCGTGGCCGATCACGTCAAGGCCGCCCAGACTGGCGAGGCCCTGCCGGCCGATTACGGCATGGACGAAAAGGAACGCTTCGACGCCCTGGCGCGCGGCGATGCCGCGCCCGGCGACGACGAAGGCGGTGATCCGCTCGACGAGTTCGACATCGAATTTACCCCGGTCATGGTCAACCTGGACGCGCCAGAGGCGCCTGCCATGGCTGACGACGAAGCGTCGATGGACGATGCCTTCGAGGCAGCGCCCATGCAGGTCGAGCCTGGCCACTGGGAAGTCCGCTTCACGCCGCACCGGGCGCTCTATGCCCGCGCCAACGATCCCCTGCTGCTGTTCCGCGAACTGGCCGCCCTGGGCGAGATGCATGTGCGCGCGGTGCTCGAAGAAATTCCGCCGCTGGCCGATTTCGAGCCCTTTGCCGTCTACTGCTCGTGGGAGATCACCATGATCTCGCCCGACCTGACCGAGGCGATGATCCGCGAGGTCTTCGAATTCGTCGAAGGCGACTGCGATATTGCCGTGGCCCAGCTGGGCGGCGCTGTCGGGTTCGACATTCCGCCTGCCGCTGCGCCCAAGCCGGTCGAGGCCAAGCCTGCCAAGAAGACGCTGATCGAGATCAACCAGGAGCCCGACCCGGCAGACCTGCTGGCGCTGGCCGACGACGAAGTGGCGGGCCTGCTCGATTTCGACGTTGCCGCGCCTGCTGCGCCCAAGCCTGTCTTCGCGCCAGAACCGGAACCGACCCCGGTCAGCGCACAGGACAGCTTCGAGGAAGCGCCGGGCCTGAGCTTTGCCGAACTGGCCGAAACCATCCAGCCAAGCCCCGTTGCGCGTCCGGCTGCACCGGCCCCTGCACCCGTGCGGGCTGCGGCGCCGCCGCCCCCCGCTTCGAGCGAGGGCGAAGAGAGCGGTGGCAATCGCAGCGTTGGCGTGCAGTCGATCCGCGTCGATCTCGACAAGGTCGACCGCGTGGTCAACATGGTGGGCGAACTGGTCATCACCCAGTCCATGCTCACCCAGCAAATGGATGAGACGCTGCGGGCGCGCTATACCGAACTGGTGCGCGGCCTCGAAGTGCTGGCGCAGACCACGCGTGGGCTGCAGGATTCGGTGATGGCGATTCGCGCCCAGCCGGTGAAGTCGGTCTTCTCCCGCATGCCGCGCCTGGTGCGCGAGCTGGCGACCAAGACCGGCAAGAAGATCAAGCTCGAGACGATCGGCGAGAACACCGAAATCGACAAGACTGTCATCGAGCAGCTCAGCGATCCGCTGACGCATATGATCCGCAACTCGGCCGACCATGGCATCGAGACGCCGGACAAGCGCGCCGGCCGCGGCAAGAACGAGACCGGTACGATCCGGCTTTCGGCAGAGCAGGCGGGCGGCAATATCCTTATCATCGTCGAGGACGATGGCGGCGGTATCAACCGCGAACGCGTGCTGCAGGTGGCGCGCGACAAGGGCATCGTGGCCGCCGACGTGCAGCCGACCGACGAGCAGATCGACCAGTTGATCTTTGCGCCGGGTTTCTCGACGGCGTCCGAGGTCAGCGATATTTCGGGTCGCGGCGTCGGCATGGACGTTGTGCTGTCCAACATCAAGAAGATCGGCGGATCGGTGCATGTGCGCAGCTGGACCGGCAAGGGCTGCCGGATGACGCTGCGCCTGCCGCTGACGCTGGCGGTGCTCGACGTCATGCTGGTCAAGGTCGGCGAGTCGCCCTATGTGGTGCCGCTTTCCTCGATTGTCGAAACCATCCAGTGCTCGCGCGCCAGCTTCGAGCGGGTGCCATCAGGCGGCCAGGTGCTGCAGGTGCGTGGCGAGTATGTGCAGGTCATCGACCTGGCCAAGCGGTTCGAGATGGTCACCGAGACGGATCCGGAAAACCGGTTCGTGGTGCTGTGCGAGGCCGAAGGCTCGGCCAAGGTGGCGCTCATCGTCGACGACATCATCGGCCAGCAGCAGGTCGTGATCAAATCGCTGGAAGAGAATTTCGAGAGGGTGGACGGCATTGCCGGCGGCACGATCCTGGGCGACGGCAATGTCGCGCTGATCGTGGACGTGCAGGGCCTCAAGACCTCGATTGTTCACAAGAACGCCGCCTAGCGGCCTGTAGTTTTGCGTAGCCGGCCAGAAGGTCGGCAGAAAGGCAGTAGAAATGGAAGCGCTCGGTTTGCGTGACGACATGGGCGACAAATCGGCCATTGCCGCCCAGAATTCCTTGCAGTTGATCGCCTTCTCGATCGGCGAACAGACTTATGGCGTGGAGATCACGACGGTGCGCGAAATCCGCGCGTGGAACGGCGCGACACCGCTGCCCAATACGCGCGAATTCGTGCGTGGCGTGATCAACCTGCGCGGCACGATCGTGCCGATCTTCGACCTGCGCGCCCGGTTCGGCGATGGGCAGACCTCGCCCACCAAGAACCACGTCGTGGTGGTGATGAGCGTCGGCGACAAATGGGTCGGCATCCTGGTCGACGCGGTCAGCGACATTCTGACGGTGTCGCGCGATGACATCCACAATGTGCCGGAAGGCAATTCCATCGACACCGAACTGCTCAACGGCATCGTGACCCATGAAAGCCGCATGGTCGGGCTGATTGACCTCCATGCGGTGGTTTCGGGCGCCAAGATGGATGGCTAGGCCAAGGCCGAGCATCGATTAGTTCTGAGAAAGGCGCCATCGGCGCCTTTTTTGTTTATCGCGGCTGGGCTCAACGAGCGATGTCGCCCACCGTCGGCGCATCGATCGAGCGATAGCGGGCTTCGATCAGGCCATAGGCGCCAAAGGCAACCAGGCCCAGGGCGATGATGCCGTAGAGCCAGCGCCCGAAGGGCAGGTTGTGGACGTAGTCCAGTGCCTCGGCGGTGCCGGCAGCCTGTTCGGGCGATACGGTCATCGTCGCGTAGAACAGAAAACCGCCGATGATCAGCAGCACCACGCCGCGGGCCATGAGGCCGAAACGGCAGATGTTATCCATCCAGCCCTGATGGGCTGACGGCAGGGAGAGGCGCTTGCGATAGCCGCCCGAGGCGCCGTACCAGATCTGCACGGCGCCGGCGGCAAGCACGCCACAGGCGGCCGCGCCTAGCAGAAATGGACCGAATGGTTGCTGCAACAGCCAGGCGGAAGCCGTTTCCTCACCATCGCCGCCGCCCGCGCCACCCCCGCCGAGGGCCAGCCGGGCCGCCGTCAGCATCAGGAAAAGGTTGGCGGCGGCGCTGACCAATTGGCCGGCCCGGGCGAGGAAGCCCTTGGCGTCGTCATCCACATCGTCGGCGTTGAGCAGGCCCTGGGCCAGCTTCCAGAGCACGTAACCCAGGAGCCCCAGGGCGATCGGCCCCACCAGCACGCGTCCGAACGGCATGCCAAGCAGGCCCGACAGGGCGCCGGACGTGTCTTCCGAACCACCGCCCCACAGGGCCGAGGTGAGCGCGAAGGCGCCGAGCAGGAGATAGACGACGCCGCGGGCGGCATAGCCCGCCCGGGCGAGGGTTTCGAAACGACTGTGCTGCATGGGGACTGCCTCCTCGAGGCACGGCAACGCGTCGGGTTGCCCTCCGTTCCCTATTCCTTGGGGCTGGTGCCGTCGCTGTCCTGGCCGGCCGGCTGGTCGACCGCGCCGCACCGCTGCAGGACGATGGCGACGCTGCTGCACAGCAAGGCCCAGGCCGATCCGAGGCACCAGCCGGCGAGAATGTCGCTGGGGTAGTGGACGCCCATATAGAGGCGGCTGAGACCGACGAGCAGGGTCAGCAGCAGTGCCCCGCCGATGCTGAGGACCTGCAGCCGACGGGTGGGTGCAAAGCGCGCGAGGAGCGCGCCGAGCGTCAGGAAGGTGACAGCCGAGAGCATGGCGTGGCCGCTGGGAAAGCTGGCGGTAAACTGCTCGGACATGGTGGTAAGGTCGGGGCGCGGCCGATTGTAGCCCATTTTGAGAACGGTACTGAGCAGCGTGCCGCCCAGCACCGAGACCAGGACGAAAACGGCGGCCGACCGCATCCGGGCCAGGTAGAGATAGGCGCAGACGCCCAGGACAAGCAGCCCAAGCAGGGAAAAGCTCCCCAGGGCGGTGATGTCGCGCACCATCTCGTGCATCCAGGACGGGCCGATCACCGTGTCGGGATTGGCGGGGTCGCGGAACAGCAGCAGGATGGAACGGTCGAACGCTTCCATCTCGCCTTCGACCATTTCGTCCGCCAGCTGCAGGAAGCTCAACGTCAAGCCACTGATGATGGCGAGAACCACCAGCAAGGGAGCCTCCTTGACGACGAAGGAGACGATATTGCGGGGGTGAAGGGTTTCGGTCAGGCGATCGAACATGGGTTGCTCCTCGCGCTGAGGAACGTGCGTACGCAGTTCACGTTCCGAACCGCGAACTGTCAGCCGGTTACCCGGCTCGGTCGGACTGAGGGGTCAGAACAGTTCGGCGTCGCCGTGGCTCTGGTGGGCGGCGATGCCGCTGAGGGCGGGGACCCGCAATTCATCGAGCGTCAGGCTCGACCAGATTTCGTCATAGACGCTGTCGGGAGCATTGGACGGCAGGAGGGCGAACTGGCGAACGGCCAGCGCCATATTGTGGCAACGCTGTTCGATACGATCCTGCCCCTGAAGGGCCGTGACGATCATCTGGACGGCTTCGCGGATCGAAGCGTCCTTGGTCAGGTTCTTGTCGGCCAACAATTCCAGCGCTTCCGTGATGCCTTCTAGCATCGACGCCGTCTGGCGCGCCGTCTCATCGAGTTCTCTCGCGAGTTTCTGAAGTGACATAAAGATAGATCCTAGCCCCGTTAAGGCCACCCTATTCCAATATTTCTAAAGCTCTTCTTGCCGATAGAGGGGCTGCTACATCACTGTGTCGGCGTGGTTAGCGATTGGCTAACGAGTTTGCCGTTAGGATCGGATCAATGGCACGTTAGGGTTGCAAGACGACAAATGGCACTGCCGAATTCTCTACCACCCGAGTTCGACCGTGGGGTGGTTACCACTGTGCACCAGGGCGACTGCCATGTGTCCGATGCCAGTGACCTGACTTATTCAACCGTCCTGGGCTCCTGCATCTCGGCCTGTGTCCGCGACCGGGTCGCCAATGTGGGCGGCATGAACCACTTCCTGCTCGCCGAACAATCGGGCTCGGCCAAGGATCGCTACGGTGCCTCGGCCCGCTACGGCGCCTTTGCGATGGAACAGCTCATCAACAAGGTGTTGACCAAGGGCACCGGCAAGAAGTCCAACCTTGAAATCAAGGTGTTCGGCGGCGGCAAGATCAACTCATCGCTCGACGATGTGGGCAAAAAGAATATCGAATTCATCCGCCAGTTCCTGGCCGATGAAGGCTATGTGGCCATGAGCGAGGACCTGGGTGGCAACTATGCCCGCCGCGTGCTGTTCAAGCCGCATTCGGGCCGCGCCTTCGTCAAGCGTCTCGACAGCGATGCGGGGGACAATGTGGCACGCGAAGAAATCGCGATCGCCAAGCGCCGTGTCGTGGTGCCAGCGCCGGTGGACGATATCGAACTCTTCTAGTTTTGCTTCGAGACCTGGGTGATGCCGGCCCGCAAGCCGGCATATGCCTGCGCTCCGATGCTCCCCTTCGGTGCCCCCGCCTTTCGGCGCGGCCTGGCGCAAATGTCTTCGCAAAACCGGCGCGTCTCAAATCGAGACACTTGTTCAGCTTGTGACAATCAGACTTACCGAAGTCTTACGCCATCTCAAGGCCTTATAGAGTTGATTAACCATTGCCGCCTAGTATCCGGCCATGTGGGAATCGCCTCTGCTGATTTGTGAACCGGACGCGCCATGGCCAATCTGCGGCTTGCGCTGATCATCGCAGCATTGTGGCTGGGAGCGATGGCGTTGACCGGCGTTATCGCAGCCACCCTGGGCAGCGGTGCAGCCGGGCAGGGCACGATTGCGGGCCTGGTGCTGGCAACTCTTGCCGCGACTTTGTTCGTGGCGACGCGGCTCGACCAGCGCGACAGCGCGATGCTGGCATCGGTGGCGCTGGCGGCCGGGCTGAGCGACAGACCCGGCGAGGCGCTGAGCATTGCCGGCATTGTCGGGCGCCTGGGCAAGCGACTTGAAAAGGCTCATCATTTCAAGAGCGCCATCACCGCGATGCATCAGCCCGTGGTGGTGGTGGATGATAATGGCCTGATCCTGGCGGCCAGCGCCGGCGCGTCCGGCCTGGTCAGGGGTCCCATCGAGGGGGCGACGCTCGACCTGCTGTTCGGGGCGGGCTATCTGGCTGCGGGTGGCGGAGCGCCCGAGGAAACCATGGTGGCGCTGGGCAATGGACGCTTCACGGTCAGGCGCCGGCCGATCGCCACCGGACGCTACCTGCTCGAATTGGTACCAGCCGGCAGTTATATCGAAGACGATGATCTCGATGCCTTCGCCGCGGCGCTGGCGAGCGGACAAACCGGCTTCCGCTTCGAGGCAGGCGCAGCCGCGCCCCATACGGCACTTGCGGCCCTCAATAGCGGATTGGCGCGTCTCGATACCGGATTGCGGCAACTGGAGGGGCTGGCAACCGGCGGCGGCGAAATGCCCGACGCGCTGGATGGGCCGCTGGGCTCGCTAGCAACGCGACTGCACGATTTTTCTGGCGCCATGCTCGAACAGCTGGCCGAGGAACGCGATGCGCGAACCAAGCTCGAAGAGCGGCTGGCCGCGGTGGGGCGCCTGCTTGATGGTTTCGAGCGGAAGGCGGCTCACTATGGCGCACTGGCCGCCGCGGGCCACGACGATGCCGGGGTGACGGGCAGGGCGCTGACCGAGGGCGGCGCGCGGCTGCGCCAGGCGCGCGTCGCTGGTCGCGAGGCGCAGGAGCTTGTGGGTCAGGCAGAGCTGGCCGTACGGCGCACTCATGCCCTGGTGGGCGAGATCGATCAGATGACATCGGATATCGACAAGATGGTGCAGGCCATTGAGGACGTGTCATTCCGCACCAATCTGCTGGCTCTCAACGCGGCGGTGGAAGCGGCCAGGGCCGGCGAGAAGGGGGCAGGCTTTGCCGTGGTGGCAGATGAAGTGCGCCAGCTGGCGCAGCTGACCAACCGCTCGGCTCGCGATATCCGGGGTGTGGTCAAGCGCGGACGGGCGCAGTCAGAGACGGGTGTGAACGAGGCCCAGGCGCTGCAAAAAATGATCGCCGGGCTCGATTTGCATTTACGCAATCTAAGCAATGAAACCGATATGGTCGCTGCGACACTGGACGAAGGTGATGCGGCGCTCAGGCGCCTCACCGGGCGGATGGCGTCGTTCGGCGCGGCCGAGGACACCAGTGCGGTGCCTCCGGCGCGACGGGCGCGCGCCTGAAGCCGGACCTGCGAGCCGGTTGGCAATTGGGGTATGCCGCATGGAACAGGGAGAAATCTCCCTCAGCGACCGTGAGTTTTCACGGATCAAGAGCCGGGTCTATCAGGTCGCCGGTATCTCGCTGAGCGATGCCAAGCGAACGCTGGTGATCTCGCGGCTGAGCAAGATCGTGCGGGCCCTGGGCCTGCCGGGCTTTGATGCCTATGTGGATTATCTGGAGCGTGGCGGCTCGGCCCAGGACGGGCAGGATTTCGTCAACGCGCTGACCACCAACCTCACGCGGTTTTATCGCGAGGACCACCATTTTGAGCATCTGCGCTCCTATGTGGGTGCGCTGGTGGCCGAAAAGCCGCGCGGCGCGCGATTGCGACTGTGGTCGGCGGGCTGCTCGACCGGGCAGGAGCCCTATACGCTGGGCATGGACCTGCTGGCGGCCTATCCCGAACTCAAGCGCTGGGACTTCAAGATCCTGGCTACCGACATCGACACCGCCGTCATCGCCAAGGCGGCGCGGGGCATTTACCCGGAAAACGAGCTCAACGGGCTGAGCGCCGAGCGCGCTCGTCATTTTGAAAAGACCGGTGACGGCCATGTCCGCATTCCCCAGGCCGTGCGCGAACTGGTGTCGTTCAAGCCGCTGAACCTGATCGGGCCGAACTGGCCGATGAAGGGGCCGTTCGACGCCATCTTCTGCCGCAACGTGGCGATCTATTTCGACAAGCCGACCCAGGGCGAAGTGTTCAGCCGGCTGGGCAAGCTGCTGGCGCCGGAAGCCTTCCTCTATATCGGGCATTCCGAGAATCTCGGCTCGGGCGGCGAAGGATTCCGCCTGGTCGGCAAGACCATCTACCAATCCAAACTGAAACTAAGCAAACGAGAAGCAGCATGAGCATCAAGGTCCTGGTCGTCGACGATTCGGCGCTGATCCGCGAAGTGCTGACCCGCATGCTGACGCGCGACGGCGACATCAACGTGGTGGGCACGGCGGTCGACCCGATGGATGCCCGCGAGAAGATCAAGCAGTTCAACCCCGATGTGGTGACGCTCGATATCGAAATGCCGGGCATGAACGGGCTGCAGTTTCTCGATAAGCTGATGCGCCTGCGGCCGACCCCGGTGGTGATGGTCTCGACGCTGACCAAGAAGGGCGCCAGCGAAACGCTCCTGGCGCTCGAACTGGGCGCGGTGGATTTCGTGGCCAAGCCGAGCGCGGAGGCCGAGGGTGGCATCGAGGCATTCGGCGCCAACCTGCGCGACAAGATCCGCGCCGCGGCCAAGTCCGATGTGCGCGGGCGTTCCGCCGGTCGGGCCGAGGCTCCCAAGATCGCGGTCAAGACGGCGGCGGCGCCATTGGGTGCACTCATTGCCATCGGCGCTTCGACGGGCGGTGTCGAGGCGATCCGTGCGGTGCTCGCCAATATGCCGGTCGACTGTCCGCCCATCGTCATCGCCCAGCACATGCCGGCGGGCTTCACCAGCCGGTTTGCGGCGCGGCTCGACGAAGTCTGCGAGCTCAAGGTGGTGGAAGCGGAAGACCGCATGCCGCTGCTGGCTGGCCATGCCTATGTGGCACGCGGCGATTATCACCTGCGCGTCGAGCGCTCGTCGGGGCAGCTCAAGACCCGCCTAAGCCAGGACGAACTGGAAAGCGGCCATCGGCCCAGCGTCGACGTGCTGTTTGAATCAGTCGCCAAGACCGTCGGTGCCATGGCCGTCGGCGCGATCCTCACCGGCATGGGCCGGGACGGTGCGCGCGGTCTCAAGATGATGCGTGATGCCGGCGCCTATACGGTCGGCCAAAGCCAGGCCTCTGCGCTGGTCTATGGCATGCCGCGGGTGGCCTTCGAGGAGGGGGCTGTGGTGGAACAGGCGCCGGTCGAAGCCATCGCGGCCCGGCTCGCCAATGCACTGGTGCGGCTCAAGTCGGCGGCCTGAGGCCGGTCGCACACAATGCCAAGTCCGAGGTTGAGAGATTTGTAACGCTTCTTGCCTAGTGTTTTCGGCAGAAGAATTGGGGTTTGCGGGCCCCACGCGCCAGAAGGTGAAATACGACCATGCCTAAAGCCAGCGCAGTCAGCGTCCTCATCGTCGACGACCAGCAGTCCATGCGCGGTATCTGCAAGTACATCCTCACCCAGCTCGGCTTCAAGGATATCATTGAGGCCAAGAGCGGTCGCGATGCATTGGGCAAGCTCGAAAAGTCCAATGTCGACCTGATCATTTCCGACTGGAACATGGAAGATATCGACGGGCTGACCCTGCTCAAGGTCATCCGCAAGCACCCGCGCACCCAGGCCATGCCATTCATCATGGCGACCGGCCGCTCGGACAAGGAGCAGGTCAAGGAAGCCATTTCCTTTGGCGTCAACAACTACATCATCAAGCCGTTCGACGCCTCGACCATGAAGAAGCGCATCGAGGCGGTGATCGGTGCTCTGAGCTAGGGCTGTCACTCAGTCGTCGCAACGGGCCACCTTCGGGTGGCCTTTTTCGTTTCCTGGGAGCGATTTGGGCGGGCAAATGCCAAAACAGTCCAACAAAAGCTAAAACACTGGCTACGCCGGATTTATCCGTAACAAGTGATTAAGTCGTCATGTGTATCGTTTGCATAGATTGGCGCCTGCCAATGACGAGGGGGACGACTGCCAAGCATTCCGCGCCGTGCAAGGCGCAGGGTTCATCGCCTGAGCGATGGTGCGGCGGTCAGCGAGAAAGCTGGAGCATTCAATGGGATTCCTGCCGCAACTGAAGATCGCGCAGAAGCTGCCGCTGGCGCTGGTCGGGTCGGCCTTGCTGGTGAGCGCGGGCGTGGGCATTGCGAGCTATCTGATCGGGTCGGCGACGGTCGACCAATTGTCGCGTCGGCAGATCGAAACCATCGCCACCCAGACATCGGCGGAGCTGGGTTCCTATCTCGAGGGTATCGCCAAGGATCTGACGATCACCGCCTCGACGGAATCGACGCAGACCGTGCTGCGCGACCTCAACATCAACTGGGGCCAGTTCCTGACCGGTTCGCTGGCGACCGACCCGGTGGCGGCGCTGCAGAC
>CBFGMY010000059.1:0-20124 GCA_965650055.1 uncultured Devosia sp.
AATTTCCCCGGGTGGCACGGGACGACGATCGTTTCCGTGCGCAAGGGCAACAAGGTCGTGGTGGCTGGCGATGGCCAGGTCTCCATGGGCCAGACCGTGATGAAGCACGGCGCCAAAAAGGTGCGGCGCCTTGCCGGCGGCAAGGTGATTGGCGGCTTTGCCGGCTCCACCGCCGATGCCTTTACGCTCTTTGAGCGCCTCGAGGCACGACTTGAGCAATATCCCGACCAGCTGATGCGGGCCGCGGTGGAACTGGCCAAGGACTGGCGCACCGATCGCTACCTGCGCAAGCTCGAGGCCATGATGATCGTCGCCGACAAGCGTGAGACGCTGGTGCTGACCGGCACCGGCGACGTGCTGACGCCCGATCACGGCGTCACAGCCATCGGCTCGGGCGGCAATTATGCGCTGAGCGCCGCGCTGGCCCTGCACCAGAATACCGAAATGGATGCCGAGGCTATCGCGCGCAGCGCCATGAAGATCGCGGAAGAAATCTGCGTCTACACCAATGGCAATGTAACCCTCGAAACCATCGAGCTGGACGCGTGAGCTGGTCGATCCGCCGACTGACGCGGCACGATTTCGACGCCTATCTGGCGATCCGGCTGGAGGCCCTGCGCGACTATCCCGAGTCCTATGGCACCTCGGCGGAGAGCTTTGCCGCCCGGCCGCGGCGGGAGGTCGAGGATTTCCTCAGCCGGCGTGCCGTCTTCGGCGTGGTGACGGCGGCCAATGAAGTGGCCGGGATCGTGGTCTATGATCGCGACCAGGGTGAACGCGAGAGCCATCGCGGCTGGCTGCTGCAGGTCTATGTGAAGCCCACCCTGCGTGGCACCGGCGCGGCCCTGGCGATGCTGGAAGCCGCGGTCGAGCATGCCCGCAGCGAAGTGATCCAGGTCCACCTGATGGTGGGTGCCCACAATGCGCCCGCCATCCGGCTCTACGAAAAGGCGGGGTTCAAGACCTATGGCACCGACCCCCGCTGCCTCTACGTGAACGGTCGCTATATCGACGAACACATGATGGTGCGCTTCCTCGACGAAGGCGCCAGGAAAGACGACGACAAATGAGTGAGACCAATTTTTCCCCGCGCGAGATCGTCAGCGAGCTCGACCGCAATATCGTGGGCCAGAACGACGCCAAGCGCGCCGTGGCCGTGGCCCTGCGCAATCGCTGGCGCCGGCAGCAGCTCAGCCCCGAGTTGCGCCGCGAAGTGACGCCCAAGAATATCCTGATGATCGGGCCGACCGGCGTCGGCAAGACCGAGATCAGCCGGCGCCTGGCGAGGCTGGCGCAGGCCCCCTTCATCAAGGTGGAAGCCACCAAGTTCACCGAGGTCGGCTATGTCGGCCGCGACGTCGAGCAGATCATCCGCGACCTGGTGGAAGCCGGTATCGCCGTGCTGCGCGACAAGCGCCGCGCCGACGTGCAGGCGCAGGCCCATGCCAATGCCGAGAACCGCGTACTCGACGCGCTGGTCGGCAGTTCGGCGGCGCCCTCGACCCGCGACTCGTTCCGCAAGAAGCTGCGCGCCAACGAACTTGACGACAGCGAGATCGAAATCGAGATGCAGGCTGCGCCCAATACCGGTGGCTTTGAAATCCCCGGCATGCCCAATGGCGGCATCGGCATGATCAACCTCTCCGACATGTTCAAGTCGGCGATGGGCGGACGCGGGGTCAAGCGCAAGATCAAGGTCAAGGATGCCTATGAGCCACTGATCGCGGAGGAAGCTGACAAGCTGCTCGACCAGGACCAGCTCAGGCACGAGGCCATCGAGCTGGTGGAAAACCACGGCATCGTCTTCATCGACGAGATCGACAAGGTGGCGGCCCGCGAGGGCGGTGTTTCGGGTGGCCCGTCGCGCGAGGGCGTGCAGCGCGATCTGCTGCCGCTGATCGAGGGCACCACCGTCTCGACCAAGTATGGCCCCGTCAGCACCGACCATATCCTGTTCATTGCCTCGGGCGCATTCCATGTCAGCAAGCCCAGCGACCTGCTGCCGGAGCTGCAGGGCCGCCTGCCGATCCGGGTCGAGCTCAAGGCGCTGACGCGTGAGGATTTCATCCGCATCCTCAGCGACACCGACAATAGCCTGATCAAGCAATATGTGGCGTTGATGGGCACCGAGGGGGTGACGCTCGACTTTACCAAGGACGCGATCGAGGCGATTGCCGATGCTGCGGTCAAGGTCAACAACTCGGTCGAAAATATCGGGGCAAGGCGCCTCCAGACCGTGATGGAGCGGCTGGTGGAAGACATCAGCTTCGAGGCCCCCGACAAGCAGGGCCAAACCATCACCATCGACGCGGCCTTTGTCGCCGAAAAGGTGGGCGTGCTGGCCGCCGACCAGGACCTGAGCAAGTTCGTGCTGTAGGGCGCCTGGGCAAGCAGTCGTCTCCCTCCCCCTTGTGGGGAGGGATCAAGGGTGGGGGTGAGTCATGCGCTCAGCATTCGCGGCCCCACCCCACCCCTAACCCTCCCCATCAAGGGGAGGGAGTCAGATCGGGGCTATTGGCTTAAATCAGCGCCGAAATCCTGGCATCGGTCAGCGCATAGAGGCACGCATTGCGCGCTTCGCTGAGATCAGGATCCATCACGGCGGCAACCTTGACCAGCGCCTCGTCGATGAAGGCAGCCGCCTCCAGCGCCGACACTTCAATGTCGTTATCCCCGCAGATGTCGGCCGCCGCATAATGGTCGGTGGCCAGCAGGCTCAGCACGCCGGCCGGATTGGACTTGAGGGCGCGGGACAGCGTGATGATTAGACTTTCCGAGGTGCCTGCATCGGTTCCATCAGCCAGGAGCGGCACTAGGTCGATCCAGCCTCGATCGCCCGCCTCGACATGGGCGAGGAAGGCGTTCCAGGAACTTTCATCGAGCGATTGCACCACCTGGCCCTCAAGCAGCGCCCTCAAAGCGCTGGGCGTCAGGTCGGCGGACAGAACGGGCATGGTCAACGCGGCAAGGATGGCCGCAACACCAAGAGTGCGCATGATAACCTCCTCCAGCATAGGCCTCCAAAATACGCCCTATTGCTGGGGTTTTCCAGCGCTTCTCAGGGCCGTGACTTGCCGGAGCGGCGGACCACTTCATTGTGCAGGAACTTGAGATCCTCGGCGTCGAGCTTGCCGATGTCAGCCTTGAGGCGGTTGGTCAGTTCGGTCGCCTCGGGCACCAGCCCGCCGGTATCGATGGTGACCTTGGGGTCGCTCATCTCGGCCAGGCGCTGCAATTCTTCGGCTTCATCCCAGATGACGTTGAAGAAGGCGATGATGCGGTGCAGCAGGAAGCCGGTCGGCAGGCCGCGGCGGCCATGTTCGAGCGCCGAGAGATAGGCGCTCGACACATTGAGCGCCGATGCCATCTGCTTGAGCGAGATGCCGCGCGCTTCGCGCAGTTCCCGGATGCGGGCGCCAAGCGGGGTCATGCGCGGCGCAGGCGCACATACCACGCCCCCTCCCCACCATGACCGCGCGCCGCCACGCTCCAGCCCGAAATCATGGACGAAAGGCTCGGTTCGTTGAGCCAGATCGGCAGCATGGTGCGCAACACGCCGCGCTCGGTCATGGCCGCGATATAGTCATTGTCGGTCTTGGCGCCCTTGCCGGTTATGACCAGCACCGTGCGGTCGCCGCGGTTGAAGCGGGCGTGGATGAAACCATGCAAGGCCGAGCGGGCCTCGTTCTGGGTCATGCCATGCAGGTCAATGCGCCCATCGATGTCGATGCGGCCGCGGCTGACCTTCTTGCGGATGGAGGGGTCGACCGCCTTGTCGGGCAAAGCCGCCGAGGGCAGGGGTGCCTGGTAAGGCGGCAGGAAGGGTTTGCGCGGTGGCTGCCGGCCCGGCGGCGCCTTGGTGGCAACCGCAACCGGGGCGGGCTCCTCGGGCGGCAGCGGCAGGGGCACGGTGCCGAGCTTCAGCAGCCCCTTGCGCCGCAGCGGGTCGACCGTCGACGCCACGGCCGTCCACAGGTGGAAGTCGTGCGGCAGACGCCTGGGATCACGCTTGGACATGGAATGGACAGCCGGCCCGCCGCTCTGGATCGATCAGTCGAGCTGGCTGGTCGTCACGACCTTCCAGTTGGGGTCACGCGACTTGGGATTGCGTGCAAAGGTCCATTCGTCGGCGATGGTCTGCACCTGGTCGGCATTGCCCTCGACCAGGTTGGCGTCCTTGTCGCGGGTGGCCGAGACCACCTCGGCGTGGAAACGCACGGTGATCAGGATATTCTTGCGATCATACTCGGCTTCGGAAATCTCGACCTTGGGCAGGCCGACAAAGGTGAAGTCCACCGTCTGGCTGGCCGCTTCGCGTTCGGCAATGGCGCGCTGGAAGCCTTCGAACACGTCCTTTTCGAGCAGGTTCTTCAGCGTCTGGCGGTCGCCCGCAGCATAGGCGGTGACGATCATCTCGTAGGCCTGCTTGGCGCCATCGAGGAAGCCCTTGGGCGTGAAGGTCGGATCGGCTTCGACCACCGCCCGGAAACCGGCAGCAAGCTCGGCGTCACCATGGGAGAATTGCTCGATCTCGGCCTCGGTCTTGCGGGCACGGCGCTCGTCGTCGAGCTCGGGCGCGCCGGTTCCGCGCGGGCGCAGCGGCACGACCGTTTCCTCGGCGACCTCGGCCGGCGCGGCCTTGCGGCGATCCACCGGCGGCCGCTCGTTACCGGTCCTGGTGCCCAGGACCGAGCGCAGCCGGAACAGCACGAAAACAGCCACGGCGATCACGATGAGCGTGGGCAGGTCGAAGAATTCATCCATTGGGCAATGCACCTTAGCTGAGCGCGCCGGAGAAAATCGACGCCGTGGCGCTCGTTGAGCGCAACATTTGGCCTATATATAGCAATGCCTCACCCCAAAACCAGTTCACACTGGGGCGAGAAAGCGTTTTGCCGCACCGCGGAGAGAAGGAAATCCGGATTTTGGCACGATATCTTGCCCTTGCTCTGATCGCCCTGCCGATCGTCGAGATCGCCATCTTCATCAAGGTTGGCCAGACCATCGGGCTTTTGCCGACCCTGGCACTGGTCATCGGCGCCGCCTTGCTGGGCGGCCTGCTGCTGCGTCAGCAGGGGCTCTCGGTCCTCAGTCAGTTGCGCGGCAATGTCGACCGGGGCCAGATGCCCGGCCGCACCATTGCCGACGCCATGATGATCGGGGTGGCCGCGCTGTTCCTGGTATTGCCG
This sequence comes from uncultured Devosia sp., assembly GCA_965650055.1. Taxonomy (GTDB): domain Bacteria; phylum Pseudomonadota; class Alphaproteobacteria; order Rhizobiales; family Devosiaceae; genus Devosia. The sequence goes on from CBFGMY010000059.1 coordinate 5,190, forward strand.
GGCTTTCTCAGCGATGTGGTGGCCCTGGCTTTGCTGGTGCCGCCGGTACGCGGCTGGATCTATGCGGCGCTGGCCAGCCGGGTGACGGTTGTGGATACGGCCGGCTTCCGGCCCGGGCCCGGCCGCGCCGACGGGCGGCTCGGGGGCGAAGGAACCATCGATCTCGACGAGGATGACTATCGGCCGCGCTGACGGGCCATGTCTTGTCGCATAACGGCAAAGATGGTAGCCACGCGCCAACAATATTCCCCGTGAAGGACGACCAGAACATGGCTGACGATACCCAGGGCGGCGCGGCCCCGAACCCGGCAAACCTGCCCTCGATGAACCTGGTGGGCCAGTATATCCGCGATCTCAGCTTCGAGAATCCGGGCGCGCCCGGCTCGATCATGGTGGGCGGCGGCAATCCGGCCTTCAACGTCTCCATTTCGGTGGGCGTCAAGAAGCAGGCCGACGACATGTATGCGGTCGAGCTCACGCTCAACGCCAAGGCTAACAGAGAAGCCGTCGTGCTGTTCAATGTCGAGCTGGTCTATGGCGGCGTGTTCCGCCTCAAGAACGTGCCCGAGAACCAGCTCAGCCAGTTGCTGATGATCGAATGCCCGCGGCTGATCTTCCCGTTCGCGCGCCAGGTCCTTGCCAGCACCACCCAGCAGGGCGGCTTCCCGCCCCTGATGATGGAGCCGGTGGATTTCGCCGCCATCTACCGCCAGAACCTGGCCAAGCTTGCCGCTCAGCAGGGCGCCGCGCCGCTGACCGCGTCTGCGGCGGAGACCGACAAGCCGAACTAAATCTGGTTTCGTCTTTGCACTGCATCAAAGCCCCGCCCAGCGCGGGGCTTTTTCATTGTGCCGCGACGTTGTCCCCGCCGTCAGACAGCTCGGCATACTTGGCCCAGATCGAATCGGGACCAAGGGTGGCGACCAGCTTTTCGTGCGCGGCGAATTCGTCGGCCAAAAGCCGCGAGGGCAGGGCCACCGGACGGCGGGCAGCAATGGTGCGGGTGGCAATGGCGTCGGCGCCAGAAACGCGGGTTTCGGCGATCAGGGCCAGGCTGACCTGCTTGCCGCCGATCAGCTCGAGATAGACCTCGGCCAGGATCTCGCTGTCGAGCAGCGCGCCGTGCAGCGTGCGGCGGGAATTGTCGATGCCGTAATGCTTGCACAGCGCGTCAAGGCTGACGCGAGCGCCGGGATGCTTGTCGCGCGCCAGCATCACCGTATCGATGACCGGATTGGCGAGCGGGCGCTGGCCGGCGCGCTCAAGCTCGGCATTAAGGAAGCCCATGTCGAAGGGCGCGTTGTGGATCACCAACGTGGCGTCGCCGATAAAATCGCGGAAGTCGGTCGCCACCGCCTTGAACAGCGGTTTGTCGGCGAGGAATTCGTCGCCCAGCCCATGCACGCGAAATGCTTCTTCGGGCATCGAGCGCTGCGGATTGATATAGACGTGGTAGTGCCGGCCCGAGGGAATGTGGTTGATCAGCTCGACGCAGCCGATTTCGACCAGCCGGTCGCCCATGGCGGGCGAGAGGCCGGTGGTTTCGGTATCGAGAACGATCTCGCGGTTCATTTTGTCGGCCCTTGGGCTCTGATGCTGGCGACCAGCGCGGCGACCATGGCCACCGTTTTCTCGATCGGCATGCCGGTGTCGAAGAGATAGGTGGCCCGAGCCTTCTTGTCGTCCTGTGGCAGCTGCCGGGCAAGGATGGTGTCGAGCTTTTCCCCGCTCATTCCAGGTCGGGCGAGGGCCCGCTGGCGCTGGATGGCCGGGTCGACCCAGGTCACGCCCACGGCGTCAAAGCCGTAATCATAGCCGCTTTCAAACAGCAGGGGCACTTCCACCACGGCCAGCGCGTGTCCTGCCGCCTCCGCGTCGTCCATGAAGCGCGCTATGCGGGCACGAACCAGGGGATGGACCACCGCTTCGAGCCGCTTGAACCCGCTGGGATCGGCAGCAAGTCGTTGCGACAGCAGAGTTTTGTCGACATGGCCCGCAGTGGTAACTCCGGGGAAAAGCGCCTCGACCGGCGCCACTGCTTCGCCCTCATAGAGTTCGGCCACGGCCTGGTCGGCGGAAAAGACCGGCACGCCCAGATCGCCAAAGGCCTTGAGCACGGTGGATTTGCCCGTGGCGATCGACCCGGTCATGCCGATCCGCCACATGGTCAGTGCCCCAGCGTCGCTTCGATGCGGGCCCGCAGTTCCGGCGTCACGTTCGGGCGCACGCCGAACCAGGCCTCAAAGCCCGGCACAGCCTGGTGCAGCAGCATGCCCAGCCCATCCACCGTTCGCAGCCCATGCGCCTGGGCTTCGACCAGGAGGGGCGTCAGCAACGGCACATAGACGATGTCGGTCACCAGCGTATCCTTGGGCAGCAGGTCGAGATCGAGCCAGTCGAAACGCGTGCCATGCATGCCGATCGAGGTGGTGTTGATGACGATACCCGTGCGCGGCGCCAGCTCGGCGAAGGAATCGAAGCCATGCGCCTCGAACGGCCCTTCGATCTCGTCGACCAGCGCCTGCGCATTGGCCAGCGTCCGGTTGAGCACATGCACCTTGCCGCCATCGCGCCGCTGCAAAGCCACCAGCACCGCTCGGGCAGCACCGCCGGCGCCGATGACCATGGCGTCGTCTGGTCCATCCGACCAGCCGGGCATGGCGGCATCGAGATTGCCGAGAAAGCCGAGATAGTCGGTATTGCTGCCGATTACCTTGCCGTCACGCACCACCAGCGTATTGACCGCGCCGATCTTGCGGGCCAGCGGGTCAACCTCGTCGCACAGGGAAAACACGGCTTCCTTATGCGGGATGGTGACATTGCCGCCGGCAAATTCGCCTGAACACAGCCGCTCGAAGAAGCCGGGCAGGGCATCAGGCGCCACGTCGATCGCCTCATAGCTGCCGTCGATGCCGTGCTCGGCCAGCCAGGTGCCGTGGATCAACGGCGAGCGGGAGTGGTTGATGGGGTGGCCGATGACGAAGGCTTTGGTGGTCACGTGAGGGTCTCGGGGGCAACGGCGCGCAAAGCGGCCAATAGGGGCAGCAAGGGCAGGCCCAGAATGGTGAAATAGTCGCCGGTGACGGTCTCGAACAGACGGATAGAGGGGCCTTCGAGCCGATAGCCACCCACGGACGAGAGGATGGCATCACCCTCGCGGTCCAGCACCTCGTCGCGCTCAGCGGTGGAGAATTCGCGCAACGTCAGCTCGGCCGTCTCGACACCGGACCAGAGCAGGATGCCGTCGCGCACCAGCGCCACGCCGGCATTGAGACGGTGCGTCTTGCCACGCAGGTGATCGAGCTGCGCCGCTGCCTCGGCCCGGTCGCGCGGCTTGTGCAAAAGCTCCGGGCCAAGGCTCAGCGTCTGATCCGCACCGATCACAATGGCGCCGGGATGAGCTGCCGCGACCGCCGCAGCCTTGCTCTCGGCCAGGCGCTGGGCAACGTCACGACCATCGCCGCCGCCGGCCAATACAGAGGCCTCGAGCGTTCGCTCATCGATGTCGGCGGGTAGGCTGGAGAAATGGATACCCGCCTGCTGCAGCAGGGTTTTGCGAGTGGCGCTCTGGGAGGCGAGGATTAGCATGGCACCGATGTTTTCCACACTGTCATCCCCAGCTCAAGGCCAAGCCTGTGACAATGACTCATGGTTTTGGCCGACGGCCCGATTTGTTCGACTTGGTTACCGAAAGATTAACATTTGGACTCGGCAGGCCCCTCGCGACCGGGCTGGGATAGGTTTGGGGAAAAGCCCGATGCCGGCTCCGCATATTGCCAAGCGGTTTTGCACATGCCGATCCGAATCATTGACTCGGCAGGTGCCTTGTTAAGAGGTGCTTAACCATTGCGGCGTGGCCGCGGTGCCGCATCATCCACAGTCGTCGTTAAGGGCTTGTTTACCATGACCTGCGCCGTTGTGCCGCCATGACGGCGATTGTGGACGGCGCTGAATTGGCTCAAAACACCGCCATGATAATACTGATACGAAGTCAGAAAGACTCTTTAGAGGTTTCGAAGGGAAGCAAGGCGTGACCCACAAGCCTCTCCTCGCCACCGTGCTTGGCCAACGCCAGGAACGGCCACCGATCTGGATCATGCGCCAGGCCGGCCGCTATCTGCCCGAGTATCGCGAGATACGGACCAAAGCGAAGAACTTCCTCGAGCTGTGCTACACGCCGGACCTTGCCACCGAGGTCACGCTGCAGCCCTTGCGTCGCTTCGATCTCGATGCCGCCATCCTGTTCTCGGACATTCTCGTCATTCCTGACGCGCTGGGGCAGTCGGTGCGCTTCGAAGCCGGAGAGGGTCCTGTCCTGGACCCGGTTGATGTCGGCAGCATTGCAGGGCTGGGGAGGAAGAAGGATCCGCTGGATCATCTGGCGCCGGTGCTGGAGACGGTGCGCCGCTTGCGGGCGGCTCTGCCCCCTCAGAAGACCCTAATCGGCTTCTGTGGCTCTCCCTGGACCGTGGCGACCTATATGATCGGCGGCAGGGGTTCGCCCGACCAAGCCGCTGCTCGGCTGTTTGCCTTGCGCCATCCGGAAGCCTTTGCGGCGCTGCTCGATATCCTGGTTGAAACCAGCATCAATTATCTGGTGGCGCAGTTCGAGGCGGGTGCCGACGTCGTACAGCTGTTCGAGAGCTGGGCGCTCAATCTCGACGACGCGGCCTTCACCAGCCATGTCATCGAACCCAACAGGCGGATCGTGGCCGGTGTGCGGGCCCGTGTGCCCAATGCGCCGATCATCGGCTTTCCGCGGGGTGCCGCCGGCAACCTGGCGCGCTATGCGGCAGAGACCGGCGTCAATGCGCTGGGCCTCGACTATGCAACGCCGCTCGCCTTCGCGCGTAACTTATCCCCGGCGCTGCCGGTGCAGGGTAATCTCGATCCATTGCGGCTGGTGGCCGGTGGGGCGCAGATGGATGAGCGGGTCGACGCGATCATTGCCGCTTTTGCCGACCGCCCCCACATCTTCAATCTGGGTCACGGCATCGTGCCGGAAACCCCGATCGAGCATGTGGCGCGGTTGGTTGACCGGGTTAAGAACGGCTAGGGCCGCGTTGAACTGTCGGGGTGTCGGGCATGTATGAATGGGTCAAGGCGCTGCATGTGATCTCGGTCATCGCCTGGATGGCGGGGATGATGTATCTGCCGCGCCTCTTCGTCTATCACGCTGAATCCGCGGTCGGTTCGGAGAAGTCCGAGACCTTCAAGGTCATGGAGCGCAAACTCTATCGCGGCATCATCACCCCGGCGATGACCGCGACCTGGATCTTCGGCCTTTGGCTCGCCTTTGGCTTCGGCATTGTCGATTTCTCCATGGGCTGGATGTGGCTCAAGGCGGCGATGGTGCTGGCGCTATCGGGGGTTCACGGCTGGTATGGCGGGCTGTTGCGCAAGTTCCAGAACGATCAGAACACAAGGCCGCACACCTTCTACCGCGCCATCAACGAAATTCCGTTCGTCATCGCCATCGTCATTGTCATCGCCGTGATCGTGAAACCATTCTGATCGCGCTGTTTCACGTGAATCGGGCGCCCTGCGGTGGTTTCATCCTTGAAACTGTTGCCGGATCGCGCTACATGCCTAGCCAACGCATCCCATCCTAGAGCTGACCGGCCCCGGTCGCTGCGCGGTGCCTACCCCTCCCAAATATATCGCCGACACGACGATCAAAGTTTCCCAATAGGGTCTCCCGCTACATGCAGAATATGAAGCTCAGCGAGCTCAAGGCCAAATCTCCGGCCGAACTCCTGGTGTTCGCTGAAGAACACGAGGTCGAGAATGCCTCGACCATGCGCAAACAGGAATTGATGTTTGCCATCCTCAAGGAACTGGCCGCCCAGGAAGTCGACATTACCGGCGAAGGCGTCGTCGAAGTCCTGCCTGACGGTTTCGGTTTCCTGCGCTCCCCGGACGCGAACTATCTTCCGGGCCCCGACGATATCTATGTCAGTCCATCCCAGATTCGCCGCTTTGGTCTCAGAACCGGCGACACGGTCGAAGGCCAGATCCGGTCTCCCAAGGATGGCGAGCGCTATTTCGCGCTGCTCAAGGTCAACACCATCAATTTCGAAGATCCCGAGGCGGTTCGCCACAAGGTCAACTTCGACAATCTCACCCCGCTTTACCCCGAAGAGCGCCTCCGCATGGAGCTGCCCGATCCGACGGTCAAGGATCGTTCGGCCCGGTTGCTCGATCTGGTCGCCCCGCTCGGCAAGGGCCAGCGCGCTCTGATTGTTGCGCCGCCGCGTACCGGTAAAACCGTACTGTTGCAGAATATTGCACAGTCGATCGCCACCAATCACCCCGAATGCTACCTGATCGTGCTGCTGATCGACGAGCGTCCGGAAGAAGTGACCGACATGCAGCGCTCGGTGCGCGGCGAAGTCATCTCTTCGACCTTCGACGAGCCGGCTTCGCGCCACGTCCAGGTCGCCGAAATGGTCATCGAAAAGGCCAAGCGCCTGGTCGAACACAAGCGCGACGTGGTCATCCTGCTCGATTCGATCACCCGCCTCGGCCGTGCCTACAACACCGTTGTTCCGAGCTCCGGCAAGGTGCTGACCGGCGGTGTGGACGCCAATGCCCTGCAGCGCCCCAAGCGCTTCTTCGGCGCCGCGCGCAATATCGAAGATGGCGGTTCGCTGACCATCATTTCCACTGCGCTGATCGATACCGGCTCGCGCATGGACGAAGTGATCTTCGAAGAGTTCAAGGGCACCGGTAACTCGGAAATCATCCTTGACCGCAAGGTCGCCGACAAGCGCATCTTCCCGGCGCTGGACATCACCAAGTCCGGCACCCGCAAGGAAGAGCTGCTGGTCGAGGGCGACATCCTCAAGAAGATGTATGTGCTGCGCCGCATCCTCAATCCGATGGGGACGATCGACGCCATGGAATTCCTGGTCGACAAGGTCCGCCAGACCAAGACCAATTCCGACTTCTTCGACTCGATGAATACCTAAGCCGCGCCCATGCGGTCGGGCGATACAATCGTGGCGCTGTCCTCCGGGGCACCGCCGTCCGGGGTGGCGGTCATCCGCCTCTCCGGGCCCGAGACGGGTCGCATCATTGATGACATTGCGGGCACGCTACCCGAACCGCGGCGGCTGACGCTACGGCCGATCGGGCAGGACTCGCTGCTCGATCGTGGCCTTGTCGCCTGGTTTCCCGCACCCCACAGCTTTACCGGCGAGGATTGCGCTGAACTCCAGGTGCATGGCTCGCCAGCCGGCGTCCGCGCCATTCTCAAGCTCATCACCAGCAAGGGCGCCCGCCTGGCGGAAGCGGGGGAATTCACGCGTCGCGCCTTCGAGAACGGCAAGCTGGACCTCGTGGAAATTGAAGGGCTCGGCGATCTGCTCGAGGCAGAGACCGAGAACCAGCGGCGCCAGGCGCTGGCCCGGTTCGAGGGCGGCCTCTCCCAACGCATCGACGCCTGGCGCGACCAGCTGCTGGACCTGCGCGCCGAAATTGAGGCCCGGCTAGACTTTTCTGATGAGGGCGATGTCTCCGATCTGCCCGCGAATTTCGGCGCCAGCATCGCCGACTTGCGGGACGATGTCGGTGCGGCGCTCGCTTCGGTGGAGCATGGGCGGATCGTGCGCGAGGGTATCCGCGTCGCACTGGCCGGCCCGCCAAATGCCGGGAAGTCCAGCCTGCTCAACGCCCTGGCCAAATCCGACATCGCTATCGTAACGGACGAGGCGGGCACGACGCGAGACGTTCGCGAAGTGCCGCTAGATATCAACGGCCAGCTCTACATTCTGCTCGATCTGGCGGGCCTGCGCGAGACAGATAGCAAAGCCGAGGCCGAAGGTGTGCGCCGGGCACGTCAGGCCATCGATCAGGCCGACATCGTCCTGTGGCTCCACGCACCCGACCTGCCCGCCGAGGCGCCGGCCTCCGACGACCCGCGCCATCTCCGCGTGGCGACGAAGCGCGATCTGGGCGATGTGTCCGGCGCAGATATCTCAGTGTCCGCCCGGAGCGGGGATGGCCTCCCGGACCTATTGCTTCGTATCGAAGAGATCGGACGGACGCTGACGGTCGGAGAGCCGTCGTTGCTCAGCCGTGAGCGCGATCGCCTCGCGCTGCAGAATGCCCTCGACGCCCTCGACGCGTCAGGCCGTCAGCTGGCCATGCCGGAACTGGCGGCCGAAAGTCTGCGCATGACCTCCCAGGCCATGGAGCGGCTGGTTGGGCGATTGGATGCCGAGCGCGTGCTGGATCGGCTGTTTACCAGCTTTTGCATCGGCAAATGATTCACGTGAAACTTCGAGCCGCGCCGTGGGCAAAATCGCTCCGGTGGAGCGATTTAGGTGAGAAGGCCATGAGGCCTTGGGCCGAATGGCAGTCCTGTGATCGCCGCCGGAATTGATTCACGTGAAACATTGGCCTATTGAGGCCAGCCTTGGAGACACGTCATGAGCGACTATGCGGTCATCATCGTCGGAGGTGGTCACGCAGGCTGCGAAGCTGCGGCTGCCTCGGCACGCCTGGGCGTTGCAACGGCCCTGGTGACGCACAAGTTCGCTACGATCGGCGAGATGAGCTGCAATCCGGCCATTGGTGGCCTGGGCAAGGGTCACCTGGTGCGCGAGATCGACGCGCTGGATGGTCTGATGGGCCGCGTCGCCGACCAGGCTGGTATCCAGTTCCGCGTGCTGAACCGTCGCAAGGGGCCCGCCGTGCGGGGGCCGCGCGCGCAGGCTGACCGCCAGCTCTATCGCCAGGCGATGCAGGCTGCCATCACCGCCCAGCCCAATCTCGACGTGATCGAGGGCGAGGTCGACGATATCGAGGTGAGCAATGGGGCCGTCAGCGGCGTCGTGCTGCTGGACGGCCGTCGCCTGGGCACCAAGGCCGTGGTGCTGACCACCGGAACATTCCTCCGCGGCCTCATTCATCGGGGCGAAGAGACAACCCCCGCCGGACGTCTCGGGGAGCGTCCAGTGCTTGGGCTATCCACCCGGCTCGAAGCCCTGGGCCTCCAGCTGGGTCGCCTCAAGACCGGTACGCCGGCGCGGCTCGACGCCACTAGCATCGACTATTCCGGGCTCGAGGAGCAGCCGGGCGACAATCCGCCGGAGGCTTTTTCGGCGCTGACGCGCGCGATCACCACGCCGCAGATCTCCTGCCATATCACGCGCACCACGGCCGAGACCCACCGGATTATCTCCGATAACCTGCATCGCTCTGCGATGTATTCCGGTCGTATCCAGAGCCGCGGACCACGCTATTGCCCCTCGATCGAGGACAAGGTGGTCCGCTTCGCCGATCGTGACAGTCACCAGATTTTCCTTGAGCCAGAAGGGCTTGATGATCCGACCGTCTACCCCAATGGGTTGTCGACGTCGCTACCATCGGAGGTGCAGGAGGCTTTCCTGCGCTCCATGCCCGGGCTCGAGAATGTGCGCATTGTCAGGCCGGGCTACGCCATCGAGTATGACTATGTCGACCCGCGTGAGCTCAGCTCCACGCTTGAGGTGAAGCGGCAGCCCGGTCTCTATCTTGCCGGGCAGATCAACGGCACGACCGGCTATGAAGAGGCCGGCGCCCAGGGCCTGCTGGCGGGCGCCAATGCGGCACTGGCGGCGTCCGGCCAGGAGCCGATGGTCCTGTCACGCACCGAAAGCTATCTGGGCGTGATGGTCGATGACCTGGTGACGCGTGGTGTGTCCGAGCCCTATCGCATGTTCACCTCCCGTGCCGAGTTCCGGCTGCATCTCCGGGCCGACAACGCCGACCAGCGCCTGACGCCTCTCGGCACGGCCCGCGGCGTGGTGGGTGAGGAACGTCGTGAGCTCTTTGCCACGAAGATCGACGCCCTGTCGAAGGGGCGTGCATTGCTGACGACGCTGACGGCCACGCCCAACGTCGCGCGCAAGGCCGGGATAGCGGTCAACGAGGACGGTAAGCTGCGCTCGGCCTTCGATCTGCTTTCGTACCCAGATGTCACGCCCGACGACGCGATACGGCTATGGCCCGAGATTGCCGGGATAGCGCCTGATATCATCGAACAACTCGTGGTCGACGCCCAGTACGCCGTCTATCTTGATCGTCAGCGCGACGATATCGACGCTGTTCGTCGGGACGAGCAGAAGCCGATTCCGGAGGATATTGATTTTTCGGCCATCCCAGGCCTCTCGATGGAGATCCGGCAGAAGCTGCAGCAGTTCCGACCGCAAACCATCGCCCAGGCCCAGGCCATGGACGGCATGACACCTGCTGCGGTGACCCTGCTGCTGGCGGTGATCCGGCGCGGTGAATTCCGCAAGGCCAGCTGATGACCGGACGGGACGAAATCGCGGCCTATGCACGCTACTTCACCCGGCCGGTCGACGACGTTGCAGCCGACCTGGAATCCTATGCTCAGCTGCTGGCAAAGTGGCAGCCGGTGCAGAATCTTGTTTCACGTGAAACACTGAATTCGGTTTGGTCACGCCATTTTGCCGACAGTCTGCAGGTGCTCAAGCTCCTCAAGGCGGGCGATCACGCCTTTCTGGACTTGGGTAGCGGCGGTGGTCTGCCGGCATTGCCACTGGCCATTGCGCTCAAGAGTCCGAATCACCATTTCACCTTGATCGAGCCCAATGGGCGAAAGGTCAGCTTTCTGCGCACGGTCGCGCGTGAACTGGGCCTGATCGTCACGGTTGAAGGCCGCCGCAGCGATCAGGTTGATTCACGTGAAACACCCACGCCCGATGTCATCACCTCCCGCGCCTTGGCTGGTTTACCGGTCCTGTGCGGCTGGATGGAGCCGTTCTTTGCTCCAAAAACCCGCGCGATACTCCACAAAGGGCGGGAACATGTTGAAGAACTCGCGGATGCCGCTACGCATTGGGACTATGACGTGGTAGTAACGACAAGTGACATCGATGCAAGCGGTGTTCTGCTCACGCTGTCGAATTTGCGTGCGAAATCAGTTAGTTAGCGGCGAACGAGCTGGAGGCCTGTAGTGGCGCCCCGTATCCTGACACTGGCCAACCAAAAAGGCGGCGTGGGCAAGACCACGACCGCGATCAACCTCGCCACGGCGCTTGCCGCGGTGGGCGAACGCGTGCTGATCATCGACCTCGATCCACAGGGCAACGCGTCGACCGGGCTTGGTATTTCGCGCACCGATCGCGAAGTCTCGTCCTACGACCTGTTGGTCGGCGAGGCTACCGTTGCCCAGGCGGCCATCATGACATCAGTGCCCAATGTCGCCATTGTGCCTTCGACCATGGACCTGCTCGGCGTCGAGCTGACCATTGCGGGGCAGGCCGACCGGGCCTTCAAGCTGCGCAACGCCTTCAAGCAGTTGGGTGAGCTTTCCATCAACGACAAGTCGATCAGCTACATCCTTATCGACTGTCCGCCATCCCTGAACCTGCTTACGGTCAATTCCCTGGTTGCCGCAGACGCGGTGCTGGTGCCGCTGCAATGCGAGTTCTTTGCGCTGGAAGGTTTGAGCCAACTCCTTCAGACCATTGAACAAATTCGGTCGACCCTTAATCCGCGCCTCTCCATCCAGGGCGTGGTCATGACCATGTTCGACAAGCGCAACAATTTGAGCGAACAGGTGTTGCAGGACGTGCGTCAGGAAATGGGCGACCTGGTCTATGAGACCGTGATCCCCCGAAACGTCCGGCTCAGCGAGGCGCCGTCCTACGGCAAGCCTGCTTTGCTGTATGACCTCAAATGCGCCGGCAGCCAGGCCTATCTGCGGCTGGCCACCGAAGTGATCCGCCGCGAGCGGCAGCTCAACGCGGCATAGATCGCCATGGCAGAGGCGATCTATGCTTTTTTGTATTGTCGTGTTTTCGAACCGCAAAAGTGGAGCCCACTTTTGCTGGAAACACTCCAGGAGAGCCCGATATGAACGACAAACCCACTCGTCTTGGTCGCGGGCTCGCGGCGCTGATCGGCGACATGGCCACGGTGGAAGGCGCCCGCGTCACCGAATCGGGCGGCGTCAAGAAGCTGCCTGTCGAATTCATCATCGCCAATCGGGCCAATCCACGGCGCACTTTCGATAGCGACCAGCTCGAGGAGTTGACCAACTCGATCCGCGAGAAGGGCGTGATGCAGCCGCTGCTGGTGCGGCCGAGCGATGATCCCAATATCTTCGAGATCATTGCCGGCGAGCGCCGCTGGCGTGCGGCGCAGAAGGCCGGCCTCCACGATGTGCCGGTTATCGTCCGTGATGTCGGCGACAAGGAAGCGCTGGAACTGGCGATCATCGAGAACGTACAGCGCGCCGATCTCAATCCGCTTGAAGAAGCAATGGGTTATGGGCAGCTGATCGAACAGTTCGACTATACCCAGCAGGATCTGGCGCAGGTGATCGGCAAGAGCCGTTCGCATGTCGCCAATACGCTGCGGCTGCTCCGTCTGCCCGAGGATGTGCGCGGCATGGTCGCCAGCGGTACGTTGACCGCGGGTCATGCGCGAACGCTGATCACCGCTGACGATCCGGCCACCCTGGCCCGTCAGATCGTTTCGGGAGGTCTCTCGGTGCGCGAGGCCGAGGCTCTCAGCCAGCAGCGCGAAGTGGCCGGCAAGAGGAAGCCCGGCGGGCCTGTGTTCGACCGTGATGCCGATACCGTGGCGCTCGAACGGCGGCTGTCGGATGCCCTGGGGCTTTCGGTGTCGCTGGCGCATAGCGAACGCGGCGGGAAGCTCGAGATTCGCTACAAGACGCTGGAGCAGCTCGACGGTATCTGCGTCCGTCTCACGGGCAGCAACTAGCCAGCAGCCATTCGAGCGCAGCTCGCATAGCCTATATGCCCAAAATCGCTCCACTGGGGCGATTTTGCCTTTGGCGAGCCTCGAAGTTTCACGTGAAACGCAAATACCAGGCCGCGATCGCTAGTGCGATGCGGCCATCATGCAGATGGCCAGCAGCGCCCGGCGCAAGCTCGCTTCCGCCAAGGCGGGCCGACGGCGGCTATCGGCCGTTGCCTGCAAGATGCGATCACCTGCCGTTGCCAGAGCATTGTCCGACCACAGGCGCAACTGCTGCTCGAGCGCCGAAATGCGCGAGAAATGCGGCTTTGGCCTGAGGTTTTCCAGCACCATGCGCGGCGACTTGCCGGCATCGACCTCGATGCGCCAGCGCCGCAGGTTGGCGAAGTGGATCGTGCACATTGCCAACAGCCGCTGCGGATCGACAGCCGACGACAGCGCCCGGTTCAGTGCCAGTTCGAGCTTTTCGGCATGCCCGCCGCCCGTGGCATCGAGGATTGCATCGATCACCAGCATGCCATTGTCGGCGCAGAGCAGCATCACGTCTTCGCGCGTGAGGCTCTTGCTCGACGCAGCGTAAAGACAGAGCTTTTCGAGTTCCCGGCGGGTGATTTCCCGGTCATTGCCGAGAATTTCGCGCAAAGTAGCGACGACGTCGCCATCGACGCGAATGCCGTGTTGGTTGAATGTCTCGCGAATCAACGCCTGCAGGGTTTCGTCGCTATCGGGGTAGCAGGGCAGGGCTCGACCGAGCCTGGCGGCCTCCACCAGGGCGCGCAGGGCGTCCTTGGGCGCCAGATTGCCGGCTTCCAGGACGATGGCGGCGCCAGCAGGATCGTCGCGCAGTTCGGTCAGCGTCATGACCAATGACTTGCCCGCCCCACGCACGCGAACGATCCGCTTGCCGCCAAACAGCGACATGGTTCGGGCCTCGACAGCCAGAAGTGAGGGGTCGGCGTCGACTTCGGCGCCATCGAGCGTCACGACGCTGGTGGATTCCGGATCGTCACCGCTCAACTGCCGGATAAGCCGTTGCGCCGTCTCGCGCACCAGACCGGCATCGGGGCCATAGGCAAGGAAAATTCCCTCGGTCAGGTCCGGACGCGCCAGAAAACGGGCAACTTCATGCGCCTTGAGGGCTGTCATCAGCGGCTGAGCGAGGCCAGCATGGCCAGGCGCAGCGATTCGGCCGCCGCCTTGGCAGCGCGCTCGGCCGCCTCGTTGGCAGCCGCCGTATCGGCCAGCACTTGGCCGCTGGTGGTGTATTCGGCGCTGGCTTGCCGTGTGAACGTCATCGGCTGGGCATTGGTGCCATCGCGTCGCGCAATGGTCAGGGTGGCGATGACCACGCTGCGATAGAGCTTGTTCGGGTTGGCGGTTACCGACAGCCCGACGGCTGCAGACGACGACGCTACGCTGACCGTGGCAAGCGGAGCCGTGGCTGCGTCGGACGAGCCGAAACGCAGGGACAGTTCCTGGTACACGATCTGTTCCAGGCGCGTCGTTGGCTTGGCATAGGCCAGGTTCAGCATCGGCTGGCTGGCCAGGGTACCGCTATAGACCGGCGAAAAACTGCAGGCCCCCAGCGCCGTGGCCGATGCCAGGAAGCCCGCGATCGCAAGGGGACGCGCCAGCTTGCCTGCTGTTTCAGACCACGACATTGACGATCCTGTCCGGGACGATGACGATCTTCTTGGGAGCCTTGCCATCGAGAATGCGGACAATCTCATCCAATGACAAGACTTTGTTCTCCACCTCAGCCGCCGGCAGGCCCTTGGGCACGGTGATTTCGCCGCGACGCTTGCCATTGACCTGAATGGGCAGGGTGACGGTGTCGTCGACCAGCAGGGCCGCATCGACCGGCGGCCACGGCGCATCGGCCACCAGGCCCGTCTTGCCGAGCGCTTCCCAGCAGGTTTCGGCCAGGTGTGGCATCATCGGCGCCAGAAGCTGGATCAGGCGCTCCACGCCCTCCTGCAGGGCGCCAATTCGGGCGGCAGGTGCCGCGCTGGCCAGACCCGCCGAGCGCACCAGGGCGTTGGTCAACTCATAGATTTGCGCCACGGCACGATTGAAGCGCAGGCCCTCGATATCGCCCCCGACATTGTGGACTGCGCGATGCACGATCTTGCGCAAGCCCAAGGCCTCGTCGTCGTCTGAAACGGCAACAATGTCGGAAGACTGTTTAGCCAGTTCG
>CBFGMY010000060.1:0-20093 GCA_965650055.1 uncultured Devosia sp.
GCTCCAGTTGAGGATGATGGGGTGGGCGGTCTCGAGCACCGGGCTGCGCCCCTTGCGCAACTGGTCGAGCTTGCCCTCGATGCCCGAGGACAATACGCCGATCAGGGTGGAGACGATGAAGATGCCGCCGATGGTCACCGCCAGCATGACGATGCGGAAGACCCAGCCGGTATCGCCGCCCATGGTGCCGGCGTCGAGCGTGCGCATCAGAGAGGCCCACATGGCCTCGACGAAGCCCAGCGACTCGCCACCATCGGGCGTAATGCGCAGCAGCGCGATGACAGCGCCGGCCACGACGATGACCACCAGCGACAGCACGGCCAGCCAGCCGATCAGCGCGATCGGCCCGGCAGACATCGATGTGTCAAAGGCATAACGCAGCCGCGCGCCCAAGGTGTTGCGCTTGCTCATAGGCAGGTCCCCCGGCCGTCTTCCCGGCCCTTAACGAAAAGTGAATACGGAGACGCCGCGCAAAGGCAACGGAGATTTGTGTCCTTGCACAGGCCATGCCCATAAATTGCCATCAGGTTGCCGCGATTGGTCCGTATCGCGCCAGATCAGCAAATCGGCTAGGATGCGCGCATGGCACGAACCACTATCGGCAGAGGCATGGGACTGATCGGCGCGGCAGCTATGCTGGCGCTCATGGTTTCGGGCTGTTCGATGAGTTCGTTCAAGCCGGCGCCCGGCCCCGCGACCGCCGCTTTGGCCTCCTTCGCAGCACCCACGGCTACTCCGGCCGGCCATGTGCCCGATGCGGCCGCCGTGCCACCCGCTCCTGCAGCGCTCGCCTATTCGGGCGGCGCCTATGATGGGCTGATCGCCCATTACGCCCAGCAATATGACGTGCCCGAATCCCTGGTGCGCCGGATCATCGTGCGCGAAAGCGGTTACAATGCCGCGGCGCGCAACGGCCCCTATTACGGCCTGATGCAGATCAGCCACGCCACCGCGACCGGCATGGGCTATCGCGGCTCGCCGGCGGGCCTGCTCGATGCCGAAACCAACCTGCGCTACGCGGTGCGCTACCTGGCGGGCGCCTATGTCACCGCCAAGGGCAACCCCGATCAGGCCGTGCGCTTTTATGCCCGCGGCTTCTACTATGACGCCAAGCGCGCCGGCCTCCTGGACGTCGCGGGCCTGCGCTAGTCACATTCGGGCAGCCACCAGCCGGGGCCCGTGCCATTGATCGGCTCGAGGCACCGGTCTGCCGCCACCTCGCCATTGAGAAACCGACGCATGTCGCTGAGCGCCTGGTAGTTGATGAAGGCGTAGCTGTGGCCGGCATCCTTGCTGGGATCGGTGATGCTGCTGGCGTCGATCACCTCGATGGCGTTGCCAAAATTCTTGCGTACGGCGCCCCCGACACGCGGCATGCCGCCCCGAATGACGTTCGAGCTGGCCCAGATGGCCTGGTCCTGGCTCGACACATAGATCGCCACCCGCTCGGCCATGTTGGCGAGCGTGGCGAAGGACTGGTCGAACTGGTCGAGGTCGATGTCGGGTGCCGCATAGATCACGCTGTCGAACCGGCCGCCGGCATAGGTCACTGCCTCCGAGCGGAATTCGCAGCCGGTCAAGGCGGAATGCACCAGCTTGGCGCCGTGGCTGTGGGCCACCAGAATGATATTGCCCGCGCCAAAGCGCGTGCTGAGGTCGGCCAGGAAACTGCTGAAGGCAAAGCATGAATTGCTGGCCATCTGCACGTCCCGGCTATAGCCGCTGTAAAAGGTGGCGTTCTCGAAATTGGGGCGCGCCAGGCCCTTGCCGGCGGCCCAGCTGTAAATCACCGGAACGCCAGGCAGGCGACCGCGCTGCTTGAGCCGCGCCATGGCGAGGAGCGCATCCTCAACCGAATTGTTGAAGCCGTGCACATAGAGCAGGATGCGTTTTTCATCGCCCTGCGCCTGGTCCAACGCGGTCTGGAGGCCACCGAAAAATGCGTCGGGTTGCGCCAGACCCGCATCGGGCAGCACGAAGGTCGAGCGGCCGAACTGGTCGGCGCGGAAGAGCTCCTGCAGGCTCTGGAAGAAGTTTGGCGGCGGTGGCTCGCCCTGCAAAGCCGCGCCGTCGAAGGGCACCATGGTCTGGGCAAAGGCGAAATTGGTCGCATAGGCGCCGCTCTGATGATCGAGCCAGGGCAGGCCCTCGGTGATGCTGCCCGGCTCGCGGCTGGTTGCCACCGCGACGGTCAGGGGCGAACAGACGGCCCCCTCGATGCTGCAGTTCATCGCCATGTGGATGCGCGCCTGCTCGGCATATTCGGGCGAGCCCGACGCGACCGTGGTCGCCAGGAAATCGACCGACTCGTCGATCTCGCCGCGCTGATAGGCGTCATAGCCCAGAATGCCGGCGGCATTGGCGTCGCCGCCCGCCAGGGCCTGGCGCGACAGCTGCAGCGCCATGTCCTGCGACATGATGCTGGGGAGGTCGTAGGCGTAGCTGCCCAGCCGGGTCATCGCCCGCAGGTCGCCGGCGGCAACGGCTTGCTCCAGATAGTCGAGCGCCCGCGGCTCGTTCATCTCCACGCCGCGTCCCAGCAGATAGGATTCGCCGAGCATGGCGGTGGCGGCGGGGTTGCGCAGCTCATGGGCGATCTGCAGGTTGTCGATCAGGCCCTGCCATTCCGGTGCGGACCGCTCGGCGAGCAGGTCCTTGCTGTTTTCAAGCATCTCGACGGCAAACACGGCGCCCCAGACCGGGTTGGCATCGACCAGGGGCTTGAGGTCCGTGGCGAGGCTGGTGAACTCGGCCCGGGTTCCCAAGCCCTCGAACAGCCCCTCATTGGCACTCACCACATTGGCGGCGTCATCGGCGAAGCTGTCGAAACTGAACTGCTTGTCGGGGTCCAGATAGCTCTCGATGATGCTGGCATCAAAGCGCGGCTTGTCGGGCGTGGGCGCAATCACCCAGTCGGAAACCGATATGGCGGGCGCGGGCTCCCAATCGGGGGTGTTGAGCGTTTCGGACAAGTCGGTCCAGCGCTGCGCCCAGATCGGCGGTTCTTCGGAAGCCTGCGGGATCTTGATCTCGTAGGCCGGCGTGTCGGTGGCAAAGACGCCCGTCTCGGTGGGCTGCGGCGTATAGTAGATGATGCCGGGACTGGTCGCGGCAGGGAGCTGCGGCTTCCAGATCAGGTTCGTGTCGCTCGTCGCTGGCTCCGGGTCATAGAAGACTATGCCCGTTCCGGGCGCTGCCGGTTGCGGTTTGTAGAGCAGGCCGCCTTGCAGGTTGAGGGCGTTGTACCGGCCATCCTCGACATAGAGGCCTGCCGCGGCGGGATTTGCCAGATAGCCGCCGAACGGTTCCGCCATCGGCGTCGGGGTCGGTTGCGCCACAACCGGGCCCGTCAGGATTGTGGCCAGCACCAGCGTGGCCCCGCTTCGTCCAGCAACCCGCATTTTGCCCCCCGCGCGGTCAACCGTTCTGGGGGCAGCATAGCCGGGCGCAAAGAGGCTGTCGAACGCCGACCCGAGACGGCGCTAGACCTGCGCTGCGCCGCGGCCGGTGAGCAATCGGGAAATCTGGGTCGCCAGTTCGGTCTGCTGATAGGGCTTGGCCAGGCGCGGCAGGTCGGTGGTCGTGCCGCTGGGCAGGTCGGCATAGCCGGTGGCCAAGAGGATTGGCAGGCCGGGATGCAGTTCCCGCGCCCGGTCCGCCAGTTCCACGCCGGTCATGCCGGGCATGGCATAGTCGGTAATCAGCGCGTCGATGCGCTGCCCGCTGCCCAGGATCTGCAGGGCTTCCTTGCCGGAATAGGCTTCGAGCACGGTGTGCCCAAGGTCCTGCACCATGTCGACCGTGCTCATATTGATCAGGGCGTCGTCGTCGACCACCAGGATAACCGAGGATGGGGGTGGGGCCAGCGCTTGTTCGGACTGCACGTGCTCAACCTCCTTGACCGGCGATATGGCGACCGGCAGCCACAGCTCGGCCGTCGTACCCTCGCCTACCCGACTTTTGAGACGCAGGGCGCCGCCGAGCTGGACAGCCAGCCCATGCACCATGGAGAGGCCCAGCCCTGTACCCTTGCCCAATTCCTTAGTCGAAAAAAATGGCTCAATTGCGCTCTTGAGCGTCTTGTCGTCCATGCCGATACCGGTGTCGCTTACGGCGAGCCGCAGATAGGCCCCCGACAGCCCCAGGCCGCTCTCGCTGCCCTCGAGCTGGCGCAGATCGATGGTGAGCTGCCCGCCGTCAGGCATGGCGTCGCGCGCATTGACCGCCAGGTTGAGAATGGCCAGTTCGAGCTGGTTGGCATCGACGCGGGCAGCGGGCAGGTCCGGCTCGATGCTGAAATCGATCGAGATCAGCGGGCCGAGCGAGCGTTCCATCAAGGCGCGCATGCCATCGAGCAACTGGCTGAGATCGGTCGGCTCGGGCTTGAGATCCTGCCGGCGCGCAAAAGCCAGCAGGCGCGAGGTCAGTGACGCGCCACGCTGCGCGCCCTGCAGCGCCCCATCGATGAAACGCCGGATTTGCGGATCGTCCGGCAGGCGCTTGCGCAGCAGTTCGAGATTGCCCTGGATGGCGGCCAGCAGGTTGTTGAAATCGTGCGCCACGCCACCGGTCAGCTGGCCGATGGTTTCCATCTTCTGGGCCTGGCGCAACTGCTCCTCGGCGCGGCGACGTTCGGTCATTTCGCGGAAGAAGGCGGCGCCGCCCACGACCTGGCCGTCGCCGCCGCGCAGCGGGGCGTGCTGGCTCTCGAGTACGACCTGACCGCTGGCCAGCGTCGTCAGTTCGATCTCCTCGATCGGCCCGGAAATGCCATCGAGGGCGTCGCGCAGGCGCTGCTCGATCGCATCCTTCTGGCCATCGCCGATGACCCGCGCCAGCGAGCGGCCGAGCACGGCGGGCGCCGGCAGGCCGAAGATGCGCTCCATGACCGGGTTCCAGATGGTCACCCGCAATTCGGTGTCATAGGCGACAATGCCGGCCGGCACGCTGGTCAGCAGCAGACCCGACAGCGCGCGTTCCCCGCGCAAAGCCTGCTGGGTGCGCTCACGCTCGGCCGCCACCGCTTCGAGCAGCTTCTCGCGCTCGGCTTCGGCCGCCTTGCGCGCGGTGATGTCGGAGGCCACGCCCACCAGGGTCTGCGGCCGATCATAGCGATCGGTCAGCACGCGGGCGCGAATATCGATCCAGTGCTCCCGGCCATCGGGCCAGCGCACGCGGTATTCGAGCACGAGGTCGGCGCCATCAATGGCGTCGTCGAAGGCGCGCTGTACGCGGCGCTGGTCCGCCGGCGCGACCGCCTCGATCATGTCGGCAAACAGCAGGGTCTCATCGGGGCGACGCCCGAAGCAGGCCTTGAACTGATCGGACCCGGTCAGGCCCAGTTCGAGCACATCCAGCTCCCAGGCGCCCATGCGCCCGGCCAGCAATGCCGTTTGCAGCCGTTGCTCAGCCTCGCGCATCTCCTCGAGATAGCGGCGGGCCTGATACTGCCGGCGCCGGCCGCGCAGGGCGTTGTCCACCACGTTGAGCAGCGCCGTGGGATGGAACGGCCGCTCCAGCACGATGACATTGCCCAAAATGGCCTGCAATTGCGCGACGAGCGGCGTCTGGTCCGGCGTGTTGGTGCGCTGGCTGAGAATGACGAACGGGAAATCGGACCACGGCGCCTGCTCGTCGATCCAGCGCTTGAGCGGGTTCAGGTCGACATATTGCAGGGCCTCGGTGGCGATGATGGCCAATCCGGCCCCTTCGTCCAGCCCGGCCAGCAGGCCGTCGATGCCGTTGCAGGCTTCCGCTGCCCGGCCCGCATTGCTCAGCAGCGTGGCGGCGACAATGCCATCGCGGCCACTCGGAGCCAGGATCAGCGCGCGTTCCGAACTGATCACACCCGGTGGTCTCCCATGGCCGGACCAAACCGTCCGTCGGCTTCCGCTTCCAGCAGTGGATTATGCGAGCCAGTATAGGTAGGCACGCCGCGCAATACACCCTGGAAATCTTCGAGCGGCTTGCCGATGGACAGGCCGGTTCTGCCGATGCGATACTCGCGGATGGTATCCTCGTGCGAACCCGAGCGCTTCTTGATCACCGAAATGGCGCGACGCACGCGACCAGCCGCCTCGAAATAGCGCAGCAGGATGACACTGTCGGCCAGGTAGGTGATATCGACCGGCGACTTCATGTCGCCCACAAGGCCATGCTGGGCGACGGTAACAAAGGTCGTCGCGCCCTGCCGGTTCAGATATTGCAGCAGCTCATGCATATGCAGCAGGAGCGACTGCTCTTCGGGCATGGCGGCCTGGTAGCCATTGAGGCTGTCGATCACCACGGTCTTGACCTGCGACGCGTCCACCCGCTTGCGCACACGATGGGCGAACTCGCCTGGCGAAAGCTCGGCCGCATCAACCTGCTCGATCATGAGGTTGCCGCTGTCCCGCAGCGCCTCCAGATCAATGCCCATGGCCTTGGCCCGGGTAAACAGCAGGCCCAGTTCCTCGTCGAAGATGAACAGGGCGGCCTTTTCGCCGCGCTCCACCGCGGCGCGCGCAAAATGCAGCGTCAGCAGCGACTTGCCCGAGCCCGCCGGCCCAAGCACCAGGGTGCTCGATCCGCGCTCAAGGCCTCCGCCCAATAGCGCGTCGAGCTCGGCGA
Organism: uncultured Devosia sp.; assembly: GCA_965650055.1. Taxonomy (GTDB): domain Bacteria; phylum Pseudomonadota; class Alphaproteobacteria; order Rhizobiales; family Devosiaceae; genus Devosia. The sequence goes on from CBFGMY010000060.1 coordinate 6,610, forward strand.
TATTGCTGGTCAGAGCCGAGCGGTCGTAGCGGGTGCGGTGTTCGTTGGCGATCAGCCGCGGGAAGACGTCGACGCCGCCGCGCTTGATGGTGAAATCGTGGAAGCCGCCGCGATAGGCCTGGCCGCGATACTTGATGACCCGCAGACGCCGGCGCTCGGCACCATAGGTCGGCGCCAGTTCCTCAAGGCGGATCACGCCATGGGCAACCGAATGAACCGTCTTGTCATTGGCGTCGCTAGTCAGGTCGTCCAGCAGCAGCACCGTGGCGCCATTGCGCGCGAAATAGTGCTTGAGCAGCAGGATTTGCCGGCGATAGCGCAGCGAACTCTGGGCCAACAACCGAATTTCCGAGAGGCTGTCGAGCACGATGCGATCGGGCTTGACCCGCTCCACCGCCTCAAAGATCGCCTTGGTCGCTTCGCCCAGCTCCAGATCGGACGAATAGAGCAGGCTTTGCTGCTGTTCGCTGTCGAGCAGGCTCTCGGGCGGCGCCAGTTCGAAAATCTCGAACCTGGCGTCGATTTCCCAATCATGCGAATTGGCGGTGAGGCGCAGTTCGTCCTCGGTCTCCGACAGTGTCACGTAGAGTCCACGTTCGCCGCGTTCGTGCCCATCGAGCAGGAACTGCAGGGCAATCGTGGTCTTGCCCGTGCCGGGGCTGCCTTCGAGCAGATAGAGATGCCCACGGGCGAGACCGCCCACGAGAATATTGTCGAGGCCAGCGACGCCCAACCTGGCTTTGTTACTGTCTGCAATATCTGACATGACGCTTTTCAAACCGTGATGGAGCAGCACCTTCTTTGCCGCCAATTTCCCAGAACGTCGCGAGTTGTGCCCCGGTTCCCGCGGTCCAAGCCCTTTTGGCTGCGACAAATCTCCCCTAAAGTCGCGCCTCGCTCGATAATGGAATCGGTTTCATGCATCTGCTGCTCGTCGACGGCTCGGGCTATATTTTCCGCGCCTTTCACGCCCTGCCCCCGCTCAACCGCAAGTCGGACGGCCTGCCCGTGGGGTGCGTCCAGGGCTTCTGCAACATGCTGTGGAAGCTGATGGAAGACCTCAAGGGCGAGGACGAGCCGACCCATATGGCCGTCATTTTCGACGCCAAGGGCAAGACCTTCCGCGACGACTTCTATGCCGAATACAAGGCGCAGCGGCCGCCGGCGCCGCCCGAGCTGGTGCCGCAATTCCCGCTCACCCGTGCCGCCACCCGGGCCTACAATATCGAATCCATCGAGATGGAGGGCTGGGAGGCCGACGACATCATCGCCACCTATGCCCGCCAGGCCCGCGCCGCCGGCGGCAAGGTGACCATCGTCTCGTCCGACAAGGACCTGATGCAGCTGGTCGAGCCCGATGGCAGCATTCGCCTGCTCGACACCATTCCGCGCCCCGGGCAACCGCCGCTCCGCTGGATCGGCGTCGACGAAGTGTTCAACAAGTTCGGCGTCACACCCGACAAGGTCATCGACGTGCAGGCTTTGTGCGGCGACAGCGTCGACAATGTCCCTGGTGTCCCTGGCATCGGCGTCAAGACGGCGGCCGAGCTGATCAACCAGTATGGGTCGGTGGAAAACCTGCTCGAGCATGCCGGCGAGATCAAGCAGAATGCCCGCCGCGAGAAGCTCATCGCCAATGCCGACCTGGCCCGCATTTCCAAGCGCCTGGTGACCCTGGCGCAGGACGTGCCGGTCGAACTGGGTCTCGATGCACTGGCTCGGCAGCCGGTCGAGCCGGGCAAGCTCTTCCCGTTTCTCAAGGCGATGGAATTTGCCACCATCACCAAGCGCCTGGCCGGCCTGATCGGCGCCGATCCCGAGGCCTGGGACGCCGATCCGGCCCTCTCGGCCGTGCCTGCCTCGCCTGTCGGCTTCAACAATGAAGCCCGCGCCGAAGCCCGCGCCGCGCGCCAGGAAGCCGAGGGTCGCTCGGAATCCCCCGTTGTGCTCCATGCCGCGGCGATGCACGAGGCCACCAAGGCCATTCCGTGGACGCCTGAGCGCTACGAAATCATCCGCGATGCCGAGCATCTGCAGCGCTGGATCGATGCCGCCTATGCCGAGGGACTCGTCGCCACCGATGCTGAATCCACCGGCCTCGACAACCAGACCGCCGATCTGGTCGGCCTATCCTTCGCCACCCAGCCCGGCAATGGCGCCTATCTGCCGCTCGGCCACAGCCAGGGCGAGGGCGACATTTTCGGCGGCGGCAAGGCCGAGGGCCAGATGGATGTCAGGCAGGCCCTCGAAATGCTGCGGCCGCTGTTTGCCGACCGCTCGATCCTCAAGATCTTCCACAATGCCAAATACGACCTGGGCCTGCTCGCCCGCTACGACGTCCAGGTCAATTCCTATGACGACACCCTGCTGCTGAGCTATTCGCTCGACGGCCCGCAGTTCAACACCATGAGCGAGCTGGCCGATCACTGGCTGGGCGTCCCCGGCCAGTCGATCAAGGACCTGATCGGCACGGGCAAGGGCCAGATCACCTTCGCCCAGGTCGAGATCGACAAGGCCGCCCGCTACGCCGCCGAAGACAGCGACATGACGCTCCGCCTCTGGCGCATCCTCAAGCCGCGCCTCGCCGCCGAGGGCATGACCACGCTCTACGAAACCATCGAGCGCCCGCTTGCCCCGGTGCTGGCCCGCATGGAAGGCCGCGGAATTTCCGTCGACCGGCAGATTCTGGCCAGATTGTCGGGAGATTTCTCGCAGCGTGCCGCGGCCCTCGAGGCAGAAGCCTATGAGCTGGCCGGGTCCAATTTCAACCTCGGCTCACCAAAGCAGCTGGGCGAAATCCTGTTCGATCGCATGGGCCTTGAAGGCGGCACCAAGACCAAGACCGGCGCCTGGTCCACCGGCGCCGACGTGCTGGAAGACCTCGCCCTCAAGGGCATTCCGCTGGCCCGCACCATTGTCGACTGGCGCCAGCTCACCAAGCTGATGGGCACCTATACCAATGCCCTGCCCGAATATATGAACCAGCGCACCGGCCGCGTGCACACCACCTATAGCCAGCACTCCGTGCTGACCGGCCGCCTCAGCTCTAACGATCCCAACCTGCAGAACATCCCCGTCCGCACCGAGGACGGCCGCAAGATCCGCACGGCCTTCGTTGCCGCGCCCGGCAAGGTGCTGATTTCGGCCGACTATTCCCAGATCGAGCTGCGCGTCCTGGCCCATATCGCCGATATCCAGGCGCTCAAGGATGCGTTCGAGGAAGGCCTCGACATTCACGCCATGACGGCGTCGGAAATGTTCGGCGTCCCAGTCGAGGGCATGCCGTCCGATGTCCGCCGCCGCGCCAAGGCGATCAATTTCGGCATCATCTACGGCATTTCCGCCTTCGGCCTCGCCAACCAGCTCGGCATCGAGCGCGGTGTCGCGGGCGATTATATCAAGACCTATTTCGAGCGCTTCCCCGGCATCAAGGACTACATGGACGAGCAGCGCCGAAGGGTGAAAGTCGATGGCTATGTGATGACCATCTTCGGCCGCAAGATCAATTTCCCCAACGCCAATTCGTCCCACGCCGCCGAACGCAGCTTTGTCGAACGCGCCTCGATCAACGCCCCCATCCAGGGCAGCGCCGCCGACATCATCCGCCGCGCCATGATCCGCATGGAGCCCGAACTCAAAAAGGCCGGCATCGAAGCCGACATGCTGCTGCAGGTGCATGACGAACTGATCTTCGAAGTGCCGAGGGGAACCGAGGACAAAGCCATGCCGGTGATCAAGAAGGTCATGGAGGGCGCCGCCGAGCCGGCCGTGCGTCTCAACGTGCCGATCCAGGTCGACGCACATGCCGCGCACAACTGGGACGAGGCGCACTAGGTGCTCCATCACCGGACCCCACCCTCCCCCATGCGGGGAGGGCAGCGCAGCTGGGCCCCAAGGGCCGTAGCGCAGCGGGGTGGGGGGCGAGGGCACCGATATCCAGGCCAAACATCCCCCACCCTTGATCCCTCCCCGCAAGGGGGAGGGTGTCGACTGAAGCAACGGATCAAGGGCCATGACCAGCACTACCGAAGAACAAATCCTCACCGGCGGCGGCCGCACGGCCGTTTCCCGCATCGGCGACACCGTCCACCGCCAGACCGGCCCCTGGGCCAAATCCGTCCACGCCCTGCTCCGCCATCTCGAAGCCGAAGGCTTCACCGGCGCGCCGCGCGTCGTCGGCTCCGGCTTCGACACCGAAGGCCGCGAAACCCTGAGCTTCATCCACGGCGTCTCGCTCCATCCCGGCCCCTGGCCCGACGAAGCCATGTTCAACCTGGGCAAGATGCTCGCCGACTTCCACCGCGCCAGCGCCAGCTTCGTGCCCCCTGCCGACGCCATCTGGCGCCCCTGGTTCGGCCGCGACCTCGGCAGCGGCCCCCGCATCATCGGCCATGGCGACCTGGGCGACTGGAACGTCATCGCCCACGACCACCAGCCCGTCGGCTTCATCGATTGGGAACAGGCCGGCCCGGTCGACCCGCTGGTCGAACTCGCCCAACTGGCTTGGCTGAATGCACACCTCTTTGACGACGACCTCGAACTCCGCATCGGCCTGCCACCCCTGGCCGCGCGCGCCAAGAAAATGCGCTACATCGTCGATGGCTACGGGCTGGCGTCAGCGGAGCGCGCGCGACTCGTGCCGACCATGATCGAACTGGCCATCGCCGACGCAGCGAACGAAGCGGTGCAGGCGGGGCTCACGCCTGATAGCGACGGCCCGGTGGACGCGCTGTGGGCGATGGCCTGGCGGGCGCGAAGCGCGGCGTGGATGGGGAGGAACAGGCGGGCGTTGGAGGCGGCACTGACATGCGCCCCCTGACGGTTCAACCGAGGGTCGCTGAGTGCTATCTAGTTTTGCTCGTATAGTGTCGCCTCAGCCAATTGCTCAATCCGTCGAGCCCTGGGTAAATTACTCGCTCAGTAATATTTGCTTGATCCAACCTGTCGCGCACTTCCCATTTCATACCGCTCGACACAATTACCTTCTTAAATACATTAGATCGCTGAGAGAACCACTCATCCATTGTCATCCTCGCGTCGGACATAACGGAAAAGAGGGCAAATTGATTCACGATTCGGTCGTCAATAGATGGAGGCTCAAAGAATAGCGCGAAGGGCTTTGAGGACAGGGCATCAAAGTCGTCGAGATTACGAACATTTCTCGGTCTTCGGCTTGGAACCGATATTGAGGCAGTCGGATCCCTGAGCCGCTCGCGTTCCAAAGACGCTAGCATATCGACTGTAAACACCGCGGCGCCTTCGTTCTTCAAAACGGCTCTGAGTGGTGCTGGCATTAGGTTGTGTATCTGCTCTGTTTTTGCCACCCAAACTGCGCCATCCGTGTCCATTTTGGAAATGTCATTTGTTGCGAAATGCAGTGCCACAAATGGAGAGTATGTCCAATCGAGCAGTCTTGTTGGGAGGCCGTGATGCTGCGCCACCGACAACCAATACCAAAAAGAGTCTCGATCAACGACGTCGCGATGGGCGTATTTTCGAAAATTGCGGAGGAGATGACGCTCTAACGTCCAATATTCGCCACCAAGACGCATTAGCGAGGTCCCCATCGACCAGCTCGCGTCAACTACTCCCCGAAATGCGGCCTTAGCCCGATGACGGCCAATGTCCTCGTTCCAATCACCCTCATAAAGTGTGTCGATCAGTGAGAGCCAATTTTCGGGCTGAACCCAGTTCGCGTTCTCATCCGCCACTAGAGGTAACTTCCCACTAAAGTGCAGATCGCGGCACGGTGCGCGTAAATGTCCTCCACCTTGTCCAGTCCGTGGCGGACAATTTCCTTCTCTGCATCAAATATTGAGATGAACTTCGCTTTCCCGTTGAAATGCAACCGAGCAATCGGCTTTCGGTTGTTGTCGTCAAACAGAATCGCGCAGTAAGACTGCGCATCCCGCATAACGATCCGGGATACCGGCGCGACCTCTGCCGCAATCGCCCGAACGATCATAAAGCCCTGCAACTCGTCCGGCGTCGTCTCGACCTTGTTCTCATCCACAGCCGGTATCGCCTCGTCCGCTCCACCATCGAAGGCCACGTCGATCTTGTGCTTGGCGCGCTGCCGGAACAGGTCATCGAAGGCCCGCTTTACGATGGGCTTGAGGTCGTTGACCACTGCGCTAGTTAGCTTACCTTCATAGAATCCGCGTGCCACCAGCCGCACAAACTCCTCGTCCGGGTTGCCCCACTGTCCTTCGATGAAGCTCATGGCTCCTCGCAGATACTTCAGTGACGACGCGGCCGCCTTGATGTTCTCGATGCTGAAATTGCTCTTGTGGAACTTCTCAAGCTCTTTGAGATCGTTGTCGTCGTAGGACAGCAAGTCGAACTTGAAGAATGGCGCCGCGTCCATCTTGTTGGGCGCCTCGAGGTCGCTGAAGAACCAAATGTGCAGCCCGTTGGTCAGGATGCCGATGTTCGCATCGCAGGTGTGGAAGTAGCGGAAGAGCTGGCTGTATTGCGCGTCGCGCAAATTGGTCGAGACCGACTTGGCTTCCACCAGATACTCGATCCGGTCGCCGATCTTGCAGGCGTAGTCGATCTTCTCGCCCTTCTTCAGACCAACGTCCGCCACGTATTCGGGAATGATCTGCGTCGGATCAAATACATCGAAGCCCAGCACGCGAAGAAACGGCATGACGATAGCGTTCTTCGTCGCCTCTTCAGTTTGCGCAACTGCTTGCGCACTAATAGCGCGCTTCGCCAAATCGGCGACATCTTCCTTGAATGACATTGAAGCCCCCCTCAATGCTTCGAGCGTAGGTTGCATTTGGCGCAATGTAAACCAACCACCGGGTCATTCCGGCGAAGGCCGGAATCCATGTCCGTGGTTCGCTGCTAACACCGGCGTTGGGGACAGCCCACCGCATGGATTCCGGCCTTCGCCGGAATGACACCGCGGATGGGATGAACAGGGGCCGTGTCGGGGGCACATTTGTGCAACAAACTTATCCCCGCCGCCATCGCCTCCGCCATACTCCGCCCATCCCCGCCACTCACGCGGTGCCGACGAAGCATCGGGCGGGGGGGACTGGCAGCCGGGGTCGCCTGGCGCCTGCGTGGATGCTGACCACCGGCCGGACGGCGGGATGTCACGCGACGATGGGGAGCCCGGAAGGCCCGGCCGATGAGGACGGTATCGGAACGGCTTTCCCATCGGAGCGGGACGAGCGCCATGTCCAACCCGAAAGGGTGGCCGCTCGATGCGTGCGCAGGAAAAACCAGCTCGTGTGAAGCGGCTTTCGCCTCTTCAATACTCAAACAGGCGGTGCAAGCCGTCGGGGCGAAAGCCGCTTCGCATCGTGATCTCCCGGGGCGCCCTTGCGCTCCCACCTGGCGCTCTTGCGCTCCGCAAGCGAAAGCCGGGCGGCGTATAGGCACGCCTCAGATAAACCGCACGTCAAAATGCCGGTCGGTCTGGGCCACCACCTTGCAGGCGCGCTCGAAGCCGTCGGAGCGGATGGAGAGCGTGAACTGGTTGGGAATGCCGAACACGCCCATCACGTCCATGCCGGCGCCCTCGTCGGAGAGCCAGCGCACGGTGCAGTTCACCACCGAGGCGCCGTTGTTGAAGACGATGCGGCCGGCCTTGAGCACGCGGCGGGCATTGGTGCGGACATCGTCCTGCGGCGGCTCGACGGCGACGACGCGGTTGCGACCGGCCTTCTTGGCCTCGTAGAGCGCGGCATCGGCCCGCTCGAGCATGGTCTCGATATCGGGCGCGGTGGCGTCGAGCACGCAGAGGCCGAAGCTCGCGGTCACCGGCAGGGCCACGCCGCCGAAATCGAAGACGAGCCCGGCTATGGCCTGGCGCAGCTTTTCGGCGACCTCGATGGCATGGGCGCGGTCGGTCAGCGGCAACAGCACGGCGAATTCCTCGCCGCCGAGCCGGCCGACCAGGTCGCTCTGGCGCAACAGGCCGACGCAGGCCTTGATGACATCGGTCAGCACCTTGTCGCCGGCGCCGTGGCCGAAGCGATCATTGATGGATTTGAAGTGATCGAGATCGAAGACCAGGCAGGCCAAGGCATGGTTATGCCGGCTAGCCAGCGAAGCGGCGCGATTGCCCTCTTCCTTGAAGGCGCGGCGGGACAGGGCCCCCGTCAGCACATCGATGCTGGCGCGCTGGCGGAGTTCGAGCTCGTTCATGGTGATGAGCGCCAGATCCTCGAGGATCTTGACCTCGCGCTCGGAAAAGTCGCGCGGCTGGGGGTCGATGGCGCAGATGGTGCCGATGACATGCCCATCGGCCGTGCGCAGCGGCACGCCGGCATAAAAGCCCACGCCGCCGCTGGTCACATTGGGATTGTCGGCAAAGCGTGGATCGCGGGTCGCATCGGGCACGACCAGCGTTTCGCCCGACAGCAGGGGGAAGCGGCAGAAGGTCTCCCCGCGCGCCACTTCGCTGCGGTTGGAGCCATCGGCCGCCTTGTACCACTGGCGATGCCCGTCGATCATCGAGACGATGCCGGTGCTGACCCCGAAGATCGAGCGGATGAGCCGGGTTACCCGGTCGAACGGCTCTTCGCGCGGGGAATCGAGCACGTCGAAGCGCTGCAGGGCCGCCAGGCGGTCATGCTCCCAGGCGTCTCGATCGATTGAAGCAACTGCCGACATGCGGGGCACCTCCCAAGGCGGCCAGATGCCCAAGGGTGGCCCAAAAGATATTGCCAATAGGTTACCAGGCGCCGCGCCCGCGGCGTTCACACCTTCTTCCGCAACCGCGAGGATCCGGCGACGCCGGACCTACTCTAGGCCCTGGTGATGCGAACCAGCCTGCCGTCACCGCCGGGCGGAATGGCCAGCTCGATCGTCATCGTCGCGGCCGCGACGATTTCGGGCGACCGCGCCGCCCATTCGACCAGCACGATGGCGTCGGGATTGTCCATCAGCCCCAGTTCGTCCACCTCGCGCGGATCGCCCAGCCGATAGAGATCGGCATGCAGCACCGGGCCGGCGGGCGTGTCATAGGGCTGCACCAGCGCAAAGGTGGGCGAGGGCACATCGAGATCAGGATCGGCAGCCAGGCTGCGGATGATGGCGCGGGCCAGCGCTGTTTTGCCGGCCCCCAGATCACCCTCGAGCAGGACGATATCCCCGGGGGTCAGTTCCCGTGCGAGACTGGCACCCAGTTCGGCAGTGGCGGCGTCGTCGGGGAGGAAATCTGGCATCGGCTCTTTCGCCTCCCTCCCCCTTGAGGGGAGGGATTGAGGGAGGGGGTCCATCGGTGGACCACAGCACTACCCCCTCCCCGGCCCTCCCCTCAAGGGGGAGGGGGCGACGGAGTGGCGAACCCTATTCCGCTACGCCGGCCATGGCGCTGTCGCGCGGCAGGTTGACGATGATGCGGCTGCCGCGCGGTTCGCGCTTCTCGGCCGAAATGGTGCCGCCATGCAGGTTGACGAAGGTCTTGACGATGGCAAGGCCGAGGCCCGCCCCGCGCTGGCGGCCGCTGGGGGTATCGATGCGCGTCTGGATGGCGGCGCGCATTTCGTCGGTCACCCCCGGGCCCTCGTCCTCGATGATGAAGAGCATGCGGTTGGCGCGGTGGCTTACCGACAGCTTGATTTCGCCACCGGGCGGGGAGAAGCGCGCGGCATTGCTGAGCAGGTTATAGAGCACCTGTACGATGCGCGTGCCGTCGGCGATGAAGGGCGGCATGGCGTCTTCGATATCGACCACCAGGTTGATCGGCTTTTCGCCCGAAATCTCGGGGAAGGTGGCCGAAAGGCCGGCGCGCGCCTTGTCGACCAGGGTCGGCACGTCGAGCAGTTCGGGCCGCAATTCGGCGATACCGGCATCGACCGAGGCCAGGTCGAGGATGTTGTCGATCAGGACGCCCAGCGTCACCGAGCTGGCGCGGATATAGTCGATATAGGCGCGCTGCCGCTCGTTGAGACTGCCGCCTTCGCTGCCGGCCAGCAGGTCGGCGAAGCCGATGATGTTGGTCAGTGGCGAGCGCAGTTCATAGGAAACATTCTCGACGAAGGCGTCCTTGAGCAGGTCGGCGGCCACCAGCGCATCATTGCGCTCCTTGAGCACCTTGGAATAGCTGGCGCTTTCGGTGACATCGAGGAAGGTCATCATGGTCTGCCCGTCGGGCAGGCGCGTGATGGCATAGTCGAGCAGCCGCCCGTCCGAGCGGTTGAGCCGCCCGGTCTGGTCGGAGCGCGTCGGATTGAGGTCGATGATACCGCGTTTCAGGTCGCGCCAGATGCTGGCGCCGTCCTCGGGAATGGCGCGGCCGCTGGCCTCGGCGATCTGGTCGATATGGGGGTTCTGCCCCAGTTCGTTCATCGGCAGCTTCCACAGCGCCGAAAGCCGGGGATTGCTGAGGGTCAGCCGGCCATTGGTGCCGAACACCGCCACCGCTTCGCTCAGCGCATTGATGGTTTCGCGCTGCACGTTGGAAAAGGCCTTGTTGGTCGATTCCAGCTTCAGCCGCTCGGTGATGTCCTCGTAGACATAGATCACCCCGCCCGCCGCGCCTGCCGGGGCCGAGATCACCTTGATGGTGCGGCCATCGGGCAGGTGCCAGGGCTCGTTCTCATGCGGGGTCTTGCGGGTATAGCTTTGCAGGTGCTGGCTGCGCCAGGTCTGGTAGTCCACCTGGTTGGGCAGCATGCCATCGGTGCGCAGCTTGTCGAGGATGGCGCGCTCGTCGAGGCCGGGCACGAGGAAGGCGCGGCTCAGGTTCCACAGACTGGCAAAGGCGGCGTTGAACTGAACCAGTTCGCGTCGGGCATTGAAGATGGCGATCGGGGTGGTCAGCGCGCCGATAATGCCGCCGATATGGGCCAGGCCCGTCTCGACCGGCGGGTTGGCTTCGTCCCGCGCCGGGCGCAGATAGCCGGCCCGGCCGCCGACGATGGGAAATTCCACGAGGTCGAAGGCGCCCTGCCCCGGCCAGCTCACGGTCATGGTGCCGGGGGCGTCGCTCTTGGCACAATCGATCAGGTGCTGGCGCAGCTGGGCGGTATCGAGCAATTCGGGCGGCGCGGCCTCGGTGCCCGATTTGCCCAGCGCCTTGGCCAGTTGCAGATAGGCGTCATTGGCAAAGATCAGCCGCTGATCGGCATTGCGGGCGAAGGCGGGATTGGGCAGGGCCGAAAGGATGGCCCGTACGCTGGCGAGGTCGCCCGTAGCAGCCGCGGCCACCAGTGTCGGTTCGGACTGGGCCTGCAGGAATGCCGGTCGCAGGCGCATGGCCGCACCACCGCCCAGCACCCAGCCATTGGCGCGGATCAGCCGGCCGTCGAGCGCATTGAGGCTGAGGGCAAAGGCGTGGCCGTTGACGCGCAGGTCCTCGAGCAGCCGGGCCAGCTTGTCGGCGTCGCCATGCGTCAGCCAGCTGGGGAAATTGAGGACGCTTTCGGGCTGCCGCCCCGGCGGCAGGACGGAGGCGGCCTGGCCGAGCAGGCGCGGCGCGCCGTTGCTGTTCTCGGTCCACAGCACCGTGACTTCGCGCGTCCCAGACAGCAGTGCTTCATATTCATCGACCAATGCACGCAGGCCGGCAATCTGGCCGGCGGCACGGTGCCGTTCGGCCTTGCCGTCCTTGAGCATGGTGCGGATCACGGCCATGGCAAGCAGGGCAAAGGCCCCGGCGCCGACGGTGATGGCAAGCGGCGCCGCGCCAACAAAGCTGGCCGAGTTGATACCCTGGGCGAGGGCGGGGACCGCCGTCAGCAGGGTAAGAGGGGCCGCCGCCAGTCGTGCGAATCCCCGATGCTTCCGGAAACGATCCGGCGCCATGCGCTGCCCTCTTGTCAAAATCATCGTTGCCAGCCCGGCTACAAGGCAGCCGGTACGCCCAACTCAAGCAAAGTGGCCATACGCGGAGTCCCAAGGGAATCCGACCATCTTCGAACCGATTGCGTGTCCCCCAGCAACCGAATCACCATGACCATACCGGCCCGGTGAATCGCCTAAAAGAGTCTTAATGGCTGTGCATTCTGGGCAAAGCAGCGATATCGGGGATTGACCGTGAACGAAGCAGCAACCCCGGCTGGCGACCTGTTCATCGCGCCGGCGGCCCCGGCGCGCACCGCCAACCACCCCCACCCTCACTCCCTCCCCACAAGGGGAGGGAAGCCCGCTCCGCGCTTGGCGGATATTGTGACTCTGACCGTGGGCCCATCGTCTCCCTCCCCCTTGTGGGGAGGGATCAAGGGGGGGTGAGCCACACGCACCGGACAAAAGAAAACGCCCGCGGCCAAAGCCACGGGCGTCTCCAAACTTCGGCAGCTCAGTACCGGTATTCACCCGACTTGAATGGCCCGTTGACCGTCACGCCGATATAGTCGGCCTGGTCCTTGGTCAGCTTGGTCAGCTTGGCGCCCAGCTTGGCCAGGTGCAGTTCGGCGACCTTTTCGTCGAGATGCTTGGGCAGCACATGCACCTTCTTCTCGAGCTTGTCGCCATTGGTCCAGAGTTCGATCTGGGCCAGCGTCTGGTTGGAGAACGAAGCCGACATCACGAAGCTCGGGTGACCGGTGGCATTGCCCAGGTTCACCAGGCGCCCCTCGGACAGCAGGATCAGGCGCTTGCCGTCGGGTTTTTCGACCAGGTCGACCTGCGGCTTCACATTGGTCCACTTGAAGTTGCGCAAAGCGGCAACCTGGATCTCGTTGTCGAAGTGGCCGATATTGCAGACGATCGCCATGTCCTTGAGATTGCGCATGTCGTCGAGCGTCAGCACGTCGCGATTGCCGGTGGCGGTGACCACGATATCGGCGCGCGGGGCGGCGTCTTCCAGCGTCACCACCTCGAAGCCTTCCATGGCGGCCTGCAGGGCGCAGATCGGGTCGACTTCGGTCACCAGCACACGGGCGCCGGCGCCGCGCAACGACTCAGCCGAGCCCTTGCCCACGTCGCCATAGCCGCAGACCACGGCGACCTTGCCGGCCAACATCACGTCGGTACCGCGACGGATGGCGTCGACCAGCGATTCACGCGTGCCGTATTTGTTGTCGAACTTGGACTTGGTGACGGAGTCGTTGACGTTGATGGCCGGGAAGGGCAGCTCGCCCTTGGCGTGGAGCTGGTAGAGGCGCATCACGCCCGTGGTGGTTTCTTCCGACACGCCGCGGATGGCGTTCTTGATGGCACTGAAGAATCCGGGCGTCTTGGCGAGACGGCGCTTGATGGTGGCGTGGAAGATTTCTTCTTCCTCGTTGCCGGGCTTACCCAGCAGGGCGACATCCTTTTCGGCCTTGGCGCCGTTGAGGATATACATGGTGGCGTCGCCGCCATCGTCGAGGATCATGTTGGGGGTGAGGCCATTGCCCCAGTCCATCATGCGGTCGGTGAAGTCCCAGTATTCTTCCAGCGTCTCGCCCTTATGGGCAAAGACCGGGATGCCGGCAGCGGCGATGGCGGCAGCGGCATGGTCCTGGGTCGAGAAGATGTTGCAGCTGACCCAACGGACCTGGGCGCCGAGCGCCACCAGCGTCTCGATCAGCACGGCG